>CANHCS010000031.1 GCA_947459195.1 Sphingobacteriaceae bacterium
TACAGAAGCTTCGTTTTTGCCATCTCCAATAATTTAATTTGATTTAAAAAAGATAAGTCTGCAAATATACGGATTATATTATGATTTATCAACGATTTAAGCAAACGGCTTTGGTTTTCTTATATATTTCGGCATTTTTGGACAGCAACAATTTATCCTGCATCTTTTGAAAATATTCAACACAAGGGCCAGCCTCTCTGAATTCCTGAAAAAGGAGAAAGCCGATGGGAAAAAGATCGGTTTTGTCCCTACCATGGGAGCCCTGCACCAAGGCCATATTTCATTAATTGATTTGGCCCACAAACAATCGGATTTGGTAGTTTGCAGTATTTTTGTGAATCCTACCCAATTTAACGATCCCAAAGATCTGGACCGTTATCCTCGGCCGATTGATCAGGATATTCAATTACTCGAAAAGGCTGCCTGCGATGTTCTTTTTTTACCCGAAGTGGCTGAGATGTATACCGCAGCTGAAACCTGGCATTTAGCATTGGATGGCTTAGATGAGCTGCTGGAAGGCTTACACCGACCGGGGCATTATCAGGGAGTAACCCAAATTGTTAAAAAGCTTTTTGATACCGTTGAACCTGATTTTGCCTTTTTCGGACAAAAAGATTACCAACAGTTTTTAGTGATCGAAAAAATGGTTCAAAAATTGGGTTTAAATGTACGGTTGATGATGTGTCCGATCATCCGGGAAACCGATGGCCTGGCCATGAGTTCGAGAAATGTTCACCTCAACCCGGAAGAGCGAAAAAACGCCCTGGCACTTTACCAGACTTTAAATTGGATGAAGCAGCAATTTGAGCTGCTTTCTATCCAGGAGTTACAAGAACAGGCCCAAAAACAACTGCTAGAAAGCCCGGGTATTGTTTTAGAATACCTCGAAATTTGCGATGGTGAAAATCTGCAGGCTCTGCAATCGAAAGATGTGGCAAAAATAGTGGCTTTAGTGGCTGCAAAAGTGGGTCAAACCCGTCTAATCGACAATATGCTACTGAAAAACCGAGGGTCAGTATAATTATTATTAATTTTGAGCCATGATTATCCAGATTCTTAAATCTAAGATCCATCGGGTGAAAGTAACCCAGGCAGAGCTCAACTATGTGGGTAGCATCACCATCGATGAAAATTTGATGGATGCAGCCAACATCATAGCCAACGAAAAAGTGCAGGTGGTGAACAATAACAATGGCGCCCGGTTCGAAACTTATGTGATCAAAGGAGAACGTGGCACTGGAGTTATTTGCCTGAACGGCGCCACCGCCCGTCTGGCACAAGTTGGCGACGTATTGATCATCATGTCGTACGGATCATTGTCAATGGAAGAGGCTAAAAAATACGAGCCTATCCTGGTTTTCCCCGACGATCAGAACCAGGTCATCAAATAATCTCGGTATTGAATTCAAAGATTTTTTCTTTCCTGAAATTTCTCGTTTTACTCAGTCTGGCTGTATTGTTGCTTTACTGGGCTTTTAAGGGTCAAGATCTTGGCCTGATCATCCATCAATTAAAAAATACCCGTTATCACTGGCTGGCGGCCTCTGTATTGGCTTGCCTTGTTGCCCACCTTATCAGAGCCATTCGTTGGGGTTTGTTAATTGAACCGCTGGGATATCAAATAGCTGTAAAAAACACTTTTTCTGCCGTGATGGTTGCTTATTTAGCCAACTTGGCCATCCCTCGCATGGGCGAAGTATCCCGATGTGCGGTTTTAAACAAAACAAATCGGGTTCCGGTGAACCAGCTATTGGGCACTGTGATTACCGAACGCTTTTTCGACCTCTTATTTTTATTGGGAATTACTGGTTTAAGTTTGGTGTTGGCTTTTGACAGAATCGCTGATTTCATCTATCAAAACGCTTGGTTAAAGATGGAAGACAAGATGCAACAGAGCGAGCTTTTGTGGTGGTCAATTGCTTTGTTTTCATTCTTCATTTTATTGATCTACCTCCTAAAAAATAAGATCGGCAAGCTAATCCATCCCTTTATAAGTGCCCTGGATGGTTTTAAAAACGGATTACTCTCCTTTAATAAAATGCCCAATAAAAAAGCCTTTATACTACTCTCAGCCCTGCTTTGGTTTTTTTATTTGCTTTCTACCTATCTCTGCTTCTTTGCATTGAGCGCCACCTCCAATTTAGGAATGGATGCAGCACTGGCTGCACTGGTTTTTGGAAGTTTGGGAATGATTGTACCTGTTCAAGGCGGTATTGGCGCTTTTCATTGGATGGTAGCAGAGGGCTTAACACTTTACGCCCTGCCAAAAACAGAAGGCCTGGCTTTTGCCACCCTCATCCACTCCTCACAAATTTTAGTCATTCTGCTCATCGGGAGTTTATGTTTGATCCCGGTGCTGCTCATCCATCGGGAGAAAGAGCAAGAAGCGGCCTGATCAAATTGTTAAATCAATATCAAAAAGAAAGTAAGCGATTCATAAAGTGATATTTAATCTTATTTTTGAGCTCAACTAAATCAATTATAAAACCCTATGCAATTCCAATTTACCGAAGAACAATTGATGATTCAACAGGCCGCACGTGATTTTGCGCAAAACGAATTAAAGCCTGGTGTAATTGAACGCGACGAACAGCAAAAATTTCCTGCCGAGCAGATCAAAAAATTAGGCGAGCTCGGATTTTTAGGTATGATGGTTGACCCCAAATACAATGGAGCAGGCCTGGATACCGTTTCTTATGTGTTGGCCATGGAAGAGCTGTCAAAAATAGATGCTTCTGCATCGGTGGTGGTTTCGGTAAACAACTCCTTGGTTTGCTATGGTATTGAAAAATATGGTACCGAAGAACAAAAGGAAAAATACCTGAAGCCATTGGCTACAGGAGAAAAGATCGGTGCATTCTGTTTATCAGAACCTGAGGCTGGCTCTGACGCCACTTCACAAAGAACCACTGCGGTTGACATGGGCGATCATTACCTGCTGAATGGGACCAAAAACTGGATCACCAATGGTAGCAGCGCTTCCACTTACCTGGTGATTGCTCAAACAGATGTTGAAAAAGGACACCGTGGTATCAATGTACTGATCGTAGAAAAAGGCATGGAGGGATTCAGCATCGGACCAAAAGAAAATAAATTAGGTATCAGGGGTTCTGATACCCACTCGCTCATGTTCACCGATGTGAAGGTTCCGAAAGCCAACCGCATTGGAGAAGATGGCTTTGGTTTCAAATTTGCAATGAAAACGCTCGAAGGCGGACGAATTGGGATTGCAGCACAAGCTTTAGGAATTGCATCTGGCGCCTACGAATTGTCGGTACAATATGCCAAAGAGCGTAAGGCTTTTGGCAAACCGATTGCCGATCATCAGGCGATTCAATTTAAATTGGCCGATATGGCTACTCAGATTGAAGCTGCACGTTTGCTTTGCATCAAAGCGGCCTGGTTGAAAGATCAAGGTTTGCCTTATGCACAAGCCAGCTCAATGGCCAAGTTGTATGCCTCTGAAGTAGCCATGAAAACTACTGTGGAAGCTGTACAAATTCATGGAGGGTACGGTTTTGTGAAAGAATACCATGTAGAGCGTTTGATGCGTGATGCCAAGATCACCCAAATTTATGAGGGTACCTCCGAAATTCAACGGATTGTTATTTCGAGAGAGGTTTTAAAATAAGTACTCAAAAACCAGATACCCATGAAAAAGCAAATACAAGCAGCGTGTTTTCTGATAATTACCGGTCTATTTTTAGCCTCATGTAACAGCTCAAACACAGCCGATTTGCAAAATGGTATTTGGCGAGCAAGCTTAAAAACTGCTACCGGAGTAGAGATTCCTTTTAACTTCGAAATGGCCGATTCGGCCGGAAGCAAGTACCTCGACATCATTAATGGTAAAGAGCGTTTCCGCGTAAATGAGATCCAAACGGATGGTGATTCTATCATTATCCAAATGCCGCTGTTCGACTCAGAGATCAGGGTAGCTCATCATGGTAAAACGTTGGAGGGAAGATGGATCAAACACCTGGCATCAACCGATGTGAGCATGCCTTTTAAGGCAGAACAAGGTGCCGACTGGCGATTTTTTAAAGCCAAAAGTGAAGCTAAGGTGAATCTTAATGGCAAATGGTCGGTTACTTTTATTGCCGAAGAGACCAAAGACACCACCCTGGCAATTGGCCAATTTGAACAGAAAGGCAGTAAATTATATGGTACGTTTTTAACCAGCACCGGCGACTACCGCTTCCTGGAAGGCACTGTTTCGGGTGATAAGTTCTACCTTTCTTGCTTTGATGGCACCCATGCCTATTTGTTTAGCGGCAAGGTGAATGGCAATAGCATTACGGATGGGAAAATGTACTCCGGTTATTCGGCTATCGAAAACTGGACAGCACAAAAAGACGAACAAGCGGTTTTACCAGATGCCTACAGTCTTACCGGATTAAAGCCAGGTTACACCAGTATTGATTTCAGTTTCCCCGATTTGGAAGGCAAACAGGTTTCATTAAAAGATGAAACTTTTAAAAACAAAGTGGTAGTGGTTCAATTCTTTGGTTCATGGTGCCCTAATTGTATGGATGAAACCGCTTTTATGGTGCCTTTTTACAATAAATACAAAGACAAAGGTTTGGCTGTTGTTGGACTTGCTTACGAAAGAACTACCGATAAAGAACGTTCTACAAAAAATGTGAAACGTTTACAAGAACGCTTTAAAGTGAACTATCCGCTGCTCCTTACCGGCTATACTAATGATAAGAGTGAGGTAGTCAAAAGTATTCCTGCCTTGAAAGAATTTATGGCCTTTCCTACCACCATCATTATTGATAAAAAGGGAACGGTACGCAAAATACATACTGGTTTCTCGGGCCCGGGAACCGGAAAATATTATACCGAATTTGCGGAAGAGTTTGAGAATTTGATCACAGATCTTCTGGCGGAATAACTGCCGAAATCAATCTTCATCTTTTGGACTAAAAATACTGAAGATCATTTTCAGCAGCGAGAGCACAATGGCAAAAATCATGGCCGAAAAAAATCCGCTGGTATCAAATCCCTTGATCAAATGATCTACCAGTAAAACCATCCCGACGGTAATTAAAAAAGACAAAAGGCCCAAGGTGATGAAATTGATGGGGAAGGTTAGAATCCGCAAAAGTGTACCAATGGTGGCATTCACAAAACCCAGTAATAAGCCAGCTACAATAGCGGTCAGGAAATTATCTACCACCACTCCAGGTATCAAATAAGCTGCAATGGCTACGGCTAAACCACCCAATAAAATTTCGATGATGAATTTCATATCGCTAAATTTAAATTAAAAAAAGAAAATGTATCGCAAATGTCTGTTTTTAGGTTTTTGTACTTGGATGATTTTGCTATCTGCCTGCCAGCCAAGCAGGATTGAAAACGATTATGGACTTGAGATCCAACTTTCTGATGATAGCAGTAAAGTAAGCGTGAGCAATCTACCTGATGAATTGATCGCTGAAACCGATACCAACTTTGCCTGGAAACAGTTTTTTGCGGTTTACGAGGTAGCTGATGATCCTGATTGGGCCGATTTGCAGCCACCACTGGCCGGCACTTACCAGCTAAAAGGAAATCAACTTGAATTCAAACCTGAAATCCCATTTAAAAAAGGCCGCCATTATGAAGCTAAAGTTTATGTACAATCCCTCAATATGGAATTATTGGGCATCCTGCAGAAAGAGAGTTGGCAAGGCAAAAAACAAGCTTTGAGTTATAAATTCAGCTATTGAGGGCTTGAAATCAAAAATATTATATATATTTGCACAGAATAGAGAGGGGACCGTGTCCCCTCTTTTTATTTTCAGTACCTGAGCATGACCTTAGAACAACGTGTAACCGCATTGGTTGAAGAAAAGATTGCCGACCGCCCAGATTTGTTTTTGGTGGAGGTAAAAATGCATTCAAACGGTAAGCTGATCATTTTAATGGACGGTGACCAGGGGCTGAGTATAAAAGATTGTGCCGCCATTAGCAGACATGTAGGTTTTCACCTCGAGGAAGAAAATCTGATTTCGCAGGCCTACAACCTGGAAGTATCCTCTCCGGGTGTAGATACCCCGCTTCGCTTGCTAAGACAGTATATAAAAAATACGGGGCGGGCCATCAGCCTGAAATTGAAAGATGGCAATAAAACAGAAGGGAAGTTGTTAAAGGCCGAGGCCGAAAGCATCACCCTCTTAGAAACAAAAAAAGAAAAGGGCAAAAAAGCCCAGCAAATCGAACGCATCATTGCTTTCGAAGAGATTATGGAAAGTAAGGTTTTAATTTCATTTAAGTAAGATGAGCAACATCAATTTAATCGATTCCTTTCAGGAGTTCAAAGATTTCAAAAACATCGATCGCCCAACTGTAATTTCAGTTTTGGAAGAAGTATTTCGCAGCATGCTGAGAAAGCGTTTCGGCACAGATGAGAATTGTGACGTGATTGTAAACCCTGATAACGGGGATTTGGAGATATGGCGTACCCGTATGGTGATGGAAGATGGTTTTTCTGAAGATGATGATTTAGAAATTGAATTGGCCGAAGCCAAACAAATAGATCCTGATTTGGAAGTAGGCGATGAATTCATCGAACAAATCACCTTAGAAAGTTTTGGTCGCCGAGCTATTTTAGCTGCCCGTCAAACCCTGGTTTCTAAGATTTTAGAATTGGAAAAAGACGAGATCTTCAAAAAATACAAAGATCGTGTGGGCGAAATTGTAACGGGTGAAGTTTATCAGGTTTGGAAAAAAGAAACTTTGGTATTGGATGATGAAGGCAATGAACTCATTCTGCCTAAAACGGAGCAAATTCCTGCCGATTACTTCAAAAAAGGTGATTCCGTAAGAGCGGTGATCCAAGAAGTG
Source organism: Sphingobacteriaceae bacterium (assembly GCA_947459195.1). Taxonomy (GTDB): domain Bacteria; phylum Bacteroidota; class Bacteroidia; order Sphingobacteriales; family Sphingobacteriaceae; genus JAIPAN01. The sequence continues at coordinate 6,832 of CANHCS010000031.1, forward strand.
GACATGGTGAATAGCAATCCAAAAATTATCATTTCACGTACTGCACCAGAGTTTTTACAACGTTTATTCGAAATGGAAGTTCCCGAAATTTTTGATGGCCTCATTACCATTAAGAAAATTGTTCGTGAACCAGGAGAGCGTGCAAAAGTGGCGGTTGAGTCGTATGACGACCGCATTGATCCGGTTGGAGCCTGTGTGGGAATGAAGGGTTCTCGTATTCATGGAATAGTGAGAGAGTTGAAAAACGAAAATATTGATGTAATCAATTACACCAACAACCTTTCCCTTTACATTCAGCGTGCACTGAGTCCGGCAAAAATTACCAGCATTAAATTAGACGATGCTGATAAGAAAGCTGCAGTATATCTAAAACCAGACCAAGTATCTCTTGCCATTGGGCGTGGTGGTCACAACATCAAATTGGCCGGAAAATTGACCGGATATGAAATTGATGTTTATCGCGAAAATGCAGATGAGGACGAGGAAGATGTGGATCTGGAAGAATTCTCAGATGAAATTGAAGGCTGGATCATTGATGAATTTAAACGCATTGGTTTGGATACGGCTAAATCTGTTTTGGCTTTAAATGCCGATGAACTATTAAAACGTACAGATTTGGAAGAAGATACCATCAATGAGGTCTTGAGTATCTTAAAAGCCGAGTTCGAATAATCGGAAATTGGCCAAATAATTGAACACAAGCCGTTCAAAAAACATATTTTTGTAATAAACACAGAAGCTAAAGCTTAAATTTTAAATGTCAGAAGGTAAAAACATCAACTTACTTAAAGCCGCCAAGGAACTTAACATTGGATTATCTACCGCTGCCGAGTTTTTGTCGAAAAAAGGTTTTGCGGTAGAAGCAAAGCCCATGTTCAAACTCGAGCCGGCCATGTACGATGCCCTGTTAAGAGAGTTCCAGGGGGATAAGATCGTGAAAGAAGAAGCCAAACAAATTGTGATTGGCAAAATCCGTCGCGATGGTGTGCCTGAAGCTGCAGAAAAACCTGTAGTGGAGCCTAAAAGACCCGAAATATTTGAGCAAGAAGAAATTCTGATTAAAAATACAGGCTCTTTTGCTCAGCCTGAGCGACCAAAAACTGAAGAAAAGCCTGAACCGGCAAAAGGAGTAAAAGTAGTTGGAAAAATCAATCTGGATGAGTTAAACACCAAAACACGTCCGGAGAAAAAGACAGAACCCGCTCCTGCTCCGCAAGCGGTTGAACCAAAAGTTGAAGCGCCTGCAAAAGAAGAACAAAAACCGGTAGCAGCTGCAGAAAATGAGGTAGTACGTGCCAAAGCAAGTCGCCTAACTGGACCAAATGTGGTTGGTAAAATTGATTTACCAGAACCAAGAAAATCAGGTCCGGTTGCCTCCTCATCTGATGCAGGCGCCGATCATAAACGTAAGCGTAAACGTAAAGAATTTGGTGGTGGCCCCGGACAGGGACAAGGTGGTAATAACCAACAACGTTCAGATTTCCGTAAACCGGCTCCAACAAGCAAAGAAGAGCCAACCGATAAAGAGATTCAAGATCAAATTAAGGCCACCCTTGCCCGTTTAAGCGGAGCAGGTAAGTCTGGAAAGTTCGCTCAGAGAGCCAAATTACGCCGTCAAAAACGGGATGATGTGGCCCAATCTGCTGAAGAAGCCGCATTGGAAAAAGAACTGCAGTCGAAAGTACTGAAGGTGACCGAATTTGTTACCGCCAACGAGTTGGCAAAAATGATGGATGTACAGGTTACCCAAATCATCTCCACCTGTATGGCATTGGGCATGTTTGTATCCATCAACCAACGCCTTGATGCTGAAACCCTGAGCATTGTTGCTGAGGAGTTTGGCTTCGAAGTGGAGTTTGTAAAACCGGAAGATGAGGAAAACAATACGCTTGAAGAAGCAGACAGCCCGGAAAGCCTGAAACCTCGTGCGCCTATCGTAACCGTAATGGGTCACGTTGATCACGGTAAAACTTCATTACTCGACTTTGTACGCAAAACCAACGTAATTGCGGGTGAAGCCGGAGGGATTACCCAGCACATTGGGGCTTATGAAGTAACCCTTGAAAATGGAAGCAAAATTACCTTCCTTGACACTCCTGGTCACGAAGCCTTTACAGCGATGCGTGCCCGTGGTGCCAAGGTAACTGATATTGCCATTATTGTAATTGCGGCTGACGACGCGGTGATGCCACAAACCAAAGAAGCTATCAATCACGCTCAAGCAGCTGGCGTACCTATTGTATTTGCTTTCAGTAAAGTAGACAAGCCGGGTGCCAACGCCGATAAGATCCGTGAGCAACTCTCTATGATGAATATCTTAGTAGAGGATTGGGGTGGTAAATTCCAAAGTCAGGAAATTTCGGGTAAAACCGGACAGGGTGTAGATTCCCTCTTAGATAAAGTATTGCTGGAAGCAGAATTACTCGAGTTAAAAGCTAACCCAAATAAACGTGCCGTAGGTACCGTAATTGAAGCTGCCCTCGATAAAGGTCGTGGTATTGTTACCACGGTATTGATACAATCGGGAACACTGAAAGTAGGAGATCCGATTTTGGCAGGATGTTACAGCGGTAGGGTAAAAGCCTTGACCAATGAGCGTGGCCAAAAAGTGGAGCAAGCCGGACCAAGTACCCCGGTACAAGTATTGGGTATGCAGGGTGCACCTACTTCGGGCGACAAGTTCAATGCCATGGATACAGAAACCGAGGCTCGTGAAATTGCAAACAAACGTTTGCAGTTGCAGCGTGAACAAGGCCTTCGTACCCAGAAACACATTACCCTAGATGAGATCGGTCGTCGTTTAGCAATTGGAAACTTCAAGGAGCTGAACGTAATTGTAAAAGGTGACGTGGATGGATCGATCGAAGCGCTTTCAGATTCCTTATTGAAATTATCAACTGAAGAAATTCAGGTAAATATCATCCACAAATCGGTGGGTCAGATCTCAGAATCAGACGTATTATTAGCTTCAGCTTCTGATGCGATCATCATTGGTTTCCAGGTACGTCCTTCGCAAAGCGCCCGTAAACTGGCTGAGCAAGAACAAATTGATATTCGATTGTACTCCATCATTTACGATGCCATCAATGAGGTTAAAGCCGCGATGGAAGGCATGTTGGCCCCTGAATTTGAAGAGAAGATCACTGCTAATGTGGAGATTCGCGAAGTATTCAAAATCAGCAAGGTGGGTACCATTGCCGGATGTATGGTATTGGATGGTAAGATCAACCGCAACAGCAGTGTGCGTATCATACGCGATGGCGTGGTAGTTTACACCGGTGAGTTAGCATCACTGAAACGTTTTAAAGAAGACGTGAAAGAAGTGGCCACCGGATACGAGTGCGGTCTGAATATCCAGAACTTCAACGATATCAAAGTGGGCGATATTGTAGAAGCTTACGAACAAGTAGAGGTGAAACGTAAACTCTAAACCAAACAGAATTAAAAAAGCCGGCTTGAATTTCAGGCCGGCTTTTTTTGTAGTAATTATAATAACTACTATCCGGCACCAATGGTCGCAAGTTCTGTTCACAGAAATCATTTTAATTCATCCCTTGAGGCTTTCAGGGCAGAAGCAATCACCTGATGCATATCGTAATAACGGTATTCTGCCAAACGACCGCCAAAAATTACTCCCTTTTCTCGTTTAGATAATTCTTTATAATTATTGTGAATGCGGGTATTATGATCGTTGTTGACCGGATAATAGGGCTCTGTATCTTTTCCAGCTAATAGAGGATATTCATAGGTAATCACGGTTTGCTCTTGTTCACCAAATTCAAAATGCTTGTGTTCAATAATCCGGGTGTAGGAAGTTTCGGAGTCAGTATAATTCACCACGGCATTCCCTTGAAAGTTTCGCTGATTCACTATTTGATGTTCAAAGCGCAAACCGCGGTAATCCAGCGCACCAAAACGGTAATCATAATACTCATCAATTTTTCCAGTATAAACCAGCTTATGCGCATTGGATTCAAAGTATTTACGATCATCGAAAAAATTAATATTTAATTTCACCTCTATCCCATCCAGCAATCCGTCGATGATCTGATTGTATCCTCCCTCTGGGATGCCCTGGTATTTATCATTGAAGTAATTGTTATCAAATGTAAAACGCACAGGCAAACGCTTAATAATAAAAGATGGTAGATCTTTAGCACACATACCCCATTGTTTTTCTGTGTAGTGCTTTATCAGTTTCTCATAAATATCTGTCCCTACCAACAATAAGGCCTGTTCCTCCAAATTGGAGGGCCTACTAAACGGTAAACTTGCGATCTGTTCTGCAATTTTTACCCGGGCCTCATCAGGTGTCTTTACGCCCCAGAGTTGGTAAAAGGTATTCATATTAAAGGGCAGGTTATATAAACTGCCTTTGTAATTAGCTAATGGCGAATTCGTATAACGATTGAAAACAGCAAACTGATTTACGTATCGCCAAATCGTTTGATCGTTGGTGTGAAAGATATGTGCACCATACCAATGCACCTGAATGCCCTCCATCTCTTTACAGTATACATTCCCGCCCCGATGATCACGCTTATCAATCACTAAACATCTCTTGCCTGCTTTCTTTGCTTCATGGGCAAACACCGCACCAAATAAGCCAGAACCTACAATCAGGTAATCGAATTCCATGTGTAACTTGTTATTCAACAATAACCCATTACAGCAGGATTTAGTTTTTATTCGGAAAATATAGTAGGAACTACTCGTTGAATACCTGCATCTCAATCAATTTTCGATACAGGCCTTTTTCTTTCATTAACTCTTGGTGGGTACCCGATTGCATGATTTTTCCGGCATCGAGCACAATGATCTTGTCGGCATTTTGAATGGTACTCAAACGGTGCGCAATGACTAAGGAAGTACGGTTTTGCATTAATTTATTGAGTGCATCCTGCACCAGTTTCTCCGATTCTGCATCCAACGCAGAAGTTGCTTCATCGAGCAGCATAATTGGAGGATTATTAAGTACAGCCCTGGCAATACATAAACGCTGACGCTGCCCTCCAGATAATTTTAAGCCCCGATCACCAATATTGGTTTGATATCCATCTGCACATTGACTGATGAAATCGTGCGCATTGGCAATTTTGGCAGCATTGATTACCTCTTCTTGAGTAGCATTGGGCTTGCCAAAGGCAATGTTATTAAAGATGGTATCGTTGAATAAAATCGATTCCTGATTCACAATCCCCATCTGCGATCTCACCGAGTCCATCCGTAATTTTCTGATATCCAGCCCGTCAAAACAGATCTCACCGCTTTCGGGCTCCATAAAGCGTGGTATCAGATCCATTAAAGTAGACTTTCCTCCTCCCGAAGGACCCACCAAGGCCACAGTTTGACCTGCTTCAATTTCAAGGGAGATCTGATCCAAAATTTTTCGGTCGCCATAAGAAAAGGAAACATTTTTGAGGGAGATAGCCTTTTTGAATGCTTTCGCCACTTTAGCATCCGGAGTATCTACAATTTCAGGTTTCAAATCAATTAAGTTTAACACACGCTCTCCAGCAGCAATCCCTGAATGGATTTGACTAAAAGAATCGGTTATGGCTTTAGCCGGTCGCATTAATTGAGAAAACATGGTGATGTAGGCAATAAAAGCCGGTGCCTCTAATCCTGAATTCCCTTTCAAAATCATAGATCCGCCGTATAAAACAAGGATACAAACTACGGTCACTCCTAAAAACTCCGAAACTGGTGAGGCAAGCTGTTGCCTACGGGCCATAGCTTTTATAATGCCTGTGTATTGCCTGTTTTCTTTATCGAACTTCTCTTTTACTTGCTGTGTGGCATTAAATGACTTGATGATTTTGATTCCCGACAAAGCCTCATCCAAAAAGCTGATCATCAATCCCAATGACTGCTGTGCTTTAATAGCTTGCGCCCTCAAGCGTTTTACCAAACGACCAATCACATATCCGGAGAAAGGAATAATTAGAAGCGCAAAAAAAGTAAGTTTAGCAGAAATACTGAATAAAAAGATGATATATGCTATTAACTGTAGCGGTTCTTTAAAAACAACCTGCAAGGTACTGGTAACCGAAAACTGCACCACCTGCACATCCGATGAAACTTTGGAGATCACATCCCCTTTTCGTTCATTGTTGAAATAAGCCAAATGTAGATCCATCACATTATTAAACACTGATCTACGTAAATTGAGCAAGGTATGTGCACGTAAATTTTCCATGATACGCTGTGAAAGGTAGCGGAAAATATTAGCCAGTAAAACAGAAGTCACGATTGTAGCACAAACCAATTGGAGAGCGCCAATAGAGCCGTATTCTTTAGTGACTACCTGCATGTAATATTGCAAATGCGCCATCACATCAAGGCTGCTTTCTGGTTTGGTGAGAATTCGCTCCACCCCTCCCGCATCTTCCTGAAAAAATAAAGTCTGCAGTAATGGTGCCAATAAAGCCAGGTTCAGCGTATTGAAAACAATAGCCAGCAGCGTGGTGATGATGTAAGGGATTGCAAACTTTTCAATCGGTTTTGCAAAAGAAAGCAGTCGGAAATAGGTTTTCATCTAAGCTTAACGATGTGCTAATTTACAAATATAATTGGCTATGGGCGGGAGCGTGTAATTTTGTAATCTGGATAAAAAAGAGGTTTTTTGTAAGATACCGCTAAGCGGGATGAACGGATATGATCGAAAAAATAGATTTTAAAGCTTTATCGAGGGCCTTGACTCTGGTTGAAAACAACCTGGATGGTGCCGAAAAATTGCTTTTAGAATTGAAAGCCGATCCATCCGTTCCGGTAATTGGCATTACCGGTCCTCCGGGAGCGGGCAAAAGTACGCTCGTAAATGCCCTGATCAATCGCTTAAGCGAAAACGGAAAACAGGTAGCCGTTTTGGCCATCGACCCGACTTCTCCATTCAATTTTGGTTCGCTGCTTGGCGACCGCATCCGAATGGCCGAACAATTTAATAAGCCGAATGTGTTCATTCGTTCATTGGCAACACGCGGTTCATTAGGTGGTTTATCTGCCAAAACAATAGAAATGACAGATGTGCTGCGGGCGGCTGGCTTTGATTATATTTTAGTTGAAACAGTGGGAGTGGGTCAATCGGAGGTAGAAATTGCCGGCCTGGCCGACATCACGCTGGTAGTACTGGTACCCGAAGCAGGCGATGAGATTCAGGGGATCAAATCGGGCTTAATGGAAATAGCCGATGTTTTTGTAGTGAATAAAGCAGATAGGGAGGGTGCGGCAACTTTTGCCAACAAACTCAAAAAACTCAGTCAACAAAAAGAAAACCCGATACCGGTAATTTCAACTGTTGCCAGTAAAGAGAGAGGAATTGATGAATTGGTCGAGCTCATTGCCAAACTGGACCAATCAAAAAAACCGCATAGGAATCTGTTATTGGCAGAAAAAGCCTGGAAACTGATCCAGCAAAAAAGAATGGAAAATTTTGATAAGCAAGTCCTGTTAACAGATCTGACCGCGGCAGCTAACTTACCAGACTTTAACTTGTATCGCTTCGTGTCAGATTGGATTAAGCGTTCATAATTTCCTCAATTTCTTCAGCTTCCACCGGAATATCGGCCATTAAATCAATATTTCCGTTTGCAGTAATCAGGATATTATTCTCCAAACGAATGCCCAATCCTTCTTCAGGAATGTAAATTCCAGGCTCACAGGTTAAAATATTTCCCGCTTCAAAAGCTTTATAACGGCTGGCAAAATCGTGTACATCTAATCCTAAATGATGCGAAGTGCCATGCATAAAATACTTTTTGTATAGTGGTGCTGCGGAATCTTGTTTTGCCACGGCGTGTTTATCCAATAAACCCAAACCAATCAATTCTGACTCCATGATACGGCCCACTTCTTCATGATATTCATTCCAAATGGTGCCTGCAACCAATAATTTAGTAGCTGCCCGCATAACCCTTAAAACTGCCTGATAAACTTCTTTTTGGCGTTTAGTAAAACGGCCATTCACCGGTATTGAACGGCTCATGTCGGCATTGTAATTGGCATATTCGGCCCCAAAGTCGAATAAAATCACATCGCCCGATTGACAAATTTGGTTGTTGTCATTGTAGTGAAGGATGTTGGCATTGGCTCCAGAAGCAATGATGGGATTATAAGCATGACCAGTTGCCCCTTGACGGATGAACTCATGAATAATTTCTGCTTCAATTTCATATTCTTTTACACCCGGTTTAGTGAACTTTAAGACCCTCACAAAAGCATCACGTGTAATTTGACAGGCTTTTTTTGTGAGTTCAACTTCTACAGCCGATTTCACTGGCCGCAAGTTTCTCATGATCAACGCACTACGCTCGTATTGATGTAAAGGATAACGCTCTTTTAATTCTTGAATGAATCTTAAATCGCGGTAAGGTACGGTATGTACATACCGGTCGTTCTCATTGGTGTTAAGATAAATATGATCCGCATAATGAATAATAGATTGCAACACATTCCAGAACTCTTCCAACCAAAATACCTGCTGAATACCCGAGACTTTGCGAGCTTCCTCCTTCGTATATTTATGACCTTCCCAAACGGCAATATGTTCATTGGTTTGTCTTAAAAACAAAACCTCTTTATATAATGGGTTGGGGCAATCGGGAAAAAGTAGTAAGATGGTTTGCTCCTGATCAATGCCACTCAGGTAGAATAAATCAGGATTTTGCCTGAATATGAAATTCTGGTCGCCACTGCGCAATTGTTCATCATTTGCATTAAAAACTGCAACAGACTTTGGCTTTAATTGCTTATTAAAGTTGTTTCTATTTAAAATGAACAGCGAGGCTTCGGGAGCAGGGTATTTCATGGTATTTAATTATTTAAAAAACAAAAAGACAAAAATTTTGGTTTATTGTCTAAAAGGAAGTGATGATTTTTTAATTGTCTTAACTCAAAATATTGGTTAAATCAAACTTAATGATTAATTTCGCAAACATCATACCTTGAAATTTTTAACTACATAAAATATAATCTTATGAATTATTCTACTATTAAAAGAATAGCAGCCCTTACGGTTTTTGTGTGCTTAAGCTTTACTTCGGTAATGTTCGGACAAGAAAATATGTCGAGCACCAGCACAAAAACTTTCGGCGGCAGAACACAATTTAGAACCTGGTCTTTAGGATTTAATGCTGGTGCATTGGCTCCAGTAGCAATAGTTGGAGGAAGTAAAGACTTCCAACATTCTGATCTGAACCTAGGTTATGGATTAACTTTACGTAAGCAATTAGCTCATTCTTTTGGCTTAGAAGGTGGATTTTTAGCAGGAACATTATCCGGTAGTAATCATGCTGGTGCTCCAGGTAACAAGTCATATGAAACCCAGTTAGGTTGGTCTGCCAGTTTAATGGGTGTAATGAATGTAGCTACCATCGATTTCTTGAAAAGAGAAAACGCGGTGAACTTCATTGTTAAAACTGGTTTTGGTGTAGCTAGCTACACTCCAGAATTAACTACAGATTTAAACAACATTGTTACCTCTCCAAAAACTAATGATAATTTCATTCCTGTTGGTGTAGGTGCCAAATTCAAAGTTTCTAACCGAATTAACTTTGACATGGGCTACAACATGTACTTCATTAATAGTGATCAGTTAGACGCTACGGTAGCAGCCGGAAATGACAAGTGGTCTTATATTTATGGTGGCTTAGAGTTTTCTTTAGGTAACGCTGCAAAACCAAATTTAGACTGGGTAAATCCTTTAGTTATCATGTATGATGAATTAAAAGACCCTAGCTTACGCCAAGAATTAGAGGCATTGAAAACTCGTGTAGCAACTTTAGAAGCTGCCGATCTATTGAAAGATTCTGATGGTGACGGTGTTGCTGATAAATTAGACAAATGTCCAAGCACTGAAGCTGGAATTAAAGTAGATGGTTCTGGTTGTCCGATGGATGTAGATGCAGATGGTGTGCCAGATTCTAAAGACAGCTGCCCTACTGAAAAAGGAACTGCTGAATTTAACGGTTGCCCAGGTACAGCTACTACTGCTAATGCCATTCAATTCGAGTTCAACTCATCCGTCTTAAAAACTTCAGCTTACCCAACTTTAGATCAGTTGTCAACTGATTTGAAAAACGGTGTAATCGCTAAAGTACAATTAGATGGTCATGCATCTGAGGAAGGTACAACAGAGTATAACATGTCTTTATCAAAAGACCGTGCAAATGCTGTAAAGACCTATTTAGTAAACTCAGGTGTTAGTGCTACTAAGATTGTAACCAAAGGTTATGGCGAAACTCGTCCGGTAGCATCAAATGCTACAGAAGAAGGTCGTCAACTGAACAGACGCGTAGAGATCGGCAGACAATAAAAAATTGATTATTCAATAAAAAGAGTTCTGGTTCATCACCAGGACTCTTTTTTGTTTATACCTTTAGGCCATGTATTTTTTTAGAAAAAGGGATCCGAACAGACCCAGCAGTTTCAATTTAAAGGTGATGCATGCTATCAATGCTACAGCCATCATCGTGTTTCTGGGAGGAATTCTATATAAAATTATTGAGTGGTTATTAAAAAAATGAAAAAGACAGTCATCCATACCGAGCAGGCTCCACTTCCTATAGGACCCTACAGCCAGGCAATTGAAACAAGTTCAGCACAAGGTTTATTATTTGTTTCGGGGCAAATTGCCATCGATCCGGCTACCAACGAGCTAATTGAAGGCGACGTAAAGGCAGAAGCGGAACAAATAATGAAGAATTTAGCACAAATTCTTAAAAAAGCTGGTTATGGCTTTGAACATATCGTGAAAACTAGCATATTTTTGAGAGACATGGCAGATTTCGCGGTTGTAAATGAAGTTTATGGCGCCTACTTTGAGGCCAATCCTCCTGCACGGGAAACGGTAGCAGTGGTTGGATTACCCAAGAACGTTCGTGTAGAGATCTCGGTAATTGCAACCAAGTGAAAGAAGGACGTTTAAAATACCTTCTTGCTGCAGTGGTATCTACTGGAATGTGGGGATTCTTTTCAATCCCACTCCGTAGCTTAAAAGCTTACCCTTCCGAACAAATACTTTATTACCGCATTTTCACTTCACTGCTAATCACCTGGATCACCATTTTATTGTTTAGAAAAAACCAGTTAAAATCTGACTGGCTAGGCTTAATAAATCAAAGCCCTGCTAAACGAAAAAAAATAATCGTTCTAACCTTGATAGCCGGGGTGTTAGTTACCGGCAATTGGTATGCATTCATTTATGCCGTGAACCATGTTAGTTTAACCTCTGCGGCCTTTGCTTATATGGTTTGTCCGCTGCTTACTGCCATGTGCGGCTTTATCATATTGAGAGAAGAGCTCACTAAATATAAGTTCAGTGCCATGCTCATCGCCTTTGTCAGCATCGTATTCCTGGCACAGGGTTCACCTCGTGATGTTTGGTGGTCGGTCTTCATCGCTTCACTTTATGCTTTTTACCTCATTATACAGCGGGTAGTGGTACAAATCGATAAATTCAACATGCTGGGTATCCAGCTGGTTTTATCATGTGTATTGATGCTACCTTTATTTATACATGATTTTAATGGTTTGCCTACTGATCCCTTTTTCTGGAAAACGATCTTAGAGATTTCTGTATTCTTTACCATCATTCCACTATTTCTGAGTTTATATGCACTCACTGGTTTACCCTCTTCTACTATGGGCATCATCATCTATACCAATCCCATAGTTGCTTTTGCGGTAGCCTTTTTTTATTTTCATGAACCAATAAATAACCAACAACTAATCGCTTACCTACTATTGGTGATTGCGGTGCTGGTTTTTAACTGGAATTTACTGGTCGGACTACTGACTAAATCTAAAAAGCAGGTATATTAAATCACCCTACATTGAATTCGCATACATTAAGTACTTCTATTGAGTACCTTAAAGGTGTAGGCCCTCAGCGTGGCGAATTACTCAAAAAAGAGTTGAGCATTTTTACTTATGCCGACCTGCTCCAGCATTATCCATTCCGCTACATAGACCGGACCCGATTTTATAAAGTAAACGAATTAAATGCCGATTTACCTGCTATACAGATCATTGGACGGGTAATGAGCAAAGCCGTGCTGGGTGAAAAAAGGACCAAACGTTTGGTGCTCGAGTTTAAAGACGATACCGGTCTGATAGAATTGGTTTGGTTCCAATCCATCAAATGGTTTGAAAAAAATATTCAGACGGGAGCTGTATACCTGATTTTCGGCAAACCAAGTGTTTTTAACGGTAGAATTTCGATTTCCCATCCCGAAATAGAACCTTATGATCCGAAAGCAAAAAAACAAGGTAACTTAACACTGCAGCCGGTTTACAGTTCTACCGAAAAATTAAAACTCTTCAATTTAGATACAAAAGGCATCCAGCGGTTGCAGGCCAGTTTATTGGAAAATCAGCTTCGAGATATCACAGAAAATATCCCAAGCTATTTGCTGGAAAAGCACCAGTTGATGGATAAAAAACAAGCCATCTTGAATATTCATTTCCCTGAAAATACAGAGGAGCTGGCTAAAGCCCAAAAACGTTTAAAGTTTGAAGAACTATTTTTCATTCAATTAAAAATTCTTAGGAATAAACTACTCCGCAGCCGGAAATTTAAAGGAGTAATCTTCGAACAGGTTGGAGAAAAGTTCAATACATTTTACAATGAGAAATTGCCATTTGAGCTAACTGTAGCACAAAAACGGGTAATGAAAGAAATCCGGCAGGATACCCAGCGTGGCATACAAATGAATCGGCTGCTCCAAGGGGATGTGGGGAGCGGCAAAACGGTAATTGCCTTAATGAGCATGCTCTTGGCCATCGATAATGGATACCAGGCTTGCTTAATGGCCCCTACCGAAATTCTGGCCAAGCAGCATGAGCAATCACTCCGCTCCTTAATTGATGACGACTTTGTGAAAATTCAATTGCTCACCGGTTCTACACCCAAGAAAAAAAGAAAAGAAATTCACGAACAGTTATTATCGGGCGAATTAAATATCCTGATTGGTACGCATGCACTCATTGAAGATGCCGTACAGTTCCATCGGCTCGGCCTCGCCGTTATTGATGAACAGCACCGTTTCGGGGTGCAGCAAAGGGCAAAGCTCTGGAAGAAAAGTCTTGTTCCTCCACATGTGTTGGTGATGACAGCCACCCCAATTCCAAGAACACTGGCCATGACCCTTTATGGTGATTTAGAAGTTTCGGTAATTGATGAGCTGCCAGCAGGTCGTAAACCGATCAAAACCGTGCACATGTACGAAAGTCAGCGTTTACGCATGTTTGGCTTCATCAAAGAAGAAATTGCTAAAGGAAGGCAGGTTTATATTGTTTATCCGCTGATTAAGGAAAGTGAAAAGCTGGATTTATTGTATCTCGAAGCAGGAATTGAGGCCATTAGTTTAGAGTTCCCTCTTCCGGAATATAAAATCAGCATCGTTCACGGAAAACTAAGCCCTGCAGAAAAAGAATTTGAAATGCAGCGATTTGTCAAGGGAAGCACACAAATAATGGTAGCTACCACCGTAATTGAAGTGGGTGTAAACGTACCGAACGCCAGCGTAATGGTAATCGAAAATGCCGAAAGATTTGGCTTGGCACAACTACACCAGCTGCGTGGGCGTGTGGGCCGTGGGGCCGAACAATCTTACTGTATTTTAATGTCGGGTAATAATTTGAGTAACGATGCCAAACTACGCCTGCAAACCATGGTGGAGACCAATGATGGATTTCGGATTTCGGAGATTGACCTGCAACTACGTGGGCCAGGCGATATAGAAGGAACGCAACAAAGCGGGGTGTTGGACCTTAAATTAGCTGATCTGGCTCATGATCAACAGTTATTACAAACAGCCCGGCAATCTGTAATAGATATTTACGAAGAGGACCCGGATTTATTGAAGACAGAAAACGCCTTGCTAAGAACTTATTTTGAAATGAGAAATCCTGGAATCAGTTGGGATAAAATCTCCTAAATAATCTTTAAAAAAATTACATTTGTTAAAACACCTTGACATGAAATTGATCAAAATCATCCTCCCCTTACTGTTCATTACACAATTAGCAATGGGACAATCGGTAGATTCCTTGCAAATACGAAAAATATACGATGAAGCCCTAGTAAACGGTCACACTTACCGCAATTTGGAGTACTTGTGTAAGCAAATTGGTCCGCGTTTGAGTGGTTCTGTTGGAGCTCAAAAAGCGGTTGATTGGACTAAGAAATTAATGGAAGAGTATGGTTTTGACCGTGTTTACCTGCAAGAAGTAATGGTACCACACTGGGTACGTGGTGAAAAAGAAGAAGCAAAAATTTTGGTAGACAATAAAAGCATTAATGTTCCCATTGCGGCACTGGGCGGCTCGGTAGCCACGCCGAAAAAAGGCTTAAAAGCTCCGGTAATTGAGGTTCAAAGCTTAAATGAATTGAAATCGCTTGGCGAAGCTCAGATAAAAGGTAAAATTGTGTTTTTTAACCGGGCATTCGATCCTAAACCGATTGAAACTGGTGTTTCCTACGGCATGGCTGGCGATCAAAGACGTGCCGGACCTTCAGAGGCAGCAAAATACGGTGCTGTTGGGGTCATAGTTCGTTCTTTAACCCATAGCATCGACGACTATCCTCATACCGGATCTACTACTTACGATGAAAAAGGTGTGAAAATTCCTGCAGCTGCCATCTCTACCAAGGCTGCCAATGAATTGAGCCGTTTACTCAAATTAAAATCGGCAAATCCTGTTCAGTTTTACTTTAAACAAAATTGTGAAACGCTGCCAGATGCACTTTCTTATAATGTAATTGGTGAAATTAAAGGCTCTGAGCTGCCTGAGCAGATCATAACCGTGGGCGGTCACTTAGATTCATGGGATTTGGCCGAAGGCGCACATGACGATGGTACCGGTGTGATGCAATCTGTAGAAGTTTTAAGAATTTTTAAAGCCATCAATTATCGTCCTAAAAATACCATCAGAGCGGTGCTTTTTATGAATGAGGAAAATGGATTACGCGGCGGACAAAAATACGCGGAGCTCGCTAAAATCAACCAAGAGAAACATTTGGCAGCACTCGAGTCGGATGCAGGAGGCTTTACGCCTCGTGGTTTCGGATTTGACGCCCCGGAAAATCTTTACAAACAATTAAAAGGCAATTGGCAAAAATTATTTGAGCCATATGATGCCGACCGCCTCAGTTTTGGTGGGGGTGGTGCCGATATCGGTCCTTTGAAAAGAACTGTACCTGGCGTAGTTTTGATCGGTTACAGACCCGATTCTCAACGTTATTTCGACATTCACCATACACCTAATGATGTGTTTGAGAATGTGAACAAACGTGAACTGGAATTGGGTGCTGCCGCCATGGCCAGCCTAGTTTATTTGATCGATCAAACGGGACTTAAATTCTAAAGCTGGGATGAGCAAAAAGCAAGACAAAAAGCCCGATCCATATAGCGCCTTACGATTTCCTGAATTCCGCTCTTACGTAGCCATGAGGTTTTTCTTGACCTTTGCCTACCAAATTCAAGCAGTTGTGGTTGGCTGGCACATGTATCAGCTCACCAAAGATCCGCTTTCGCTCGGATTAATCGGTTTAACCGAAGCCATCCCGGCCATCACCATTGCACTTTATGGGGGTTATGTGGCAGATAAATCAGATAAAAAGAAATTGCTGGTTTGGGTCATCGGGGTGATGTTTGTTTGCTCCACCTTACTCTTACTCATCACTTTTCCGCAAGCAGTCGATTATTTGGGTAAAGCCATGGTAATTTCTGGAATTTACCTATCCATCTTCATTCTAGGGGTAGCACGTGGCTTTTTCGCCCCAGCTGCATTTCCTTTAATTACACAGATCGTCCCTAAAGAACATTTTGCCAATGCCGTTACATGGAACAGTTCCAACTGGCAAATTGCCTCCATTCTGGGTCCGGCTGCCGGAGGATTATTATACGGATTTTCCGGCGTGAGCACCTGCTTTTTCTTGGTGGTGATCCTCACTTTTATTTCCCTCATCTTGGTTAGTTTTTACCTCAAAAATCAACCGCCTAAATTCATTCCAAAAGAAGCCATCCACATCAGCTTGCTCGAAGGTTTGCGATTTGTATTTAAAACTAAAATGCTCTTGGGAGCCTTGAGCCTCGATTTATTTTCGGTGTTTTTTGGCGGAGCAGTGGCCCTCATGCCCATTTTTGCTAATGATATTCTCAAAGTAGGATCAGAAGGTTTGGGGTTTTTAAGGGCAGCACCTGCAATTGGTGCGGTAGTGACGATGATTTTAATGACCCGTTATTCGCCCATGAACAAACCATGGCGCAACCTCTTGCTTGCAGTAACCGGATTCGGGATCAGCATTGTTTGCTTTGGCTTATCAAGAAATTTTTACCTTTCGCTGGTGATCTTGTTTTTTGAGGGTGCCTTCGATAGCGTAAGCGTAATCATCCGTTCTACTTTACTACAACTCCTCACACCCGACGATATGCGTGGCAGGGTAACTGCCGTAAACTCCATGTTCATCGGCTCATCGAATGAAATTGGGGCTTTCGAATCTGGTTTAACTGCCCGATTGATGGGAACCATTCCATCCGTACTATTTGGTGGATCAATGACCTTGCTGATTGCCGGTTTCACCTACTTGAAAACCAAACGCATGGTGCCATTAAGTTTGAAGGAAATCCACCCGAGTTGAGTGCAAATCAAGAACTAAAGAGGGAGAAATTTAATCTAAACTTGGGTTGAGCCTGCCGCCTTTGTAGAAATAGCGTTTGTAATAAGGCTCATCTAAGCTGCTCAGCGATACGCCACGGGTAGTAGAAGCATGAGCAAAACGATTATTACCCAAGTAAACACCCACATGGGTAATACTTCTGCTCTTGATTTTGAAAAACACCAGATCACCCTCTTTCAAATCTTCGCGGTTCACCGGAGTGGTCATGCTGAAAATTTCGCGAGAGTTTCTTTGGATAACCGTATTGAAAACTTTTGAATAGATTTCTTTGGTAAAAGCAGAGCAATCAATGCCTTTACGAGAAGATCCACCAAAACGGTAAGGTGTTCCGATCCAGTCGTAAATAAATTGATAAAGCTTTAAGTTGGAGGTTGCAGATAAAGCCACACCCATAACCTGTGAAAGGTATCCGGAAATCAGGTTGTCCGGATCTTCCGTCTTCACAGCATCTTTTTTAGCATCAGTAGTTTGTGCCTGAGCAGTTGCTAAAAATGAACAGAAAAGAAGAAGTGTTAGTAACTTTTTAATCATGCTTTTCTAATTGGTATCGATCTGAAAATTATCAAATCATCAGTAAATCAATACATTCAGAAAAACAAAAGTAGGTTAAATTAACCTGACAAGCAAATAAAGGACCTATTTTTAACATTTTTTTACAATTAGGAGTTCTTTAAACTTAGCGTAAACTAAACACTTTGCACTTCTTTTTTCTGCAAGATATAATTAGATTTGTGATCCTTTAAAAAGACATCTGTTAAGAGAATGAGTTCAGTAGAAATTACCAAAGAAACCTATCTA
>CANHCS010000032.1 GCA_947459195.1 Sphingobacteriaceae bacterium
TACCATGACTGCAAACAATGACCAAGGCAGGGCCACTTTGATCCAATCCTCGTAACGTTTTTGCCATAAGCCTGCAATTGCAAAGGCAAATGGAATAATCATGGCGGCAAAGCCCATAAACAGGGTTGGCGGATGGATAACCATCCAATAATTTTGTAACAATGGGTTTAATCCATTTCCATCAGCTATCAAACTCAGGTAATCGGGTCTGGAGAAAACCGGTGCATCCATGGCTTCTCTCAGTAAGATAAAAGGAGAGCTACCCACTCTGATACCTAAAATCTCCACGCCTAATAACATGGAAGCTAAAAATACCTGAGAAAGCATCACCACGGTCATCACCGGGCTTTCCCAACTCTTGGCCCTGAATAGCAAGACTAAACCTAAAATCGACTGCCAGAAAGTCCATAGCCAAAAACTACCTTCCTGTCCTTCCCAAAAACTGGAAATAATATAATAAACCGGCAAGGAACGCGAAGAGTGTGCCCAAGCGTAATGGTATTCAAAAAGATGATTATAAATGATGTAAAATAAGCTGGATCCTATCCCGATCACAGCTAAGAAATTCAGGGCAAAAGCAAAACGGGCAATTTTGCGCCATGAACCATCGTTTTGATCTTTGATGCTATCAAAATAATAGGCCAGCGTGGCAAGTAAAGCGGTTCCGAATGAAAGTACTACAAAAAACTGACCCAGTTTGCCGGGTAAAAGCTGCTCGCCAATAAATACGGTATCCATGTTTGTGCTTGTTTAAGTGGCCGACGTGGCTTTCACCTCTACCTGATCTTTGTTGTATTTAGAAGGACATTTCATCAACATTTTTGAGGCATGAAACTCGTCTCCCACCATTTTGCCAGTGAGTACAATGTTTTCAGACTTCTCAAAGTCCTGAGGCTTGGTTCCGAAGAAAACCACCTTACATACTTTGCCGCCTTTATCCTTCATGTAAAAAGAAAAATAATTCGCGTCTACTTGAGGATTGTAGACCATCGATTTTTGCAAATCAAGATTACCTGATACATAACATTCTGTTTCAGATGCCTTGGCATCATTAAAATCGCCATAGGTACTGGAGTCTGCATAAACGCTGATGATTACGCCAATGGAAACTGCAATAATGATCAGACCAATGATGGAACTTTTCTTCATTTGTTACCTAATTTTATCTGCACAAAAGTACATATTATCCATTTTAGGGCAGTACGAATCATGATATTTATTGAGGTTTTTTGTCATCTAAACATCAATAATTAAAAAAGGGATACTGAACAGATCAGCACCCCTTTTTCTTGGTTAATTTAACAACAAATTAAGGCCAAATTCCCATGTTTGAGTAAGATACTGCAATCTTATCAATGGCGTTTACGAATGCCGCAATACGCAGGGTTTCAATTTTCGGATTAGCCATTTTTACCTCACGAATCTCGTGGTAAGAACGGATCATGGTATCTTCCAATCCGGAGTTTACCAATTCTAACTCAGTGGCTCCTTTTACAATCACACTACGTTGCTCAGGGCTAAGTTTAACGCCGGTAGTTGCTTCTACCATATTTACCAGATTTTGGTTAGCAGTTTCTTCGTAACGCTTGTCCATACGGCCAAATGCTACGTGCGAAAGGTTTTTCAACCACTCGAAATAAGAAACTGTTACACCACCTGCATTGCAATACATATCGGGGATGATGATACCGCCTTTTTTCACGAATAAAGCCTCTGCACCAGGAGTAGTGGGACCATTGGCACCTTCAGCGATTACTTTTGCCTGAATACGGTTAATATTTTCTTCGGTGATTACATTCTCCAAAGCTGCAGGAACCAAAATATCGCATGGCTGCTCTAATCCTTCTGATGAATTTTTGAATTCTTTTTGAGCACCTTTAAAGCCCAGAATGGAGCCGGTAGCTTTGCGGTGGTTAAATACTTCATCCAAGTCTAAGCCGTTTTCATTATAAACGGCACCTTCATACTCACACAAACCAACAATGGTGGCACCATACTCGGCCAGGAACTTAGCAGAGTGGTAACCCACATTACCCAAACCCTGTACAATTGCGCGTTTGCCATTCAAGCCAGGAGTCAAACCTAGAGCTTTCATGTCTTCGGCCACTGAAACACACTCACGAACGGCAATGGCTACCCCGCGACCGGTTGCTTCACGACGACCGGCAATGCCATGTAAAGCAAGCGGCTTACCGGTTACGCAACCAAGAGCATCTAACTGCCCGGGATTCATGGTTTGATAAGTATCGGCAATCCAGCTCATTTCTCTTTCGCCCGAACCATAGTCAGGCGCTGGAACGTCGATGGCAGGACCAATAAAGTTCTTCTTAGCCAACTCTACCGTATAGCGGCGAGTTATATTTTCGAGCTCAGCCACTGTATAGTCTTTGGGATTGATCTTGATACCGCCCTTAGCACCTCCGAATGGCACATTCACAATGGCACATTTATAGGTCATTAAGGCAGCCAAGGCCATCACTTCGTCTTCGTTCACCATGTCGCTGTAGCGGATCCCCCCTTTGGTTGGCGACTTATGATGAGAGTGCTCTACTCTCCAGGCATCTATTACTTCTACCCCATTCCCTTTTCTGATGGGAAAACGGAAACGGTAGACACTGTTACAAGATTTGATTTGATCTAACAAGCCAGCATCGTGGTTGGTAAACTGCGCTGCATGATCAAAGAATTCACACACATCTCCAAAAAAACTTAGTTCCTGATGTGCTGCTACTTTTGAATTAGCCATAAAATGAATTTTAGTTTTATTAAACGCTTAGGTTTAGATATTCGGCGCAAATTTGAGTGAAAAAAACCCATACCTGCAAATAAAAAATTACTAAGTGTAAAGCTTACACGATTGATTTTTACTTTAAATCGATGATTAAATCAAATAAAATCAGTTTTTTGAAGATTTTATCTTTTCAATTTTACTGATTCTTTTATCGATTGTATAGAGGTAAAACAATAATCCAATAAAAATTAATGCTATAACCATAACCACTACATAAATCATTCCTGATGACCTGAGGCCTTCTGCCATTTCTACTTCACTCGATACCTGGGCCGGCAGTTTAATAACGGATAAAAGGGCACACAAAAAAAAGAACAGTCTTTTCATCATTTTAAATTGTTTTCAATTAAACGTAAACGGAATTTCAGGTTGGCAATCCATACCCCAACTAAAATCCAAGCCAATACAGCGGGGTAAAACACCAGTCGCATGCTGCTATCTAAATCATAAGAGTTAAAACCCGGATTACCCCCATTACCAGGATGCAAAGAATCGGTCATTCTTGGTAAAATGAACAACAATACAATCATCACCGGAAAGGAAAAAATATTATAAACAGCCGAAATTCGGGCTCGTTTTTGTTCTTCATCTAAGGCTCCTCTCAAAACCACATAGGCCAAATACATGAGGGTAGAAATCGCTGCACTGTTCAATTTGGGATCGTTTGGCCAGGGCGCTCCCCAGGTATAATTAGCCCAGATCATACCAGTTGCTAAACCAAGGAATCCAAAAATAATTCCGGTATTGACCATTTCAACAGCCATCAAATCGTGTTTTTCATTGCCCGAAGCCAAGTACTTGATGCTGTAAATTACCGAGACGAGGTAAAGAATGATCATGGTGAACCACATGGGCACATGGAAATATAAATTACGGATGGTCTCATGTAAAATTGGAAGTCGGGGTACTTCCAATAATAAGCCGGCAATTATGGAATAAATTAAGAGCAAAGAAGCTAAAATTTTCCACCAGTTTCTACGCATAGCTCAAGCAATTAGTCACGCCAAAGGTAAGGAAATAACAATAAAGAAACGGTAATGACCATCACATTAATCAGGCTTAAAACACCTATTTCGTCATAGCTTACTGTACGATCTAAACCATCCATTGCATTCTTGGAAAGTTTGATCAGCAGCATCAACAAAGGAATGATCACCGGAAAGCTGAGGATGGCCATGAGTGTGCCGCTATTGTTTGCCTTGGCAGCAATTCCTGCAATGAGTGTAAACACCACCGCAAAACTGATGCTGCCCAATAATACGGAACAGAAATAAAGCAGCGGATCGCCCAGCGGATTTTTAAAAACCAGCGAATAAAAAAATATGGCCAATGCCGACAGCAAAAGCATCAGCAAGGTGTTATAAATGATTTTTGATAGGATGATGGCTTTGGGAGAAGCGATACTGTAGAGGTACAACTGCCGGCCTCGACTTTCTTGTACAAAACTTTTTGCAACCGCGTTTACTGAAGCAAACAGCATGATGATCCAAAATAAGGCGTTCCAAGTGAGTGGAGCCACTACGCGAAAAGAGAGGTAACAAACAAAAATGGTAGAAACCACATACAGCAAAATGCCATTCAGCGCATACCTTGATCGCCATTCTAAAACGATTTCCTTCAGTAGCAGCGCCTTTAGCTGTTTGGTTAAACTCATCGCTGCAAAGATAAGTCATTTCTAACGTTTAGCGGGGTTCGGGCTGAATAATTGTAAATATGAATCAGGTTCTCTGTCAATATGCATAGCCTTTCGGGTAATATCCTGATTAGGGCAGATGAGGAAAGTGTGTACCAGATGACCAGCCTGGGGAAGACAAAACTTTTAGGCAGGAATGCGCTTGTCTACCAATCTAAACCATAGCGGTGGAATTAAAGCAGGCAAAAACATGCTGGTATAGCCTCCGGGCAACACCGGACTATTTTGATAGGATACCAATTTATTGAAAGGTTTTGCTGCATGAAAATGATGATCGGCATGGCGACTGAGATCGATCAGAAAATAACGGCTCACTACCTTATCGCTCTGCCAGGAATGCATTTCATTCACTCTTTCTTTATCATCCCTACTTAAGCCATAATGTTCGATGTAATTGGTGTATTCCAACAAGAGGTTAGCCAATAAAGCCTGCATCAAGACCGCTAAAGCAACCTGATATCCAAAAAAATAAGCGATCGTTAGGCTAATGAAAATGGCCCCAGCCAGAACAGCAACTACATAATTATTAAAACCAAAAGGTGATTGGCCCTGCTTTTGCAAGCGTACCTTTTCTAATTCGAAAGATTGTTTAAACTGCCCACTTACGGTTCGGAAAAAGAAGGCATAGAAACTTTCACCCTTGTTTGCGGTAACCGGATCATGGCCAGTGCCGACCCATTTGTGGTGTACGCGGAGGTGATGTACGTAGAAATAGGGATTGAAAACGGAGAATAAAAGCAATCGGCCTAAAAAATTCCAAAAAGCTTGTTTTTTGTGGATCAACTCGTGGGCAATCACAATCCCCAAGCTGCCAGAAGCCGCTCCCGTAGATAAGGCTGCGCCAAAGATCCAAAATCCGGATAAATAACCCTGATAAACACCATAAGCCAAACTACCAATCGCGATGAATTGTGCGACCACAACCAAAAGCATCAAGAGATCAGGGAGTACATCGTCAGCACCCTCTTCATTATTTTTGTCTTCAGGAAGCAGGATTTCTGCGAAAGCCAGGATCACGAAAACAAATAAAAAATTACTGAGGCTCCACCAAGAACCATTGAGATTCCCAAAAACGGCAAGCCCTGCTGGAATCAGGTTGATAAAGTATTTCCAATTACGGGAGGAACGTTTAGTGGCAGCAAGCATCTTCATGATAATTGAAGATAGCAAAAAAGCGTTATAACAAGAAAATTATTGGCCTTGCTTGAGCTCCATTTTTTCTGCAAAATGAGCACAATAGTCACGTAGATCTTCCACGATCTTTTCTTCGCCTGTGGCTCTTAAAAAGCTGTCTCCCATAGTTTGCAGGGTTTCATAAAAAAAGCGCTTCATTTCATCTACCGGCATTTCCTTCGTCCACAAGTCAATACGCAGCGAATTCTTGTATTGCGCATCCCAGAGGGCTAGCATCATTGATTTAACCGGGAGTGCTTCCTTATTTTTAGAATCGGTCGATTCCCATAAAATACTTTCCGGCACGTTGTTGTCATCCAGCTCAATGGTCAGTTTTATTTCGGCTTTTTTCATGTTAAAATATCTTGAAGGATATAAATCATCAGGAGCACAAAGATGAGGAATAGGGTCTCAACAATCCAAATCCTTTTGAGTTCTTTAAAATAGAATCGAAAGAAAATGTCAGAAAGCAGACATAGCAGCAGCAGTACCAGCACCGGGATGCTGCCCAAAAAACGCCAGTCGGTCTCATCTGCGAAGATCCACAAATAGGCAAGTCCTGCCATGAGTAGGGCGGCCAAAAAATTTAATGGAGTAAAACGAATGCGCCTCATCGGCGGCAAAGATAGGCTTTAGTACCTCACAAAAGTCAGTTTGTTAGCCGTAAACTGATAGGGCTGCTGTTCGCTGCAATTACAATCTCGCTTCTCTAATAGCAAGGTTTTATTATCCTGTAATTGTACAATGAACGAATTGTTAGGAAAAGTACCCTGAGCAGGAAAAGCTGGATCGTAACTCAGGTACAGTGGATCATAGCAATAAATCTTACCGTCTGCTTTAACATCTTTATACACACGGTTGATTTCTCCGCTCATCATCTGGTCGAATTTGTAAACGCCCGGACCAAAAAGTGGGACAGAAGTTCCAAAGGACATTCTCAACTCTGATGGTTTGATATAATCCTTAATAAAAGCAATGTGCGGACTTTCGGGAAATTTTGGCGCATCTTTTTTATACCACCTGCCTTGGAGTGCACCGACTAAATCCTGATAAATTTCACCTGCCAATGGCTCCTCTGTTCTTAGCACACCATCATATTGGGTATTGGGTGGCCCCATTAATCGTGTTTCCAATTGGGCCTTGATTGTCGCATTAAAATAATCGAGTGGCGATACCCCGCTATTGTTCACATACATCCCCATATCTAGCGCTAACTGACCGGGGACCAGGTTACTCTTACCAATTACTTCGCCACTTTGGATTTGCATAGAGACCTTTTTTATACAGGACTTTACCATCGTGGTTCCCGCCGAATATTCTTCACAAGTAGCATTATTACTCAATGCCTGCATTAATTTGGGTGATAAACTGGAGATATGACCAAAAATGAGCGTATTCTCCCCGTTCACTCCGAAAGTGAGCGAATAATCTAAGGTTTCATTCGCTGCTCCGGGATTATAGACGCTCAAACGAATTTCCGCCAACTGCAAATTTCCTGGAGAATAAATGGTAACCGGTTTGATATCTTTTACATAATAAAACCCCATGTGGTCATTTGGAAATACGTGCGAAGGAGGACTGACAGCTCCCAATGGCGTTAAGGATATAAATTCATCCATCGCGATGGGTAAATGATCTAGACTGCCGGTAGTTATGTAATGCTTAGATTGATCTTTTCTGCAATTCTGTAGAAATATGCCAAGTAAAAGCAATAACAAAGTTTTAAAATGCGTCTTTTTCATCTTTAGATTTAATTATTAATTAAATACGCTTCAGATGAAAATTTATTGTGAATGCAGAAAAATAGATTTAACTACAAACAGACGAGTTTTTAAGAAAAATGAATCAAATTATCTGCCGCTTCGCTTGGCATTTTTTTGAAAAGACTTAGTCTTGTTGCTTGGTTTCGGCCTGCTGGACTTGGTGTTCTTTAGTTTTTTTTCGTGGAAAGCACCTTTAAAATCAGGATTTTCTTTACGCTTTTGAAGATCAATTTCCTTGGCCATGGCCTGCCGCTCGGCATAAGGTGTTTCCTCAATAAACACTTCTTCCGGAATTTCAGTCTTCGTGATAGACTGGCGGATCAGTTTTTCAATTTTCTTGAGATAATAGGTTTCTGCTTCAGTACAAAAAGTGATGGCTTCTCCACTCTTGTACGCCCGGCCGGTTCGTCCAATCCGATGCACATAATCTTCAATCACAATGGGCACATCAAAATTGATCACATGACTCACATCAGCCACATCCAGTCCTCGGGCAGCTACATCGGTTGCCACCAAAATGCGTACTGCTCCATCCTTGAAAGACTGAATAGAGTTGATACGGGTGTTTTGTCCTTTATTGGCATGAATGACCCTAACTTGCTCCGGTCCATATTTACGTTCCAGGAAATGGAAAATATTATCGGCAACTGTTTTAGTTTTACAAAAAATGATCAGTCTTTGGAAGGCTTCATCATCTTTCAACAAATGCTGCAATAGGTTCAGCTTCGTTTTTAAATTGGGTACCGGATATAAAATTTGGCTGACCGTATGTGCAGGAGTAGCTTGAGGAGCCACCTCCACCCTTAATGGAAATTTGAGAAAATCACCAGAAATTTTCTCTACCAAGGCACTCATGGTGGCAGAGAAAAGCAAATTTTGACGTTTACGGGGCACCACCTCTAAAATGCGATGAATAGACCCGATAAAGCCCATATCCATCATTTTATCGGCCTCATCCATCACTAAAAACTGCAGCGATTTGGTTACAATGTGTCCGGCTAAATATAAATCGAGAAAGCGACCCGGGCTGGCTACCAAGATATCTACTCCTTGTTCTATTTGAGTGATCTGTGTCCTGGGGCCCAAACCGCCATACAAAACCACGGTCCGTAAATCGGTGTATTTAGCAAAAATGCGGATGTTCTCTTCAATCTGCATGGCCAACTCACGGGTAGGAGCCAAAATCAATGCACGAGCATCTTTACCCTGAGCGTACTTTAACTTCATGAGCATCGGCAAAACGTAGGCTGCGGTTTTGCCCGTACCGGTCTGCGCTATCCCCATTATGTCTTGCCCCGATAAAATTGGTACAATGGCTTTTTGCTGAATCGGTGTTGGCACAGTATAGCCTGCATCCTCAATCGCATTTAGGATTTGTCGGTTCAGTTTAAAATCTTCGAAGCTCTTGGCCATAGCCGCAAAGATAATCTTTTAAGCTGCAATGTCTTCCTGCCCATCGATTCATGCCCACAGCATGATGAAAATCATCCATAGAAAAAAGATTAAACCTGTTTTTTCAAATCGCAGAAATTCAAAACAAGAAAGATTTAGCCCTAAAGAAGCTGAAATTGATGCTCAAACATCAAAAATCTATTGACTTCCGACTGACAAGTCCAAAGCCACTATCCTACATAGAATCAATCTAAATAATTACCTTTGTCGTCCATTAAAAAATCACAATGGCCAAAGTTTCTATCAATTTAGCTACCGGTTCTCTCCAAAAAGAAGAGTTGATTGTGGGTATCGATTTAGGTACCACCAATAGCCTGGTGGCCTTCATCAATCCTGATGGAAACCCTCAAGTGATCAACGATACAGGGAAAGGTTTGCTGGTACCTTCCATCATCCATTTCCAGGCCGATGGCAGCATTGTGGTAGGTAACGAGGCCAAAGAATTTTTAACCAGCGATCCTGAAAACACCATTTTTTCGGTTAAACGATTATTGGGTCGATCTTACCAGGATATTGCCCGCTACCGCGATTTCTTTTCTTATAAAGTAATTGATGATAACAGCGAAAGCTTGGTAAAAATTAAAGTAGGTGATAAATTCTATACGCCTATTGAGCTTTCCGGCTTTATTTTAAAAGAATTAAAAGAACGGGCAGAACATGCCCTCAAAATACCGGTCAACCGGGCCGTGATTACCGTCCCTGCTTACTTTAACGACAGCCAGCGCCAAGCCACACGCGATGCAGGTAAATTAGCAGGTTTAGATGTTTTGCGCATTGTGAACGAACCAACTGCTGCATCTTTAGCCTATGGTATCGGTTTAAACCCGGATGAAGAAAAAACCATTGCTGTTTACGACCTAGGAGGTGGTACCTTCGATGTATCTATCTTGAAAATACAAAATGGGATTTTCGAAGTACTTTCTACCAATGGTGATACTTTCCTTGGTGGAGATGATTTTGACCGAGCCATTTTGAATTACTGGATTACTGAAAACAATTTAGATCCGGAAGTTTTGGCGAACGATCAGATATTAAACCAAGGTCTTAGATTAAAAGCCGAAGAAGCCAAAAAGGCCCTCAGCACACAAAATTTATACAACGATTCTCTGAATGGAATTCCTTTAGCAATCAGCAAACAAAAGTTTGAAGAACTGATTGCGCCTAAAGTACAGGAGACCCTCGACTGCTGTAAAAAAGCACTGGTGGATGGCGGCACAAAAGCAGAAGAAATACAAGAGGTGATCATGGTGGGTGGTTCTACCCGAACCCCAATGGTTAAAGAACGAGTTGCTGCGTTTTTTGGTAAGGCAGTACATGATCAAATTAACCCAGACCAGGTGGTGGCGCTGGGCGCAGCCATCCAGTCGGATATTTTGGCCGGAAACCGCAGTGATATTCTCTTGCTGGATGTTACCCCGCTCTCGCTCGGTATCGAAACCATGGGCGGATTGATGGATGTGATCATCCCACGTAATTCTAAAGTACCTACCAAGGCTGGACGCCAATATACTACGTCGGTAGACGGACAGGTGAACATGAAAATTTCCGTTTTTCAAGGTGAACGCGATTTAGTGAATGAGAATCGAAAATTAGCCGAGTTTGAATTAAAAGGCATACCGGCCATGCCAGCAGGTTTACCTAAAGTGGACATCAATTTCTTATTAAATGCTGACGGCATACTAACGGTTCAGGCAGTCGAATTACGATCTGGCGTTAAACAAGAAGTGGCCATTAAACCGAGTTATGGCCTTACTGATGCCGAGGTGGAACAAATGCTGCTTGACAGCATTCAGCATGCTCAGGCAGATGTACAGCAACGTATGCTCATTGAAGCACGTACGGAGGGTGAACAAATGCTGTATACTGCCGAGCGCTTCCTGGAGAAGAATTCCGCTTACTTGCAAGAAAACGAGATTGTAGAAACTAAAACCTATATCGAAGCCCTTAGAGCCAGTCTAAATGCCGGCGACAAAGACCTTATCCATGCAAAAATTGATGAACTTAACGAGTACACTCGTCCTTTTGCTGAACGGGTAATGGATATGGCCATCTCCCAAGCCATGAAGGGTAAGCAAATCGAATAAGCTTCCTGAATTCATTTTACAATCAATTATTTCTTTTACTTGTCTATTTGCCTTAACCTAATAAATTGGTATTTAGAGAGTTAAATATATAATCATTATAATAAAATAGTATCTTTATCTAAAGCAAAACAATTAGAAGCTGTCCGCTTGGCTTCTTTCACATTTGATAAAGATCATGCAAGCAGCCTCCATTTCTCTGGTTGATAAATTATATCAGCTATTCTTGTCCGAAAAAACAAAAGCAAAAAGTGAGCATATCATCACGCTGATTGCCATCGGTAGTTTTTTATTCCACCTATTGATCATTTTTCTGTGCAGAATTGGGGTCCTCGATCTTCAAAATTATTCTGCCTTATTAGGCAACCCCATCGGCGCCATTTACACGCCTTTCTCCTTCATCTTGGTATATGAAGTTTATTTGCTCATTTACAATTTACCTCGTTCCATCACCACCTATATTGGCAAACAGTACGAGATCATGACCTTAATTGTGATCAGGCGGGTATTTAAAGACCTTTCTCACCTCGAGCTCAGTTCCAATTGGTTTGGTATCAAAGATGATTTGCAATTCACTTATGATATCATCGCTTCTCTCCTACTTTTCTCATTGATTTTCATTTTCATGAGATTGAGTAAGCGTAATCAACAAAATATCAATAATGAGCAACCAGCACCTGCTTTGAGTCGTTTTTTACGATTCAAAAAAATAGTAGCACTGAGTCTGGTGCCACTGTTGGTGATAGTAGGCTCCTATAGCTTTGTAAACTGGACCATGGAGAACTTTTTTACCGTTCAAGCTGTAGGAGTTCCCTTAACAAACATCAACAACATCTTTTTTGATACCTTTTTCACCATACTTATCCTGGTTGATGTGCTTTTACTGCTCTTTTCTTTACGGCATACCGATCAGTTCCACAAGGTTTTTAGGAACTCAGGATTCATTATCTCTACCATCCTGATCCGACTTTCTTTTGGAGTGGAGGGATTGATCAATACACTCCTAATCATCTCTTCTGTTTTGTTTGGAGTGCTGATTTTGGCCATTTACAATTTATACGAACAGCAGCAGCATCAAAAACTTGCTGAAAACAATCGAAATGGTTCTTGACAAAAAATTAGCTGGACTAATTTCTTGAAACGATTTAAGAGTGCTGCATCAACCTTGCCACATACTTCCCAATAATATCGAACTCCAGGTTCACTACATCGCCGGCTTTCACTTGTTGTAAATTGGTATGCTCGTAGGTATAAGGAATAATAGCCACTGAGAAGCCATCCTTTTTTGAATCAAATACGGTCAGCGAAATCCCATTTACACAAATCGAACCCTTTTCAACGGTGATGTTTCCAACAGCTGCATCGTATTGAAAGGAATAAATCCAACTCCCGTTTTGCTCAGTTACCGCAATACAAGTAGCGGTTTGGTCAACGTGTCCTTGAACAATGTGGCCATCCAGGCGGCCGTTCATGGGCATGCAGCGTTCGAGGTTAATGAAGTCACCTGTTTTAAGGTGAGCCAGATTGGTTTTATTGAGCGTTTCTGTAATAGCCGTTACGGTATGGCAACCTGATTTCAGCTCCACCACTGTGAGGCAAACCCCATTATGAGCCACGCTTTGATCTATTTTCAGTTCCTCAGAAATGGAAGATCGGATGGTTAAATGCAAATTACCAGCTTCGCTTTGGAGCGATTCTACTTGGCCTAAGGTTTCAATAATTCCTGTAAACATCAGAATTGGGTTCTGTTTTTCTTCCAGGCAGCAGCGCTTGCTGCACTTCCCTGATGAGTGATGGTGCTTGGTTTTTGCTGCATCAATTGTGCGGCTACTAAGGCAGCAATCATGGCCTCCGCCTTATTTTCCTGATGCAACTTTTCTGGCTGGAAATATTTTTTTACAAAATGTGTATCAAACTTACCGGAAGTAAAAGCCTCATGTTGCATCACAAATTTCCCGAAAGGAAGCGTAGTTTCAATACCCGTAATTTGATATTCATCAATGGCTCGAACCATCCTTTCGATGGCTTCTTCCCTGTTTTTACCATAAGTAATGAGCTTCGCAATCATGGGATCGTAGTAAATCGGAATTTCCATGCCTTCCTCAAAACCATCATCCACCCGAACACCCGGCCCTTGCGGCAAACGATAGGTTTTCAGTGTACCGATATCAGGCAAAAAGTTATTCGCCGGATCTTCGGCATACACCCTTAACTCTACGGCATGGCCTTTAATTTCCAAATCTTCTTGTTTGAAGCTCAACTTTTCTCCGCGTGCAATTTTGATCTGCTCTTTTACTAAATCCAAGCCGGTGATCATTTCGGTAACCGGATGTTCCACCTGCAAGCGGGTGTTCATCTCCAGAAAATAAAAATTGAGCTTTTCATCGAGGATAAATTCAACCGTACCCGCACCCACATAATTGCAAGACCGTGCAACATCTACCGCACATTTACCCATCGCTGCTCTGATTTCGGGAGTCAAAACTGCCGAGGGAGCCTCCTCTACTACTTTTTGATGACGACGTTGTACGGAACATTCGCGTTCAAACAGATGTACAATGTTACCATGCATATCACCCAACACCTGGATCTCAATATGTCTGGGTGAGGAAACATAACGCTCAATAAAAACTGAACCATCACCAAAAGCGGAAGTAGCTTCTGAAACCGCCAACTTCATTTGTTCTTCAAAATCATTGGCGCTTTCCACTATGCGCATCCCTTTACCCCCACCGCCGGCGGCAGCTTTGATCAAAATCGGGAAGCCCACTTCTTCTGCTCTTTTCTTGGCCTCCTGCACATCAGTGATGGCTTCTTCGGTACCAGGAACCATCGGAATATTGTATTTCAGTGCAGCTGCTTTAGCTGACAATTTATTGCCCATGATTTCCATCGCTTCGGGCGAAGGGCCGATCAAAATCAGTCCTGACTTTTTTACCTCCCTGGCAAAGGCTGCATTTTCTGATAAAAATCCATAACCGGGGTGGATTGCCTCAGCACCAGTTTGTTTACAAGCACCAATAATTTTTTCAAATACCAGATAAGACTGATTAGAGGGTGCCGGACCGATACATACCGCTTCATCCGCATAGCGAACATGCAAAGCATTTCGATCAGCTTCAGAATACACAGCCACCGTTTTGATACCCATTTCACGAGCAGAGCGCATGATTCGCAATGCAATTTCACCACGATTGGCAATCAGGATTTTTTTCATCAACACAAATGTAGGAGAAAGCGATTAAAAAGGAAGTTTATTTAACGCACAATCAACATGGTACATACCTGCTGTACACTTCCATTTTGTAGCCGGGCATAATATATTCCAGGTCCCCAACCCTGATTTTCGAACCTAACGATATGTATTCCAGCGGCAATTACTGAATCAAGCAGCGTAATAATCATGCGTCCCTGAACATCAAACACCTGTAAAAGCGTGTGGCCTCCTTGTGTTTTGATTTCAATATTTGTTGAATCAACAAAAGGATTGGGATAGTTGCTTATTAGTTTCTTTCCAGCAGAAAGGTTTGGGTTACTGGTGTTCGTGCTATTACAGGAGTATGCACTTTTTATTAAGTTTAATTGTTGAAAATCTTTGAGCATCACATTGTTCAAAGTGGTAGTAGGTACGCAAAACCAGTTTTGCAGAATACTTGCATAAACCGATCGAAAATCATACTGCATAGGTAAATTGTCATTTACGTTTACAACCGTATTAATAGTAGGGTTGTTGCCCGTAATCCCAGATTGCACCCCATCACCAAAAACAAACATAGGGGCAGCAGCACCATGATCAGTTCCCCCGCTGGCATTAGATTTAACACGCCTACCAAACTCTGAGAAAGTCATACCCATTACCCTTTTCGATACATTCTGAAATCTAAGATCATCCATGAAGGCTTTGATAGCATCCGATACTCTTTTTAACAAAACTGCATGAGTTCCGGTTTCAGTTTGGGTAGCATTAACTTGGTTTGCGTGCGTATCGAAACCACCGATACTTACCATGTAAATTCGGGTTTTAAGTCCGCCGGCAATCAGCCTGGAAACGATTTTCAATTGATCGGCCAAGGAGTTTCCCGTAGGGTATGGATTTTGCTGAGTTACTTTTGAGGCAGCAGATTTGATCACCGATGCATATTGCTGAGTTTGCTGCGCTACTTGACGAATATAGGTAAGCTCCTTCCCAGAAGGTGTATTGGGTGCCGAATCTTGAATTCCATTGATCAAGTTATAAAAATTATTCGGATCTGAAATGGCCATACCCATGTTGAGCCCGGGTCCTTGCAAGGCGGGCGAAACTACCGAACCAATCTGAATTGCCAGGGGATCGGGCATTGTTGCATTAGGATAGCCTACTGAAAAGTTAGGGTATTCTTCATTTAAATATCGACCAATCCAGCCAGAGTTAAGTACTTGATTTGAATCAGAAGCTGTAAGCCAGATATCGGTTGCCCGGAAATGAGAGAAATTGGGTGAAGGATAACCCACAGATTGAATAATATTTAGCTTACCTTCTTCATACAAGCTTTGCAATCCGGTGAGAGATGGATGAAGTCCGGTTTCTGAAGTTTTACTGAGTTTGAGAATTTTATTTTGGGGGATGATGATATTGGAACGGGCATTGAACAAATTACTGTACTGATCAATCGGAATTACCGTATTCAAACCATCATTACCACCATTTAGCTGAATCAAAACCAAGACATGATCGGTTTCTACTTGAGCAGCAGTTAATGCAGATAACCAAGAAGAAGCACCAAAAGCTTTAAAGGTAAATCCACCGATAAGAGATGGAATTACTGCTGCGGGAACAGCTGCCCTTATAAATTCTCTTCTCTTCATCACTAAATTAGTTGATACTCTGCCAAATTCATCAAATACTTATAAAATGACTGCAAACGACCCGTTACAATCGCTTTAGCCGAAGAATTATGTGGACTATTCTTATGGTCTGACCAGGCCGTAGTCCAATAACTATCGGATGACTGCCCTGAAAGCAAAATACTTTTCAAAAAATCTTTCAGCTGTTGGGAAACACTAATTGTATAAATCAAGCTAAGTGACTCATTAATTAGCACATTTGGGTCTTCAGGTTTCGTACACTGAGCAGCGAAAGCGACCGGATCTATCACAATCGTTCTACTATTGCGACTATAACCTGTTCCAATAAAACGATCGCTAAACTGGTTGCGTTTGGGCAATGTGTCCGAGTTAATCCAAATTTCATAAAACTGTGGCTCCTGATAATAAGCTGGCCATCCTGCTACATTTGGTGGATCACCAAGGTTTTGTTGCATGTTACTGGCCTGGCTCCGAATGTAATCCCACATTAAGTAAGCATTAACCGAATCAGTTGTACTATTTGGAAAAATGATATTAAATTCACGGCAAAGGTTGATTACAAAATCTATTGGACTTTTAATCATACAGGCCCGGTTGAGTACATCAAAAAAATGTTCACTTCTAAAAAGCGCCAGTAATACGGGTTTGATTTCATAATTATTCTGACGAAAGAGATTAGCTAAAGGCACAATTACCTCTGCTTCTGCAGCAGCATCTATATCGTAGTAAACAAAAAAACGATATAATTTACGACAGATATGAAGGGCAAGCTCATTTTGCAAAAAGAGCATATTTATTAATTCATCTGTCTCTCCAGCACCAGCAGCACCTGTTTTGCCAATGATTAGGGTATTATTATAAAAAGAAGAAAACTGTTTATTAGTGGTATCGTGTCGGTTAGCATCAAAGCTCGAAGAAATTGTAGTAGCGTCTACCCGATAGCCTGTAAGCACACGTGCAGCAGCCTTTACATCAGCTTCTGTATAGTTCGAATTAGGACCTTTCCCTAAAGTAAAAAGCTCTTGCAATTCACGGCTATAGTTTTCATCTGGAGCGGCTTTGGTATTCAAATAACCATTTAAATAACGTAACATCGCCGGATCGATAGTTACGTCCTTGACAAAAGCTTTAAAATTTCCTAAGGCATGATTTCTCAGTAGGAGATGATGTTTGTACACATAGCGTGCATCCCCCACATCTGCCGTCTCAGTGGCAAAATGATTATGCCAAAAAAGCACCATCTTTTCAGTAATACTCCGTCCCTGATTAATCAGCAAGCCGGTCCACCAAGCTTTAAAAGAGTTATATCTTCTACTATTTGCAGTACCATCGGTGTATGGTGCATTTACCCAAGTCTGTCCAGCAGGCACATTGGGATCCGTATATGAATTATCGTTGTAAGTATTAATTGGCGGACTGGGTAAAGCGGCAGGACTTAACAGTACTGAAAGAACCTGATCTAGCGACTGGTTCTTAAAAGCATTTAGGTCAGATTGCTTTACACCAAAAAGTGTCCGTTTTAACAAATGAACCAAGTCCGCATTCGTAAATGGCCCTGTGTAAGGTGCTAATCCGGAATTTGTTCGTTGCGATACCTCTTTTGTTGGTGTTGCTTTTGCAGTCCCGAATAAAAGTGTGCGTCTATCCATTCAGATTCAGTTCAGACTATAAGGACGAAAATGCGTACTATCTAGTCTAATAACTGAAAGTAATAAAATTATTACTGATTTAAAATAGTTAAAGTATAATTAATCATTTCTGAGCTTACATCATGGTGCGTAACAAATCGAACCATCTGATGACCAAAAGTACTGCATTTAACCCCATTAGCGGCCATTTTTGCCACAAATTCCTCTGCCGGCAATCTTAAATCTAGTTCAAAGATCACGATATTGGTATCTACCGGCATCACCGATTGAACATAATTCTGTTTTTCTAAAGCCTCACCCAATAAACGGGCATGTTCATGATCAGTTTGAAGTCGTTCCACCTGATGATCGAGTGCATAGATACCTGCAGCGGCCAAATAGCCCGCCTGACGCATGCCCCCTCCGAAAACTTTACGAACCCTGCGAGCCTGTTTAATGGTTTCCTTGCTGCCCAATAGAACGGAACCCACCGGGGCTCCTAAACCCTTAGACAAACAAATAGAAATACCATCAAATAAACGGCCGTAATCTTTTGGATTATCTCCGGTTGCTACGAGGGCATTAAACAATCGGGCCCCATCTAGATGCAATTTTAAACTATGTTTTCTGCAAAGTTGTTGGATAGGCTCAATCTGTGCAATGGTATAACAACTTCCGCCACCACGGTTTACGGTATTTTCCAAAACCACCAAACTGGTACGGGGGTAATGAATATTATCTGGATTAATGTGAGGTTCAATATCCTTAGCTGTCAATCTGCCGCGATCTCCATTCAATAAACGGACCGAAGCCGCTGAATTAAAAGCAATGCCACCGCCCTCATATCTGTAAACATGTGCGGTTTCATCGGCAATCACTTCGTCCATGGGTTGCGTAAAACATTTAATGGCAATCTGATTGGTCATGGTACCCGAAGGGCAAAATAGGCCGGCCTCCATGCCAAACATACTGGCGAGCTTGCTTTCTAATGCATTCACCGTTTCATCTTCACCATATACATCATCCCCCACCGGTGCACTCCACATGGCTTCCAACATGCCCTGAGTCGGTTTAGTTACGGTATCACTTCTTAAATCAACAATCATGCTTCTTTTTTAATCCTTCTAATTTATTGTTTTTTTAGACTCATTGTTGAGTAATTTGAACTTAAAAAACAGAAAGGAAGTTTGTTCTTATGGCAATTTAGGTCAACAAAAAAGACACAAGGTGTACGATATACACAGAAATTTCTATTTTTGATGAATTATTTTGAACTAACCTTATGATCATCATTGCCGACGGGGGGTCGACTAAAACAAACTGGTGTTTGTTGAACGAAGACCAAAAACGCATCTATTTCAATACTGAAGGCTATAATCCTTATTTCTCAAGTACCGATTACATCATCAACTCTTTGAGAAAAAACCTTCCGTCAGATCTAAATATTGCTGGTATTACAGAGCTATATTATTATGGTGCAGGTTGCTCTTCATCAGAAAAAGTAGCGATTGTTGTCAATGCAATGGAAACGGTTTTCACGGAAGCAAAAGTTTCAGTTAGCCACGATTTATTGGCAGCTGCACGGGCTTTACTAGGAGTTGATGCTGGTTTTGCAGCTATTTTGGGCACCGGAACCAATACCTGTTTGTACGATGGTCAGGATATCACCTTAAATATCGATTCTTTAGGCTATTTCCTGGGTGATGAAGGGAGTGGGTCTTTCATCGGTAAAAGACTACTTCGCGACTACATGCGTGGTTTTTTGCCAGGTAATTTGCAAGAGGTTTTTTATGAAACCTATAAATTGAGTGATGAGGATATTTTAGACCATTTATACAACAAACCGCTTCCTAATCGTTTTTGTGCCAGCTTCTCTAAATTCATTTACGATAACAACAATTACGTTGAGTATACCCGCGATGTGGTAGGTGAGGCTTTTCAAGCTTTCTTCAAAAATTTAGTTTCACGCTATCCTGATTATCAAAAATACAGCCTCAATTGTGTAGGCTCAGTAGGCTATAATTTCCGTGATATTTTAGCTGAGGTAGCCGATGAATACGGCATGAAAGTTGGGAAAATCATCCGTTCTCCTATTGATGACCTGGTGCGTTACCACCTCGAACTGGCCCCTGCAGGTAAGTAATTAAATTATTCCGTGCAATGAAGCGCCTGGTTTTGCCAATCGCTCCATCCGTTTTTCAACCGCCGGATCTTTTTCCAAGACAGGAGCATGATGTGGTTTGATCCGGGCATCGATGATTAGGGAACTGCAAGCCCAATGCTTGTGATCGTAATAAGCATTTACCCCGTGGATATCGTGTGAAGGATTACTGCGAGTAAAGGTGACCCATACAAAATTATGGATGCTTTCTGCAGTAAATCCAGCATCATCACATAAAACTAGCATGGGGAGACCATCTAGATTTTGCGATCTTAAATGCTGATGAATGAGTTCCATCTGATCACGACTGGCATTAGAATCCTGATATTTTGGGGCTTCCACAGCCAGCACACCCGGCATGGCGAGTTTGTAATTTTCGAAGCCACGAGGCATACTAAAATTCGAGGGCAATTCAGCCCATAATTCTCTTTTCTGCTCTCCGGCAACGGCAAAAACTACTTTTGAACCACTGTTCAAATCCGAACCACTATAATCTAAAGTATCAATGGTAGTTTTGGTATGAAAATGGATATCGCGGCTCAAGTCTAAGCGCTCCAGCATGTGCTGTAAAAAGCCTTTCACATCATGAATATCCAAATCGGGACGATCTTCTTTAGCACAAATGAACAAGTATTTAGCT
Organism: Sphingobacteriaceae bacterium; assembly: GCA_947459195.1. GTDB lineage: Bacteria > Bacteroidota > Bacteroidia > Sphingobacteriales > Sphingobacteriaceae > JAIPAN01. Next base: position 20,228 of record CANHCS010000032.1, read on the forward strand.
AAACTCAATTGATTTTTACCCAAGATATGGTTGGCGATGGTGAGGATCTCCTGTGGCTTACGCTCTTTTAAGTATGGCGTGTAACGTTCACTACCGATGGCAAACAACAGCGGATGCACACCAGCTGCATCTACCGCATTAACCGCATGCAAACCGGGAATTTCTTGAGGGATGGCTGCGCCTGTAATATCATGAATTAGATCACCAAAGCTGGTATCTTCCTGGGGCGGACGGCCAACCACCGTGAATGACCATATTGGATCTTTTCGGTGATATACCTTTCGCACCTTCATCAGCGGGAAAGGATGTTTTAGGCTGTAATAACCTAAATGATCGCCAAAAGGACCTTCAGGTTTATTTTGATGTGGTTCTACCGTTCCGGTGATCACAAAATCGGCATCGGCTGAAATGCAGAAACCTTCTTCATCATAAAAATAACGGAAACGACGATTACCTAAAGCACCGGCAAAAGTCATTTCTGACAAGCCTTCGGGTAGCGGCATTACGGCAGCTAAAGGATGTGCGGGCGGACCACCTACAAAAATGCTCACTTTGAGCGGCTGTCCGGCAGCATTGGCCTTCGTTTGGTGTACACCAATACCCCGATGCAATTGATAATGCAAACCAATTTCTTCATCCTGGAGATAATCATTACCGCCTAACTGAATTCGGTACATACCCAAATTGGCATTCATAATGCCGGGTTGATGAATATCTTCGGTGTACACCTGCGGCATAGTGACGAAAGGACCGCCGTCCATAGGCCAGTTCACAATTTGGGGGATATCAGAAATGCGGCATTGTCCAAATTTAATAGGGGCATTCCAACCCGATCTCATTGGCAAGGCCGAAAAAGCGGTGAGGCCTGCAGAAACGTATTTCAAAGGGTTTTTGAGGGCTTTCATCGGGTCGCCTTTAAGCGCTACCAAGGTTTTGATCTGCTCCAGCGTATCGCGAAACAAAAATTTGGAGCGGTCTAAAGTGCCGAATAAATTAGAAACTGCTGGAAATCTAGAGCCTTTTATATTTTCGAATAAAATAGCAGGACCTTGATTTTCGTAGACCCGTAGATGTATGGCAGCCATTTCGAGGTAGGGGTCTACCTCCTCTTTTACCCGGACCAAGTGCCCGTGTCTCTCTAAATCATTTACCGCTTCGGCAAGACTTTTATAGCCCATATCGGGAACTAAATTCCTCATTTTATTTGAAATACTAAATCAACTTGAAAGATATTACTAAGTAAAGACATACCTGTAGAAAAATACTTGTCATTTGGCCATAATTTTGAGAATTCCAGATTCAAAATGGAAGTAGACATCGGTCAATAATTGTTAATTTAGTTGAGTATTTAAACAAGTTAGCGGAAACCCTTTTGGCGTACGTGCTAACATTCAACTAACTGACTTTTACTCCTTAAATTGGAATTAGATGGAATTGAGTAATAAATTACAAGCACAGAAATTTCGAATAGAAAATTTCACATACGATTTGCCTGAAAACCGAATCGCAAAATATCCTTTGACTGAAAGGGATTTAAGCAAGTTGTTAGTGTATAACAACGGGAATATTTTAGAAGATGTCTATAGAAACCTTGACAAATACATTTCCGAACAATCCATATTTGTTTTCAACAACACAAAGGTCATTCAAGCACGCCTTCATTTTCGAAATGCCACAGGTGGTAGAATTGAAATTTTCTGTCTGGAACCGAGCGGAGAAAATCCTGAACCATATTCTGCCATGATTAAAACAGGATGTGTTGAATGGGAATGTTTGATTGGCAGAGTTGATAAATGGAAAGAAAAAACAGTAAGTATTAAGACAGAGGATTTTTTATTAAATGCTGAAATAGTTAAACGAAACGGAAATGTGTTTACCATTAAATTTAGTTGGCAGCCGAATAATTTTTCATTCGCTGAAATTTTAGAAAAGGTTGGAGAAATGCCAATCCCTCCGTACTTAAAGAGAGAGAGTGAGGCAATAGATGTAAGCAGATATCAGACTGTTTATGCTGCACAAAAGGGTTCTGTTGCAGCACCAACAGCAGGACTTCACTTCACTGAACAAATTTTTGAAAAACTAAAATCTAAAAATGCAATTGTTGATTATGTAACACTTCATGTTAGTGCAGGAACTTTTACACCTGTTAAAAGTGAAACTCTTGAAGGACACAATATGCACTCTGAATGGATAGAAGTTGAGCAGGAATCAATAGTGAAACTATTAGAGCAAATTTCTGATAAGCAAACAAACAAAAATGTTGTTGCCGTTGGAACAACTTCCTTGCGGACTATTGAATCACTATATTGGATGGGAGTTAAGGCAAATCAGAATTTGGATGCGCCTATTAACGAATTAGAAGTTAAACAATGGGATGCCTATGAACTTCAACAAAGTTTAACCGTACCAGATTCGCTAAATTGCTTGCTGGCTTGGTTAAGAAAAAATAAAATAGAAAAACTTATTTGCAAAACACAGTTACTTATTGTTCCGTCTTATAAATTAAGAATTGCAAATGCTCTCATTACTAATTTTCATCAGCCGAGTTCTACTCTACTTTTACTTGTTGCAGCAGTGGTAGGTGATGATTGGAAAATGATTTACGATTATGCATTAAAGAATGATTTTAGATTTTTGAGTTACGGTGACGGAAGTTTACTTTTTAGTACTAAACTAAATACAAACTAATCAATTAAACAGGACGAGAAGGACATCCGGCAACAGCACCTACAAGAAATTGACGGTTGAGTGGGTAAATGAACATTTGTGCTTCTAATCACAGCCTTAGCAAAGCCCCAAAACGTTAGCAGTAATAGCAAATGACTAAAAAAAGACAGACCATTTATAATGACAAAAAGAACCCTAATCAAAAATATCAGCATCGTTAACGAAGGACAAATCATCAAATCAGACCTTTTAATTGAAGATGGACTCATTCAAAAGATCGGTAACCTGAGTAGCGTTACGGATGCAGGATTAATTGACGGTACCGGCAAGTACATATTCCCCGGAATCATAGACGGACAAGTTCATTTTCGCGATCCCGGACTGACCCATAAAGGTGACCTTTATACCGAAAGTAAAGCAGCCATTGCCGGTGGGGTAACCTCTTTTATTGACATGCCCAATACCTCGCCAAATGTATTGAGCATCGATATTTTAAACGAAAAATACCGGATCGCTTCCGAAAAATCATTGGCTAATTTTGGCTTCTTTTTAGGCGTAAATGGCGATAACCTAGATGAAGTGATTCAAGTCGATACTTCCAAGCTATTAGCTGTATCTGACGATGGCTTGTATTTTACAAAAAAGGGGAACCTGCTTGCAGACAACCCCGAAACTATGGAAAAGCTGTTTGCCAATTGCAAATCCATCATTGCCATCCATTCAGAAAAAGAACAAATTATTGAAGAAAACGAGCAGACATACCGGGAAAAATACGGTGAAAATGTACCTGTGGAATGTCACCCGCTCATCAGAAGCGAAAAAGCCTGCTTTGAAGCCACCAAAAGAGCCATTGAAATAGCCAATAAGCACCAGGCACGACTTCATATCTTACACTTAACAACCGAAGCAGAAACACATTTATTCCGAAACGATATCCCGCTGACACAAAAAAATATCACCACAGAAGTATCCGTTCATCATTTATGGTTTACCGACAAGGATTATGAGCGCTTGGGTACTTTGATCAAGTGGAACCCGGCTATCAAGACTGAAAAGGATAAAAAGGGTCTGTTAAAAGCCTTGATAGAGGACAAAATAGATTTAGTGACCACAGACCATGCCCCCCACACCCTAGAGGAAAAACAAAAGCCTTATTTCCAGTCCATGTCTGGCGCTCCTATGGTGCAACATTCCTTGAACATTATGCTGGAGTTCTACAAACAAGGACTCATTTCTTTGGAAAAAATTGCTGAAAAAATGTGTCACA
>CANHCS010000033.1 GCA_947459195.1 Sphingobacteriaceae bacterium
AGCGGTCTGGACGGGACTCGAACCCGCGACCCCATGCGTGACAGGCATGTATTCTAACCAGCTGAACTACCAGACCAAGTGATCCCGCTGGGACTCGAACCCAGGACCCCAACATTAAAAGTGTTATGCTCTACCAGCTGAGCTACGAGATCATCTCTATTAGAACGACTTCCCCGATATTTTTTCAGAAAAGTGAGGCAAATATAGCGTTATAAACTAAAGCCTGCAAATAATAATCAAAAAATTAGGCAACCGTCCCTTCCTTCATTTTTTCCGCATTTTCTGCCAGCTGCAAGGCATCAATCACCTCCTGAATATTTCCATTCATCACGTCCGGCAAATTGTAGATCGTCAGGCCAATGCGGTGCTCCGTTACCCGTCCCTGCGGATAATTATACGTACGGATCTTCGCCGAACGGTCGCCCGAGCTCACCATCGTTTTACGCTTACTCGCCGTCTCCGCATTACGCTTCGCCAGCTCCAGCTCATAAATACGGCTCCGCAAAACGCTCAATGCCTTATCAAAATTCTTCAACTGCGACTTCTCATCCTGGCACTGCGCCACAATCCCCGTCGGGATGTGCGTCAAACGCACCGCCGAGTAAGTCGTGTTTACCGACTGCCCACCCGGACCAGAAGAACAAAACAGATCCTTCCTGATATCATTCATATTGATCTCCACATCAAACTCATCCGCCTCAGGCAAAACTACTACCGAAGCTGCAGACGTATGCACCCGGCCCTGTGTCTCCGTATCCGGCACACGCTGCACCCGGTGTACCCCACTCTCATACTTCAGCTGCCCGTAAGCATCCTCACCCTGCACCTCAAACACCACCTCCTTATAACCGCCCGAAGTACCCTCCGTTACATCCATCACCTGAATCTTCCAACCCTTACGCTCACAAAAACGACTGTACATCCGGTACAAATCACCCGCAAACAAAGCCGCCTCATCACCACCCGTACCCCCGCGGATCTCCACAATCGCATTCTTCGCATCCTCCGGGTCCTGCGGAATCAACATCACCCTGATCTCCTCCTCCTTCAATTCCTTTTTCTCCAGCAGCTCATCCAGATCCATTTTAGCCATCTCCCGCATTTCCTCATCCTTCTCCGTCGCCAAAATCTGCTTATTCGCCTCAATATTACTCACCATATTGCGGTAAACCTTATACTCTTCCACAATCCGCGTCAGCTCCTTATACTCCCTGTTCAATTGCGCAAAACGCTTCATATCGCTCATCGCCGTCGGCGAACTCAGCTCACGCTCCACCTCTTCCCAACGTACCTTAATGGCTTCCAGTTTATCTAACATATCTATTTTAAGAAAATCAATTATTCCGTTTCAATCAAGCGGCAGCCCCGCTTTCCGCTCCTTTGGCCTACGGCCAAACCACTCCAATCGGGTTTAGTTTAATCAGGTTCCTGCAACCCAAACTTTCCCCTCCTTCGAAGGGGTGTCCCGATACATCGGGACGGGGTGGTCAAATGGTATTTACTTCAATAAAAAACCTTACAACCCACAACCTTAAACCCAAACTCCAAACCTTCCCCTCCTCCGGAGGGGTGTCCCGATACATCGGGACGGGGTGGTCAAACCCCAAAGCGGCACAAAAATAAACTTTTAAAAATGAAATCCCCTGCTATAATTGCTCCAGATAAGCAATCCGTTCCCCAATGGGCGGGTGCGTGCTAAACAAGCGTTCAAACCAATTCGATCGTTCCTGCGGATTCTCAATAAACAACTGCGCCACATCCTTACGCCCCACGGCCTCAATCCTTGGGTCGGCCGAAATCTTGCGCAAAGCATTCGCCAGCGCCTCCGGCTTGCGGGTCATCTCAGCCGCACCCGCATCCGCCATAAACTCCCGCTTCCGCGAAATCGCCAATTGTATCAGGAGTGACACCACATAAGCCAGCGTACTCAAACCAATAGCCCCCGCAAACCAAAGCCCTTCCCCCTTGCCCCCTTCCCGCTTGTAACGGATCGTTTTGAACATAATTTCCGACAAAAAAGCAAAGATCCCCACAAAAATGATCGACACAATCAGCAGCCGCGTATCCCGGTTCTTGATATGAGTCAGCTCATGCGCAATCACCGCTTCCAGTTCCGCATCATCCAGTTTTTCCAAAATCCCCCTCGACAAAGAGATCGCATAACTACCCGAATGGATACCACTGGCAAAAGCATTCAACGAAGCATCATCAATCACGTAAATACGTGGCATCCGGGGCATGCCCTCCGCCAGACACAAATTCTCTACCAGGTTGTACACCCGCTTATTGGCCATCCGCTCAAGCGGCTTCGAATCCGTTGCCCGCATAATCAGCTGCCGGTGAAAAAAGAAAGCAACAATAAACCAAAGGCCAACGCCCAGTAAGATCAGCGGAAAGATCGTCAGAAAATCAATGTGCACCTGCGTGATGCTGAAGGGATCAAACTCATTTGAGCGGTGGTAGCGCCACAAAAACAACAAAGCCCAGCTCAGGGCCGAGAGCACCAGCGGAAAACAGATCAACAGCCAGATCGAATACCAGTTATTCCGCCTGATTTGCGATTGCAAGCCCACATAAGCCATAAGCTCAGAATTGAATCACCGGAGCCTGCTCCATAGCCGGACGGTCTTCATCACCCACACTAAACAAAGTCTGCCTGCTAAAGCCATAACGTGAAGCAATCAGGGTATTAGGGAAACTCTCAATAGCCGTATTCAGCTCCTGCGTAGCTGAATTAAAGAAACGGCGGCTGGCCGCCAGTTTATTTTCAATATCCGCGATCTCTTCCTGCAGTTGCATAAAATTTTGGTTGGCCTTCAGGTCAGGGTAGGCCTCCGCAGTAATCCGCAAACCCTGCAGGGCAGCGCTGAGTTGGTTTTCGGCTTGCACCTTGGCCTCTACGCCCTGTGCGCCCATTACCCCGGCACGTGCCTGAGTCACTTTCTCCAGCACACCCTTTTCATGAGCAGCATAACCCTTAACCGTAGCCACCAGCTGCGGAATCAGGTCCAGACGCTGTTTCAGTTGAACATCAATATCGGCAAAGGCATTTTCTCTGCGGTTACGCAAACCCACCAAGCGGTTATAAATGGCAATCAGCCATAAAATCAGCACGACAACCAGAGCGGCTGTCACCAGTAAAGCAATCATATGTTTTCAGTTTATACCTAAAACTGAAAAAGCACAAAATTATTGCCCCTTAATCAATTGGAGATCCTCGCCGTCGAACACCGCATAAGAAAAGTAATTCATCCACTCACCCAAATTCACGTAGCGGCTCTTGGCATTCAGTTGAATATCCAGCGGCAGGTGGCGGTGTCCGAAAATAAAATAATCGTAATGTTGCTTTTGCAGCACTTCCCTGCAATACTGCACCAGCCACTCTTTATCCTCGCTTTCAAATTGCTCTTTTTTAGCATTGGCCATACGGCTGTTACGCGACCAGTAATTCGCCAGCCCCATACCCAGGTTCGGATGCAAACGGGCAAACAGCCACTGGCAGAAACGGCTGCGGAAAAAGCGCTTCAAGATCTTGTATTTCGCATCCCCCGGACCAAGCCCGTCGCCATGGTGTAGAAAAAATTGCTTGCCCCCACGTGTTATCACCAGCTCATCCGATACGATGTTCACCCCCAGCTCCTGCTGAAAATACGTGAACATCCACATATCATGATTGCCTTTGAACAAAGTCACCTGAATGCCCGCATCCGTCAGCTCGGCAATTTTGCCCTGCAAACGCACAAAACCCTTCGGGATCACCTTATCGTACTCAAACCAGAAATCGAAAATATCGCCCATCAGATACACCTCGGCGGCATTCTTTTTCGCCATATCTAGCCAAGCCACTACTTTATCCTCTCGCTCACGGCTGGAAGCATAATCGGGCACACCCAAATGAAAATCAGAAGCGAAATAAATCTTGTTACCTGCTGGCATGACCCAAAATTACATAAAATTAAATTGGACTATCATCTAGAGCGTCGGGCCGACAAAACGGCGGGCCGGGAGTATGGCCTGTGGGCGGAAGCATCGTTTTGTCTTGATTTATGCGCTTAGCGCATGAGCTCACGCTGTTCGGTTTTTTGTTTCCTTTTTGATCAAGCAAAAAGGAGATTAAACAGATCACATAAATCACTATTTTTATTCCATTAAAAACAAAAAACACATGAAAAAAATAGCGGCTTTCTCCTTACTCATCCTAAGCAGCACTTGGGCCCTTGCACAACACAGTTCCCCAATGACAGATAAAATCACTTATCCTAAAACCAAAAAAGGCGATGTAACAGATACTTACTTCGGAACCAAAGTAGCCGACCCTTACCGCTGGCTCGAAGACGACCGTTCTGCCGAAACCAAGGCCTGGGTAGAAGCACAAAATAAAGTCACTCAGAATTACCTGAATAAGATCACTTATCGTAAAGACATCCAGAATAAACTCACCGAGCTCTGGAACTACGAGAAATTCTCCGCCCCATTTAAAGAAGGCGGCTTTACCTATTTCTATAAAAACAACGGCTTACAAAACCAATCGGTTTTGTACCGCCAGAAAGACGAATCGGAGCCCGAAGTATTCTTAGACCCAAATAAATTCTCTAAAGATGCCACCACCTCGCTGGCCGGTATCGAATTTACCAAAGACGGTAGCATGGCCGCTTATCAGCTTTCAGAAGGCGGTTCAGACTGGCGCAAAGTAGTGGTGCTGCAAACTGCCGACCTGAAACAAGTGGGCGACACCCTGATCGATGTAAAATTTTCAGGCCTGGCCTGGAAAGGCAATGAAGGCTTTTATTACAGCAGCTACGACAAACCAAAGGAAGGAAGTGCCCTTTCGGGATTGACCCAATACCATAAATTGTATTACCACAAGCTGGGCACCAAACAAAGCGAAGACAAACTCATCTTCGGCGGGGCCGAAACTCCTCGTCGTTACATTGGGGCTTACCTCACCGAAGATCAACGCTACCTGGTGATCACTGCGGCCAATTCCACCACCGGCAACGAATTGTATTTCCAAGACCTGAGTATCCTAAATGCCCCAATCGTTACAGCGGTGAGTAACATGGATCAGGAGCATAGCATCATCGACAATGTGGGCAGCAAATTGTACATCTATACCAATTTAAATGCACCTAATTACCGTGTGGTTACCGTAGATGCCGCCAATCCGAAACCGGAGAACTGGAAAGACCTCATTCCTGAAACAGAAAATGTATTGAATGTGGGTACCGCCGGAGGCAAGCTGTTCGCCAGCTACCTGAAAGATGCCACCTCCATGGTGCAGCAATTTGACCGGGATGGCAAACTGGAGCGTACCATCGAACTGCCGGGTGTGGGTTCAGCTTCAGGCTTTGGCGGTAAGAATGCCGACAAGGAAATCTATTACAGTTTCACCTCATACATTTATCCGTCTACAATTTTCAAATACGATATCGAAAGTGGGAAATCTACCCTTTACAAAAAATCAGGCGTGAAATTTAATCCTGAGAATTTCGAATCGAAACAGGTGTTTTATACCTCTAAAGACGGTACGAAAGTGCCTATGATCATCACCTATAAAAAGGGTACGGTACTGAATGGCAAAAACCCTACCCTGCTGTATGGTTACGGTGGCTTTAGCGTGAGCTTAACCCCAAGCTTTAGCACCTCAAACATCATTTTGTTAGAGCAAGGCGGAATTTATGCCGTACCTAACCTGCGTGGCGGCGGCGAATATGGAGAAAAATGGCACCTAGCAGGGACCAAAATGAACAAACAAAACGTATTCGACGATTTCATCGCGGCAGCCGAGTATTTGATTGCCAATAAATATACCTCCAAAGAATACCTGGCCGTTTCGGGCGGCTCAAACGGAGGATTATTGGTAGGTGCGGTCATGACCCAACGTCCTGAACTGTTCAAGGTAGCTTTCCCAGCCGTGGGCGTAATGGACATGCTCCGTTACAATAAATTTACCGCCGGGGCGGGATGGGCTTACGATTACGGTACTGCCGAAGATTCTAAGGAAATGTTCGAGTACTTGAAGAAATACTCTCCGCTACATGCTTTGAAACCGGGTACCAAATATCCGGCTACGCTGGTTACCACCGCCGATCACGATGACCGCGTAGTACCCGCACACTCCTTCAAGTTTGCTGCTACTTTACAGGAAAATCTGGCTGGCAATGCACCGGGCTTAATTCGCATTGAAACCAATGCCGGTCACGGAGCAGGTAAGCCTACTTCTAAAATCATTGAAGAAGCCGCCGACAAATGGGCCTTCATGCTTTACAATATGGGCCTGACTTGGAAGAAATAATAAATTAAGTCACCCTGAGCCCGTCAAAGTGTAATACGAGATGCTTTGACAAGCTCAGCATGACAAAGATTTAAAACGAAAGCCTTGGGCCGACAAAACGGCGGGGCGGGAGTATGGCCTGTGGGTGGAAGCTTCGTTTTGTCTTGATTTTTTGTTTCCTTTTTGATCAAGCAAAAAGAAAAAAGATTAACAAAGCCCCTTTACCGGGGCTTTGTTATTTAATGTGCCTCTAGCCAGTTATTCCCCTGACCGATCTCTACTTCAATAGGAACGGCCACTGGCATGGCATTTTTCATGCGGTTCACAATGATGGCTTTCATCGCTTCCACTTCGCCCTTGGGCACATCAAACACCAATTCGTCATGCACCTGCATGGTCATGCGGGAAGCCAGTTTCTGGTCGATGATATCCTGGTGAATTTTGATCATGGCCAGCTTGATCATATCGGCTGCCGAACCTTGAATCGGGGCATTAATCGCATTTCGTTCCGCAAAACCACGAATGGTCGCATTCTGCGAATTAATATCTCGTAAATACCTGCGGCGACCCATAATCGTTTCCACATAGCCTTTCTCACGGGCAGAGATCATGGTGTTTTGCATGTACTGCTTGATACCAGGATACTGCTGAAAATAACTCTCGATAATCTCGGCAGCCTCTTTACGCGGAATTCCCAAATTTTGCGAAAGTCCAAAAGCCGACTGCCCGTAAATGATACCGAAGTTCACTGCCTTGGCATTGCGGCGTTGCGTAGAACTTACTTCGCTTAAAGGCAGACCGTATACTTTAGCTGCCGTAGCGGTATGGATATCATGCCCCTGTGCAAAAGCCTCCAGCATGTTTTTATCCTGACTGATCTCAGCGATCAAACGCAATTCAATCTGCGAATAATCTGCCGAGAGGATCACATGGTTATCATCTCTCGGGATAAAAGCCTTACGTACTTCCCGCCCACGTTCGGTGCGGATGGGAATGTTCTGCAAGTTCGGGTTGTTCGAACTCAAACGGCCCGTAGCAGCTACCGCCTGATTATAGGAAGTATGGATGCGGCCGGTCTTCGGGTTGATCAGTTGCGGCAGGGCATCCACATATGTGGATTTCAATTTCTGCATTTGGCGGAAATCTAGGATATCCTGCACAATATCACTCTTGTGGGCCAGGGTCAGCAACACATCTTCCCCGGTCTGGTATTGACCGGTTTTGGTTTTCTTCGCCTTCGGATCCAATTGCAATTTATCAAACAATACTTCGCCTAATTGTTTCGGCGAGGCGATGTTGAATTTTACGCCTGCTTTTTCATAAATTCTGGTCTCCAATTGGGCAATGTCCGTTTCCAATTGCTTAGAAAAATCCTGCAGGGTTTGGCGGTCTACTTTTACACCTTCACGTTCCATGTCGGCCAGCACATAGATCAGCGGATGCTCCATTTCCTGGAGCAATTTATCCCCATTCACCGGCGCCAGCATCGGCTCAAAAGCCTGCTTCAATTGTAAAGTAATATCTGCATCCTCTGCAGCATATTCTTTAATTTTTTCCAGTTCCACATCCCGCATATTACCCTGATTCTTGCCCTTGGCACCGATCAGGCTGGTAATCGAAACCGGCGAATAACCCAAATAATTTTCCGCCAGAATATCCATGCTGTGGCGGCTGTCCGGATCGAGGATATAATGCGCCAGCATCGTGTCAAACAATGTACCTTTTACACTTACACCGTACCATTTCAATACCAGGATATCGTATTTGATGTTCTGCCCAATCTTGGCAATCGATACATTCTCCAAAACAGCTTTGAATTCGTTCACTACTTGCTGACACTCCTCTTGGTTGGCCGATACCGGCACATACCAGGCTTCACCTGGCTTAACCGCAAACGAAAAACCTACCAATTCGCAATTATTCGCATCAGTTCCGGTGGTTTCGGTATCAAAACAGATTTCTTTTTGCTGATTCAGCAAAGCGATCAGGGACGCTCTTTTATCGGCCGTATCAGCCAGATGATACGTATGTGGAGTATTCTCAATATTCTTGGCGGCAACTGGAGCTGGCAGATCAAATTCATCCAAATGCAACTGCTTGGCAATTACTTTTTCGGCGTCCACCGGATTACCAAACAAATCAGTTTGGCCGGCATGGTGTACCGGAGCAGCAGTAGTGGGTCGCGATTCAGTTACACTAAAATCTTCACCAAAAACCCTGCGGCCCAGCGTACGGAATTCCAGCTCCGCAAAGAGCGGTTCCAGAATTGTTCGATCTGGCTGTTCGACTAGTAAGGAAACCGGGTCTAAAGCCACCGGTGCATCCAGAATGATGGTGGCCAGCTTTTTGGACAATAAGCCCTGCTCTGCAAAATTCTCTACGTTTTCTTTCAGCTTGCCTTTGAGTTCATGACTATTGGCGATGATGTTTTCCATCGAGCCATATTGCTTGATGAGCGCCTTGGCAGTCTTCTCACCCACCCCCGGAATCCCCGGAATGTTATCCACGGCATCGCCCCATAAACCTAGAATATCGATAACTTGCTCTACACGTTCCACTTCCCATTTCTCACACACTTCTTTCACGCCCAAAATCTCTACATCGTTCCCCATTCGGGCGGGTTTGTAGATGAAAATATTTTCGGATACCAATTGGGCAAAATCTTTGTCGGGCGTCATGCAAAACACCGTAAATCCTTCTAAATCGGCTTTTTTGGCCAGCGTACCAATAATATCATCGGCCTCATAGCCATCCGAAGTAATTACCGGAATATTGAACCCCTCGATCAAACGGATGATATAGGGAATGGCTTTCGCCAGATCTTCAGGCATGGCTTCGCGATGCGCTTTATAAGCCTCAAATTCCACATGCCGTTCGGTGGGGGCCGAAGTATCGAATACCACGGCCATATGCGTTGGTTTTTCTTTTTTGAGTACCTCCAGCAAGGTGTTGGTAAAACCCATCACCGCCGAAGTGTTCAGTCCTGAAGCGGTAAAACGGGGATTTTTACTCAATGCAAAATGCGCCCGGTAAATAAGGGCGAAGGCATCTAAAAGAAATAATTTTTTCATGTATACAGCTTTCGCTGGATGGGACCAGCGTTTCAAATTTAAGTAAACAGGCGGGATTTATTGCCGGCAAATACAGTCGACCAGATGATCGTTCACCATGCCGGTAGCCTGCATATGGGCATAGCAAATGGTGGTGCCAAAGAATTTCACACCTCTCTTCTTCAAATCCTTGGCAATTTTATCCGACAGTTCGGTACGGGCAGGCACTTCTTTTAAAGATTTCCAGTTATTCAAGATGGGCTTTTTATCGGGCAAGAAACCCCACATGTAATTAGAAAAACTGCCAAACTCTTTTTGGAGTTCCAAGAAAATCTGAGCATTACGGATGGTCGATTGGATTTTTAAGCGGTTACGGATAATACCGGTATCCTGCATCAGTCGTTCCACGTCTGATTTGGTAAACAAAGCTACTTTGGCAGGATCAAAATCGGCAAAGGCTTTTCGGTAACCTTCCCGTCGGCGTAAAATGGTGACCCAGCTCAGGCCCGCCTGTGCACCTTCCAGCACCAAAAACTCAAACAGCGTACGTTCATCATACACCGGTTTGCCCCATTCCTCATCGTGGTATTTCACATAAAGCGGGTCAGTGCCGCACCAGCTGCAACGAGTAGCGTTCTCTGCCATATCAGGGTTAGCTAAAATTTGACTATTTGTCTATTCGCCAATTTGTTAATTATAATGATTGACAAATTGACAAATCAGCTCATTGACTCATTGAGTTCATCCCAATACTCCACTGCCCGGCGGTAATGAGGAATCACAATGGAGCCGCCCACCAAATTGGCGATCATGAAGATTTCGTTCATCTCATCGTGAGTTACACCAGCCTCATGGCATTTACCCAAGTGATAACGGATGCAATCGTCGCAACGCAGCACCATCGATGCAACCAAACCCAGCATTTCCTTGGTTTTTACATCCAGGGCACCATCGGCATAGGTGGTGGTATCTAAAGCGAAAAAACGCTTGATATTGGTATTGGCCGATTCCATGATCCGGTCGTTCATCCGGGTACGGTAGGCATTGAATTCTTCAACTAATTTTCCCATAATTTATAAAGCTAATTCTGTGTTCGGATCCCAAAACAAGGTTTTGAAATCCTGTACCTGGTCATCAATTATTGTTATTCCTTCTTTTTCGAGTGCATCCTGCATCGCGGTAGCGGATGGAAAATGATGTTTGCCACTTAACAGGCCATTCCGATTCACTACCCGGTGGGCCGGCACCGGCGGCTCGGCCGTATGCGAAGCATTCATGGCATAACCCACCATCCGCGAGGCGGTTCTGGCACCCAAGTATTGGGCAATGGCACCGTACGAAGTCACCCGACCTTTTGGAACCAGGCGGACCACCTGATACACCTGCTCAAAAAAATCGGCTCTGTCCATCAAAAACTAAATTTAAGATAATTGATGTTCTTTTCGTGGGCCAGGTATTTTTTTTCGTAATAGGTTTTAATGGAAAGTATGTCATCGACTAGGTCGGAAGCGTACAAATCTTCGGTACGTGCAAATAATTTTAGGCCCAGTTCCTCAATTTTTTCGGCAGTATAAGCATGCAGGCCATCGTTATCGGTTTTGAGATGAATGAGCCCACCCGGTTTGAGGATCTGCTTATACTTCTCTAAAAAACGGGGTGAAGTCAGGCGTTTTTTCTCCCGGCTGATCTGTGGCTGCGGATCGGGAAAAGTAATCCAGATCTCGTCCACTTCGCCTTCGCCGAAATAGTCCAAGATATTTTCGATCTGAATACGCAAAAAGGCCACATTGGAGATATTTTCTTCCAAAGCAGTTTTCGCCCCCCGCCATATGCGGTTGCCCTTGTAATCAATTCCGATAAAATTCTTTTCCTGGAAAAAACGGGCCAGATTAACGGTGTATTCGCCCTTGCCACAAGCCAGCTCTAAAATGAGCGGTTGGTCATTCTTAAATTGTTTCGCACTCCAGTCCCCTTTAAAAGGCTGCCCGGCCTCCAATTCCACCACATTATAAAAGGTGGCAATTTCGGCAAATCGGCGTAGTTTATCTTTACCCATGGTTCGGTTTAGGGCTACAAAAATAGTTTTATCTTTGAAGGCATATCTATACCAATTGGAAAAAAACGCGAAAATATTTGTGGCCGGACATCGTGGGATGGTGGGTTCGGCTATTTTGAGAAAATTGGAGCAAGAAGGTTATACCAACCTGATTACCCGCAGCTCTAAAGAACTGGACTTGCGCAATCAACAGGCAGTAGCCGATTTCTTTGCGACCGAGAAGCCGGATTATGTATTTCTGGCCGCTGCCAAAGTGGGCGGTATTGTGGCCAACAATACTTACCGGGCCGATTTTTTATACGAAAACCTAGCCATCCAGAACAACGTGATCCATTCGGCTTACCAGAATGGCGTCAAAAAACTACTATTTTTAGGCAGCAGCTGTATTTATCCCAAACTGGCCCCGCAGCCTTTAAAAGAAGAATACTTACTCACCGGACCACTGGAGCAGACAAATGAGCCTTATGCCATTGCCAAAATTGCGGGCATCAAACTATGCGATGCCTACCGCGATCAATATGGCTGCAATTTCATTTCGGTGATGCCCACCAATTTATACGGCTATAATGACAATTACCATCCGGAAAATTCTCATGTGTTGCCGGCCTTGATCCGTAAGTTTCATGAAGCTAAAAGCAAAGGCGAGCAAACCGTGACCATTTGGGGCAGCGGCTCGCCAAAACGGGAATTTTTATTTGCCGATGATTTAGCAGACGCCTGCTATTTCCTGATGGAGACTTACAATGAACCTAACCTGATCAATATCGGCACGGGCGAAGACCTCTCGATCAAAGAGTTAGCATTAATGATCCAGGAAGTAATCGGTTTTGAGGGCGAACTGGTGTTCGATACCAGCAAACCCGACGGCACGCCAAGAAAATTAATGGATGTCTCTAAATTACACAGTCTCGGCTGGAAACATCAAATTGAACTCAAACAAGGTATTGCTTTAGCTTACCAGGACTTTTTATCCAAAAATTAACATGAAAAAATTATCCCTTTCCCTTGCTGGGATTTTGTTGGTGCTGAGCGCTTTCGGCCAGAATATCAATCAGATTAAAGAAAAAGAAGTAGGCCGCATTATTAAAACGTTGGCATCAGATGAGATGCAGGGACGTGCAACTTTTTCGCAGGGTATTGAAAAAGCCGCTCAGTTCATCGAAAATGAATTTAAAAAGATCGGATTGGCGCCCCTACCTACCGAAAAAGGCTATCGCCAGAGTTTTAGCATCAACCGCTTTAAACCGGGAACGGTTTCGGTCAGCCTTAATGGAGAAGCTATTCCGGCTGAAAAAGTAATGGCCAGCACTGATCAGGCCGAGCTGAACTGGAACGAAGGCAGCGGCATCGAGCAAATGAATATTGAAGCAGGTGCCAACTTCGCGAATCGCTATCGCGAAATGTTAAGGACCAATAAATCGGCCATAGTCTGGGTAAATCCGCAATATGCCGATTTATTTAAGAGAATCCGTGAGTCCAGCCTGCGCCAACGGCCAGTGATAAAACCCAAAACAACTTCCGTGGTATTTATTCTGGCGGAGAGTCCGGCTACTCAATACCAAATCGCGATTAAAAACACCCTCGAAGAAAGCCAATTATTCAATGTGGCCGGAGTCATTCCGGGTAAATCAAAAGCGAATGAATTGGTGGTTTTTTCAGGTCATTACGACCATTTGGGAATTATAAAAGCTGTGGAAGGCGATTCCATCGCCAATGGCGCCGATGACGATGCGTCGGGTACCACCGCGGTCATCAGTCTGGCCAAATATTTCAAGAAAGCGAACAATAACGAACGCACCTTAATTTTTGTGGCCTTTACGGCCGAAGAAATTGGCGGTTTCGGTTCCAAATACTTCTCCGAGCAATTGAACCCGGATGAGGTGGTGGCCATGTTCAACATCGAGATGATTGGTAAGGAATCTAAATTCGGCAGGAACAATGCCTTTATTACCGGCTATGAGCGTTCTGATTTCGGACAGATCCTGCAAAAAAACCTGGAAGGCACCGATTTTAAATTCTATCCGGATCCATACCCGCAGCAAAACCTGTTCTACCGCAGCGATAATGCCACTTTAGCGGCATTGGGCGTTCCTGCACATACCATCTCTACTGACCAGATCGATATTGATAAACTCTATCATTCGGTTAATGACGAAGTGGAGAGCCTGGATGTAAAGAACATTACAGCCACCATCAAGGCGATTGCCTTGAGTTCAAGAAGTATTGTGAGTGGGAAGGATGCACCGAAAAGGATACCGAAGTTGTAAGCTTTTGTCATGCTGAGTCTGTCGAAGCATGAACATCACCCTTCGACAAGCTCAGGGTGACAATTAAAGATTTTTTCGCATCACATAATCGTTCAGCACGAAGTGATGGTAAGGAATATCCAGGGTTTGATGAATGTCAAACCCTATTTTTTTGTAAAAATGCTGGGCTTTATTGCCCCGGTTTACATTTAGCTCTAGCATCTTACCGCCATCAGCTTTGGCCAATCGGCTTACTTCGTCTACCAAAGCTTTTCCGGTGCCTTTGCCCTGCTCTGAAGGCAGTACATACAATTTATGCAGTTTAAAGATCTGCTCAGCTTCATCGGTTTGAGAGAATCCGGCGAAGCCAACAGGAATATCAGCTCTTAGCGCCATCAGAAATGTAACTCCTTCCTCCAGTTGCTTTTCTAGGGCCTCTGCCGAATACATCTCCTTTAACATAAAGTGGATCTGATCTTCTGAAATAAAATCCCGGTAGGTGGGCCACCAAATTTCTTCGGCCAGACGATTAATTACTGGTATATCTTCCAGGCTTGCTTTTCTGATCTGCAAACTCATATCTCTTCAGCAATAAAAATATAAGGTTGATCAAATTCTAAAGCGTAAAATCCATCTTTTTCCGTCATCCAGGTATGGGCATCCAGTTGTTTTAAGCCTTCCGTTTGTAGATGTTTTACTTCGTGGAGAATGTGAATCTTTTCTGCAGCAGTTTGCCATTTGCTAAATCCCGATTTAACGGGGAATATTTTTTGATGTGGATTAAAAATGACCAGATTGATGTGATCAACAAAAAAGGCGTAATCCTTCATCGCAAAAGTTTGATCGATGATGTTTACTGCCGGATAGCCTTGCCCCACCAGATATTTAAGTGCATCTTGCAGGGGTTCGGTATCAGTTAAAATAATCAGGGTATGCTCTTGCACATCAAAATTGGGATCCCTCGTGAGCAGCCCGTCTATTTTAATGCCCATGCTATCGGCTATTTCATAAACAGATTCGTTGACCAATACGGTAGGACTCCATTCGAGCAATTGACCCAGATTTTCGGCAGAGAATCCCTGGAGATCCATGATGAGCAATGCCGGCTCTTGTTTTTCGCGAACGATGTGATGCGAAGACATGTTATTTCAAAGCTTCAGTAATTGGGACACCAAGGGCACCGCTCGGAGTTTGAATATGCAATAAGGTGGAAATGGTGGGCGCAATATCGGTAATATAGGTTGGCCGACTAATTTTACCCGGTTTGATCCCCCATCCCATAAAAATCAGAGGAATGTGCGAATCGTATGGGTTCCAAGTACCATGAGTCGTCCCGGTTTTGTCGGTGCCGTGATACCAACCCGGATGGAGCACCACAAAAATGGATCCGCTTCGGTCGGGGTGATAGCTGTTGACCAGTCGGGTTTTAATGGTCTGAGGAATGGCATCAAGTCCAGCGTTCCGCATATCCATCACATAAGCTACGCCTTCTTGTTTCTCCAAAAAGCTGATGCACGATTGGCGGATTGCCGCTTCATCTAAGCCCGAAGATTTGATCATGGCATGGTTAAAACTTACCTGATAATTGTCAAAATTGAAAACCAAGCCTTTTTGACCAAATTGCTGCTCTAAATGTGCATTGAGCTTTTTACCGATTTCTCTTTCTGGCCACAGACCTCCCGGAATTTTATTTTCTCTCAAATAGGAGGCATTCTCCGCACCACCATGATCTGCACTCAGGAATACGGTATAATTATTTTTGCCGATCTCTTTATCGAGATACAGAAAAAGCTTCGCCAAATCGAGGTCTAAACGGAGAAAAGCGTCTTCCACCTCAATAGATTTCGGGCCAAAATCATGGCCAATGTAGTCGGTTGATGAAAAAGAAATGGCTAAAAGATCGGTAATGTCATCATGGCCTAAATCCTCATTTTCAATGGCTGCCAAAGCCAAGTCGAGGGTAAAAGTATTCCCAAAGGGCGTAGTCCTAATTACTCCCCAATCCTTGTTGAACAATTCGGAAGTTTTAACAGGAAAAGTAGGTGCTGTTGTGCCTTTGATCTTTCGTTCGAATGCATTATCGTCCTTTAAACTCAGGGTATAGGTTTCTATCGGATAAAGTGTTTGCCAGTCTTGTTTTAAATATTTTTCAGCGATTTTTTGCTCGTTAAATGTTTGTAGCCAGGCCGGCAAATTATTCATATAATAAGTAGAGGTGATCCAGGTCCCATTTTGGTCATCAAACCAATAGGCTGCATCGGCGGCATGCCCTGCAGGCAAGATGGCTCCACGGTCTTTCAGCCCAATCCCAATTACTTTGGATTTAAAATTAGTGGCCATTTTAAGCTCATCTCCAAGCGTAGAAGATAAGAGGTTTTTAGGCGACATTTTCCCAGCTTTTTGTGAACCGCCAAGCGATTTCACCGTACTATCTGCCACACAATAAATGTGTTGCATTTTAGATTGTACGATCATATCGTTTTCTGTGATACCATGTACGGAAGGTACTGAACCGGTATAAATACTGGCATGTCCGGGAGCAGTTACCGTTGCCGCGTAATTTATGTGGTTATATTCGGCAGAAAATCCATCGGTTAATAATCTTTTAAATCCACCTTCTCCAAAACGATTGTAAAAGCGATAGAGGTAATCCCAGCGCATTTGATCGACTACCAGGCCAACTACTAGTTTAGGTCGCTTTAATTCAGCAATGGGTTTCGAATTTTTCTGTGCCCATGCAGTCAGACTTAAAAACGAACAAATGAGGAGGGTAAAATATTTTGTCATTGATTTAAAAATTATGCAAATATCGTCATCCCTGCTGATTAATTAAAACCTCATGTTCAATGAAACCAATAAATTTCGTGTTGCCTGAGGGTAATAAAAGTTCTCGGTAGTTTCTTGTCCGCCTGAAATATAACTGAAAGTATAACCATTAGGCTCGTAAAGCGTATTAAATATATTGTTCACTAATAGATTCAGCCCGATATGCTTTACAGATTTCCATTTGAATTGATGAGATAACCTCAAATCATTCACAAAAAAGGCATGCAAGCTTCTATTACTATTGGAAGTATTATCCAAAAACTGATCGCTCACATATTTGCTAATGAGGGCAATTTGTAGACTTTTAACAGGCGTATAGGCCAATTCGCTGGATGCTACAAAGCCTGGAGAAAAAGCAATGTTAGTTTGATGGTAGGTGTTTGCTTGCTGAGTAGCATTATCGTAATTGTCTGTAAAAGTTGTCAAATGTTCTATTTTATTCCTGCTCAAAGCGAGATTGGCTGCCCAATTCCATTTAGTATTGATTTTCCAGCTTCCATCTATTTCCAAACCTAGACGGTAACTGTCTGCCACGTTCTGACGGGTGTATCCACCCACATCATTGATCTCCCCGGTTAAAATCAACTGGTTTTTATAATCCATGAAATAAGCATTCATTCCGAACTGAAAATCGCTTCTTTTGGTTCGATAACCCAATTCCCAATCCGTCAGTCTTTCCGATAGTGGACGGCTGCTGGGGCTGGAATTAACCAAATCGTCGCGGTTGGGTTCTTTATTAGCTACAGCTATTGAAGCATATAGCTGATCATTATTATTTAACTGATAGGTTAAACCTGCTTTAGGATTAAAAAAGTTAAATAAAACATTCTGCTCCAAATTGATCAAGTTGGTATCAAAACCCACAAAGTCATGGCTAACCCTTCTGTATTGCAAATCGGTATAAAAGCCAAATTTGCCTAACTGGTAAGTGGTTTTACCATAAATGTTAAAGTCTCGTTTAAAGCCATTATTATCGTAATAACGGTGACGAATTTTGCTCTGAGAAGCATATTGTGCCCAAATTACTTCTCCAAAATGATCGCCATCATATTCATTGTAAGCACCGCCCAAAACAACTTCCAAGCCAGCCTTTGGCTGATAAGTAAGGTTGTAGGTTAAGCCATAAAAATGATTATCTAACCAGCGGCGACGAATGAGGTCGGTCTGATTGATCGCAGTGCCACCAATGGTGATGGGTTCAAATCCATACTTTGAAAAATCTTCGCCTTCTTTTAGTTCTTCATAGTAGCCCCGGCCGTAAGTGTAGTGAAAAGCGCCATTAACCGAAATTTGATCGTTAAAACGATGAGTGTACAATAATTGATAATGATCTTGGGTATAATTATCCGTTTGATCATCGTAGGTGAACATGTTATAAGTTCGGTTGTTCGCTAATTCTGATTCAGGCACCCCATTCCATGCCTGGTAAGTTTTTTCAGTTCCGGAAAATACATTGGCAC
The DNA here is from genome assembly GCA_947459195.1 of Sphingobacteriaceae bacterium. GTDB lineage: Bacteria > Bacteroidota > Bacteroidia > Sphingobacteriales > Sphingobacteriaceae > JAIPAN01. Next base: position 17,913 of record CANHCS010000033.1, read on the forward strand.
GAATGAGTGAATTTTTGCCATACCATGCTCCACTCAAAAAATAAGATTTCAAATCGGATGAAGCCCGGTCAATATAACCGTCAGATTGAATCCTGGACAGCCGGCCATCGAAGGTGAATTGATTATTAATGAGCCCGGTACCCAGATTTACGGTATTTTTTTGAGTGTTGAAGGAACCAAAACTATTGTTCAATTCAGCATAAGCTGAATCGCGACGGGTAGTAGTTTGTAAATTGATGCTTGCCCCAAAAGCGCCAGCTCCGTTGGTGGAAGTACCCACTCCCCGCTGCACCTGAATATTGTCTACCGAAGAAATAAAATCGGGCAGATTGACAAAAAATGTCCCCTGACTCTCCGGATCATTGAACGGAATACCATTCAAAGTCACGTTGATCCGAGTAGCATCGCTACCACGGATGCGGATACCCGTATAACCCACACCGGCTCCAGCATCTGAAGTAGCCACTACGCCGGGCGTTTGATTGAGGATAAAGGGCAGGTCCTGCCCAAAGTTATTTTTCTCAATCTCTGTTTTTGTTAAATTACGATAAGTAGTTGCCGTTTGGTCAGATGCCCGGGTGGAACGGATAATTACTTCATCACCTGAGAGTGTTAATGGAATTAAATTCAGTTCTAATTCAGTATTTCCATTCAATGAAACAGCTTTTTCAATCGGCTGGTAACCTACAAAGCTGACCTTGATTACATAATTGCCCGCAGAAAGATTGCTAAAAACAAACTCGCCATTTTTATTAGCCACTAGGGTTTTCCCAGTTTGTAAACTGATACTTGCCCCGGCAAGCGCCCTGCGCTCTGTGCCATCCGTAATTTTCCCGCTTAAGCTAAACTGTGCCCACGCCCAAATAGGCAAAAACATTGCCATAAATACAATTGTTCCAATTTTTTTCATTTTGATTTTATTGAGTTAAACCGCTGCCCAAAAGGGGTTAATGGACAGTAAACCTTAACTTTTACCTCTCCCTACGCCGGCATTACCCGGATCAGGTGCTTGGAATAGTCGTGAGTTTTGAGTCGTGAGTTTTGAGTCGTTTTTAACTCTAAACTCTTAACTGCGAACTCCAAACTTCCCAATGGGTATAATCTCAGCCCGTTTTTGTGTTTACAAGAAACAAGGCACCCCTGAATGATGGCGCAAAATTAGCTCAAATTTCGATTGCAGCGTCTGATTTATGTCAGAAATAATACTTTTGTAGTTCAGATACAATATATGCTCAGAACACATACTTGCGGAGAGTTAACCATTAAAGATTTAGGGAAAGAAATTACCCTAACTGGGTGGGTACAAAAATCGCGTGATTTAGGAGGGATGACTTTTGTAGACATCCGCGACCGTTACGGCATCACTCAATTAGCTTTTAATTCGGTTGATGATGCTGATTTACGTGCAAAAGCCCGCGAACTGGGCCGTGAGTTCGTAATCAGCGTAAGCGGGATCGTGATTGAGCGTTCGAGCAAAAACCTCAAGATCGCCACTGGCGAAATTGAGATTAAGGTAAGCCAGTTGGACATTTTAAATCCGGCCAAACTGCCTCCTTTTTTAATTGAAGATGAAACCGATGGCGGCGAAGACCTGCGGATGAAATACCGCTATCTGGATCTACGTCGCAATCCGGTAAGAAATAATTTGGTGCTGCGCCATAAAATGGCACAAGAAGTTCGTCGTTATTTAGATGGATTGGATTTTATTGAGGTGGAAACGCCGGTACTGATCAAATCTACCCCCGAAGGTGCCCGCGATTTTGTGGTGCCTAGCCGCATGAACCCGGGCGAATTTTACGCCCTGCCACAGTCGCCGCAAACTTTTAAGCAGTTGCTGATGGTTTCGGGTTTCGACCGTTATTTTCAGATCGTGAAATGCTTCCGCGATGAAGATTTACGAGCCGATCGTCAGCCGGAATTTACCCAAATAGATTGCGAGATGGCCTTCATCGAGCAGGAAGATATCCTGAAGGTATTCGAGGGGCTCATCAAAAACTTATTCAAAAACGTAAAAGGCATCGACCTTGGCGAAGTACCCCGCATGCAATATGCCGATGCCATGCGCTTGTACGGATCGGACAAGCCGGACACCCGTTTCGGGATGACCTTTGTTGAACTAAATGATGTAGTGAAAGGTTTTGATTTCCCTGTTTTTGACGGCGCTGAACTAGTTGTGGGAATAAATGCAAAAGGTTGTGCCGAATACACCCGCAAACAACTGGATGAACTGACCGATTTTTTGAAACGCCCGCAGGTGGGTGCTACCGGACTAGTGTATTGCCGCTACAATACCGACGGAACTTTAAAATCATCAGTAGATAAATTTTACAGCGAAGATGCCCTGAAAAATTGGGCTTCCGCTTTTGGTGCCGAAGCCGGCGATTTGATGTTGGTGATGGCTGGCCCTGCCGAAAAAGTGCGTAAACAATTGAACGAACTTCGTTTGGAAATGGGTAGCCGTTTAGGCTTACGCGATAAAAATACCTTTGCACCACTGTGGGTATTGGATTTCCCGCTCTTGGAATGGGATGAAGAAAGTGGCCGCTACCATGCTATGCACCATCCATTTACTTCACCAAAACCGGAAGATATTCCTCTATTGGACAGCAAACCGGGTGAAGTACGAGCCAATGCCTACGATATGGTGATCAACGGTACCGAGATTGGTGGCGGCTCCATCCGTATCCACGACCGCGAACTGCAAGCTTTAATGTTCAAGCATTTAGGTTTTAGCAAAGAAGAAGCACAAAAACAATTCGGTTTCTTAATGGAAGCTTTTGAATATGGCGCCCCTCCGCATGGCGGTATCGCTTTCGGTTTCGATCGTTTGGTATCCATCCTTGCCGGTTTAGATAGCATTCGTGACGTAATTGCCTTCCCTAAAAATAACTCGGGCCGTGATGTAATGATCGATTCGCCATCCACCATTTCGGAGGAACAATTGAAAGAATTGAACATCAAAACGAACCTATAAGTAACAATTTAGGTTCATAAAAAATTAAGCTCCGCAAAACGGGGCTTTTTTTATGCAGATTTTTTACATTTAACATCTAATCAAACCAAAACATGAAAAGAAATTTAATATTCATTTTGCTTGGTGTTTCTTTTTCAGCTTTTGCTCAAAATGACGCATTGAAAGCCAAAGCCAGCCAATCTGCCGATCAGATTGAAGATAAAGTAATAGCCTGGCGCCGCGATTTCCACGAGCATCCCGAATTGGGCAATAATGAATTAAGAACCAGCGAAATTGTCGCCAAACACCTCATATCATTAGGTCTAGAGGTAAAAACAGGCATTGCTAAAACTGGTGTAGTTGGTATCTTAAAAGGTGGAAAACCCGGACCTGTAGTTGCCTTGAGAGCCGATATGGACGGACTTCCAGTTACAGAAAGGGTTCCCTTGCCTTTTGCTTCTAAAGCGAAATCTACTTACAACGGACAACCGGTAGGTGTGATGCATGCCTGCGGACACGATTCGCATACCGCAATTTTAATGGGTGTTGCTGAGGTACTTTCAGGAATGAAAAAAGACCTGAAAGGAACTGTAAAATTTATCTTCCAACCGGCAGAAGAAGGTCCTCCATTTGGTGAAGTTGGTGGTGCCGAGCAGATGGTGAAAGAAGGTGTTTTAGAAAATCCTAAAGTAGACGTTATTTTCGGTTTACACATCAATGCACAAACTGAGGTGGGTAAATTGACTTACCGACCTGGAGGCACCATGGCTGCCGTAAACGACATGCAAATTGTGGTTAAAGGAAGACAAGCACACGGTGCAGCACCTTGGGATGCAGTAGACCCGATTGTAACCTTGGCACAAATTATCAATAACCTACAGACCGTAGTTAGCAGAAATTTAGACGTTACCCACAATGCCGGCGTAGTAACCGTTGGTTTGATCAAAGGTGGTAACCGATCAAACATTATTCCCGAGCAGGCTGAACTGCTGGGAACAATTCGTGCCCTAAGCAAAGAAGACGAAAAATTAATCATTGACCGGGTGAGAACCATTGCAACTAAAACCGCAGAAAGTAATGGTGCGATTGCCGAGGTTAAAATTCCATTTAGCCACCACTATCCGGTTACTTATAATGATCCGGCACTCACCAACAAAATGTTACCGAGCTTACAGAAAACTGCCGGAACAGGAAATGTAGTTTTAGAAGCTGCCACCACCGGGGCAGAAGATTTTTCGTTTTTCCAGGAAAAAGTTCCCGGTTTGTATTTCTTTTTAGGGGGCATGCCTAAAGGCCAAGATCCTCGTAAAACGGCTTCTCACCATACCCCAGACTTTTTTATTGATGAAAGTGGGTTTACACTGGGTGTTAAAGCATTAACCAACCTGACCCTGGATTATATGGAGACGAAGAAATAAAGAGCAATCCTTTCATAAAAAAAGCCCCCGATGATCGGAGGCTTTTTTGTTAACCTCAATTTTAAAATGGCAAATCATCATCCGGATTGGCTTCACCAAAATCTACTGCTTGCTCTTCCTCAGCTTTTGCTGTACCCTGACCATTGGCATCAAAATCGCTCTTGCGGCCCAGCATGGTAAAATTCTCAGCCACTACTTCTGTAGTGTAGCGCTTGTTCCCTTCTTTATCTTCAAACGAACGGGTCCTGAGTTTACCTTCAATATACACCAACTTACCTTTCTGTAAGTATTTAGCGGCAATGTCGGCCAAGCCCCGCCACATTACAATATTGTGCCATTCAGTTTGTTCAACCTTTTTGCCATCCTTAGTATAGGTTTCAGAAGTGGCGAGCGGGAAACTGGCCACGCTTACTCCACCTTCTAAATGTCGCACTTCCGGGTCCTTGCCCAAATGTCCGACCAATATCACTTTATTAATTCCTGACATGTATCTTTTTAATTAATATAATTTCAATTCAATTTAAAAAAGTTTACCAAAAAATCAAAAATTAATTTCGGTTTTGCGAAATTTTCTAATTCATTTTTATCAATCCATTGCCAATTTTCTTCAAGATTGATGTTTTTAGGATTGATCTCGAGCTCAAAAAACTGGGCATACAGCCTTTGATGGGTAAGCAAGTGCTTGACCGGTCCGTGCAAAGACTTAAATGTAACCTGCTTACCAAAAAGTTGAATAAAACCATCATCGAGTACAATTTCATCAGGTGTGAGCAGTTTTGTACTTTCCAACAAAGGAAACTCGTATAAGTTTTGCCAAATATCTTGGGGTCCCCTTTTGCACAGTAAAACGGATGAATCTTGAGATAAAACGAAATAATTGAAATAACGTTCTCGGATCTTTAGCTTTTTGAGCTTTACAGGCAAATTTGCCACCTGATTGGTTTTATATGCCTCACAAGAAAGCATAAGCGGGCAATTGGCGCAATTTGGATTTTGCGGCTTGCACTGTAAAGCACCAAATTCCATCACTGCCTGATTGTACAAGCCCGCCTGTTCAGGAATGATAAGCTCGTTGGCGAGTTCGAAAAATAACTTTTTACCTTTTGTGCTATTGATAGGCACATCCATACCAAAATATCGCGAGAGCAAACGAAATACATTGCCATCTACCACCGCCTTAGCTTCGTTATTTGAAAAGGAGGCAATGGCCGCAGCCGTATATTCTCCAACCCCCTTGAGTTTGATCAGTTCGCAATAAGACTTCGGAAATTCCCCAGCATATTCCTGCATCACCAATTTGGCCGTAAAATGCATGTTTCGGGCCCGGGAATAATAACCCAAACCCTGCCAATCTTTTAAGATCTCTCCTTCATCGGCCTTGGCAAAATCTGCCACAGTAGGATAATGAGCCAAAAATCGATGGAAATAAGGCATTCCCTGCTCTACCCGGGTCTGTTGAAGTATTACTTCCGAAAGCCAGATCACATAGGGATCGGTGGTTTTCCTCCAAGGGAGATCACGCTGATGATACTGATACCAGTCTATTATGATTTTACCAAACTGCATTTTATAGATTAAAGCCCTGATTGGGAATGCAAAAATAGCTTAGTATTTGTTTCATAAGGACTTGGTCTAAAAAAATCGGCAATTTATTTCCCAAATTGATTTTAAAAAGATACTTTTGCAACCCCAAAA
>CANHCS010000034.1 GCA_947459195.1 Sphingobacteriaceae bacterium
GTAGCGGCTCCATTGTGATAATACTTCACCATAAAGCTCTCTTAAATTATCATATGGTTTTCCTTCTTCGTAGGTCCATTTTTCGATATTAGGAAGGATGCGTTTCAGGTTGGCAATACCGTAGGTAGAAGCTTTAACGGCATCATTACCCAAATCTTCTGATTGTGCTCTTGGATCAATCGGGTTACCGGTTTGTTGTCCATAGAAATAACGTGGATCGCCCGCTTTCTCAACAGTCCATTTGTTTAAGATTTTAGCATCTTCATCCGCGGTTTTGTTATCAAACCAGGTATAACCCCACTTGATAGCCCATTTGTCGTACTCACCAATACCAGGGTATAATACCACATCTCCATCACCCGGCTGGGCAATGTAGTTGAAACGGGCATAGTCCATGATAGAAGGAGCGGTTCCGCCCATTCTTTTGGTAAAGGATGGAGAACGCAGAGAATCTACCGGATAAGCTACACTTGAACCAAAGTTATGCGGTAAACCCAATGTGTGGCCCACTTCGTGGGAAGAAACAAAGCGGATCAATTTACCCATGATCTCATCTTTAAATTTAGGAGAACGGGCTTCCGGATTAATTGCCGCAGTTTGAATAAAGAACCAGTTACGAACCAGGTTCATTACGTTGTGGTACCAACCGATATCTGACTCCATGATCTCACCTGATCTTGGGTCGGCAATATGCGGACCGTATGCGTTAGGAATGTTAGAGGCGAAATAACGGATCACCGAGTAACGAGCATCTTCAGGGCTCCAATCTGGATCGTTAGGAGGATCTAAACAAACAATGGCATTTTTAAAGCCAGCGGCTTCAAAAGCAACATTCCAGTCGTTCACCCCATCTTTTAAATGCTGACGCCATTTTTGTGGAGTAGCTGGGTCAAGGTAGTAAACAATCTGTTTAACCGGCTCAACCAATTCACCTCTTAAATAAGCGGCTTTATCTTTTGGCTCCAGTCTCCAACGACGGGCATAACGGGTTACGGTTGCTTTTTGGGCATCGATACCGTAGTCGGTTTGTGCCTGAGAGAAAAACCCAACGCGGTCATCAGACAGACGTGGTTTCATCGGAACTTTAGGCAACAACAACATTGAGTTGCTGATTTCCACCGTAACAGAACCTAAGGTTCTATCGCCCGGAGGCTCGGCAGCACGATAGGTTTTAGAGGTACGCACCTCTACGTTGATCGGGAAACTCTTAACGGTGTCGATATATGAACGAGTCTCATCTAAAGCAGATATTTTGTACTGAGTACGCACATTGCTTGGCAAACCAAGTGATAATACATCTTTAGTAAACAACTCGGTTACATCAATTACTACCGAATTAGAATCTTTATTGATCGCTTTAATCTCAAAAGCACTTAAAATAGCATCCAAATTCGAGTTTTTTACCGACTGGTACATATCGGTACCTTGCAAAGCGATGTTACGATAAGAAGGAATTCTGATGAAAACCTGCTTGTCTTTTCTTTGCCATTTCCAGATCTGTTCGTTTAACTCTTCGCCGCCATAAGTACCATCTACCGGAGGGGTTTTGGTGTAGCGGGTTACTACGAGCATTTCTCTTCCAAAAAGAGAATCTGGGATTTCATAAAAATATTTACCATCTAACTGGTGTACTTTAAATAACCCCTTGTCTGTTTTCGCCTTTTCGGTGATCACATCTTTGTAAGGTTTCATTCCGGGCTTTGCTGCAGCCGGAGCAACTGGAGCCGGGGGTGCAGCTTGCGCAGGCGGGGTTTTACCCTTTTTCTGTGCAAATGCAGCACCAGCCGAACAAAATACCATCAGGGATACCAACATTAAGTTCCCTGTTTTTTGAAAAAGTTTCTTCATGAATTTTTGTTTTGGTTGTGTTAACAAATATAATTTTTGCGTGTTTTAATATACCACTTTAACAGTAAAGTTACAGTGCTCAATTTAGTGATTATTTGGTTTCACCCGGTTCTTCGGGCTCGCTTTCAGCTTCGGGCTCAAAACCTATTTGACCTCTTCCGGGGCTGCTGATCGTAAGTGTTTGTGTGAACCGCTCACCGGCAGCATTGGTTAATTCCACTACATATTTGCCAGCTTGTAAGTAAGCTTTTTTGTTGGCAGCGATAGATACATTTCCTCTTTTCGCTTTATTCCATTCTTCTTGATAGGCTTTTAAGGTGTTTTCGGCAACGCTTAAATCGTAATTAATATAATGAATACCCCGTTCGTGCTTGATCTCTTCGTTCTTCAGCTCTAATCCACCCTCGGTTTTAATCTTTAAGCCAAGCTTTCCGGCACTTGCGTTGTAAACAGGTATTTGTAATTGCGGTTCAAAAACATTTTCTCCGAATTTGCGCCCCCAAGAAGTACTAAAAGAAACGCTTGGTAGTTCAAATAGGTGGCTTGATTTTTCAAGCATTTCAGCATTCACTTGCTGTAGCTCTTTCACGCTGGCAATGTACAGCGATCGGCCATGAGTGGCTACCACTAATTCTTGTTCGCGGGTTTGCACCACCAGATCGTGAACCGCTACCGCAGGCAAATTGCTACCCAGGCGCATAAAATTTTCTCCACGATCCAGTGAGGCGTACAGCCCATGATCTGTTCCAACATAAATCAAGCCTTTGTTTTTAGGATCCTCTTTGATCACATTCACCGGTTCAAGTGGCAGGTTTTTACCAATCCGGGTCCAGTTTTGTCCGTAATCGGTTGATCTATAAACATATGCACTGAAATCATCGTTGCGGTAACCGTTCAGAGAGGCATACACCGTTCCTTCTTCAAAAGCAGAAGGATACACCTGCGAAACCCACAGGTCTTGTGGTAATTTATCAGAAATCCGAGTCCAATTATATCCGCCGTCTTTACTCACATGGATCAATCCATCATCAGAACCCACATAAATCAGTCCGAATTTAAGTGGAGATTCTTCAATCGTGGTCAAAGTTCCATAAGCTACGTCGCCCGGTTTGCCACCTTTGGTCAAATCGCCCGAAAGGGTGATGAAGTCGGTCGCTTTGTTCATGGAGCGATGGAATTTGTTAGAACCGAAATAAACCACATCCTGATTATGGCGTGAAAGATGTACCGGCGATTCCCAGTTCCATCTCAGAGGTCTTTCTCCCAATTCGTGTTTTGGTTGGAAGGGTAAACGTTCTTTGGTTTGCTGGTTTACCCGATTGTAAAAACCATATTGAGATCCGGTGTAAACCAAATTATTGTCACGAGTATCAATGGCCACTTGCATGCCATCTCCTCCGTTCAACATTTTGTAAGGATATTCACCCCCATCATACCAGCCATAACCTGCTTTATAAGTAGATGGGCCCACCCAAACCCCATTGTCTTGTAATCCACCATAAACACGGTAAGGTTTGGCCATGTCAACGTTTACTGAGTAAAATTGTCCAACGGCAGGCGTATTGGCTTTGAACCAGGTTTTCCCGTCGTCGTAAGAAATATTAATCCCACCATCGTTTCCATTGATCAGGTGACCCTCTTTTTTAGGATTCACCCATAGCGCATGGTGATCGGAGTGTACGTTCTCCCCATCAATAGATTGAAAGGTTTTTCCTCCATCTGTCGATTTCCAAATCGGAACTCCCATGATATAAACTTTCTCTGGATTGCTTGGTGAAACCGTAATCTGACCAAAGTAATATCCGTAAGTATTGTATAAACCTCTAAGGTCCATGGTGTTCACTTTTGTCCAGGTTTTACCCGCATCCATACTGCGGTAAACCTCCGCTTCAATGATGGGTGTGCCAAACATTAAAGCGTTCGCATCTTCCAGGTATTCTACTAAAGCTATCGGTTTTAATTGATCGGTTTTAACAGCAGCCTTCACCGATTGAGCAGTATGTTTTGCCGGGAATCTGTTTTCTTTTAAAAAGGCATTTAGCTTATCATCATCCAGAGCTAAAAACGCCTCTTTTTGAATATTTCTGAAAGTATCTTTACTGTAATCGTCTTTTTTCTCAGTTTTTTCTTCTGCTCTTGCACCCTGGTTATCCAAAATGGCATAAATCATATTGGGCGATTTTGGGTAAATGGCTAAACCGATACGGCCCACACTCTCACCTTCCGGAAAACCACTGCTACCCCCACTGATCAGTGTCCACGATTCGCCACCATCCGTACTTTTATAGATACCGGAGGTTTTTCCGCCTTCCACAAAATTCCAGGCCCTACGCTGGCGATGCCACATAGAGGTATAAAGCACTTCCGGATTCGAGGGATCAATCACCAGGTCAATGGCACCGGTATTTTCATCTATTGAAAGTGTTAATTTCCAGGTTTTACCACCATCGGTACTTTTGTAAACACCTCTTTCTTTATTTGGAGAATACAAATGACCCAAAACGGCAACAAAAAGAGTATTGCTGTTTTTAGGATGAAGAATCACCCTTCCGATATGGTGTGACTCCGGTAAACCCATGTTTTCCCAGCTCTTTCCGCCGCCGGTACTTTTATAAATACCGGTCCCAGAGTAGGATGAACGGCTGGAATTATTTTCCCCTGTTCCCACCCAAATGGTTGTTTTTTTACTCTCAGGAGTCCAAGCTGACCAATCAACTGCAATATCGCCGATGGTCATGGATTCTTGTTGATCGAATAAGGGCTTAAAGGAGATACCGTTGTTTTCTGTGATCCACAATCCGCCGGAGGCGTAAGCCACATAAAAATTAGTCGGGTCATGAGGATTCACATCTATATCTACCACACGGCCACTCATGATGGTGGGTCCCACCGATCTGAACTTAATTTGATTTAATAAACTGTTTTTTTCCAGCTCTTGCCTTTGCTTAAAGCTCTCTAAGCGGAGCTGGGCTGGTGTGTAGGCGGTTTTGCTTTTTTGTGCATAAAGGTTTACTGTCAATCCGATGGCAGCAACCCAAACGAAAACGAAATTTCTCATTAAAAAGGATTTGCTTGTAAAGTAAATATAGCTTTTGTGCTACAATTAGATCCTTCTTTTGAGTGTAAAAAGTATTTTTTTGGTTTTATCGCTGTTTTTTGGAAGGATACTTAACAAATAACTACGTTCATTGCCCGATTTGAAAAGATTGTCGATTTCATTGACATTAAACTCCGAAACCGGCTTAAAGTTAATAGCGATGATTTCATCACCCGATTCCAGTCCCTCCAGTTCTGCAGGAGAACCAGCCGCCACTCTGCTAATAATCACTCTTTTATAATCCGGACCAGCACTAACCAGCTCCAAACCACTCATATCGTGTTCAAATTTTTCTTTAAAAAACCCTGAAGGTTTCACATACATGCTATTCCGGCTGTAGTCAAAAACCACCTGAAATCTTTTCAAAAGTTGATTTCCCAAATTACCATTGCGTTCAACAAGAGTAAGCTTGGCTGCTAAATCCTCATAATTTGGGAATGCGCTGATGACCCCCAACAATTTAAACTTGCCCATATTTAATGATCGAATCCGACCCAAATAACCTTCTATGGGCCCACCTAAACCCACCCCCAAATTGCCTGCAATATTTTCGTCCGGTATTTGAAAAGGCTTGCCGTTTTCATTTTCAAGAGAAAGCGGATGCCCTGCGCCAGTATCAATGATGAGTTTAACCCGCTTTTCACTACCATCGTTTAACACGAGGTTGGTTTCAAGATAGGGCTTACGCTGTTCAATGCTGATGGGAATTTTTTGCCCCTTACGGGGGATGTATTCCTCGGAAAACGGGTAAATGGTTAAATGTTGATCAACATAGTTGATGCGCACAATAAAACTATTAAAAAACTCATAACCCAGTAAACCATGAATGGGCATACCGGCATATTCAGACAAGTTAAAAACATCATTTTTGAGAATGGCGGCCGGAATGTAATTTCCATGTGCCTTTCCTAAACTAAGGTTAAGGGGAGGGGAAATAAATGCATCCAGATCGGGGTTGTTGCCCAAGCCTGTGATCTTAATATTTCTTAGATTTTCTAACGGTAGTTGTTCAGATAGCTGGTAATCGGTCACTAACAACACCCCCACCCCGGAGTCGAGTACAAAATTATAAGGCCCCGATTCATTGATATAAACAGGAACAACGATCAGGTTTTTGATCAGCTTAAACGGGATGATTTCTCTTTTTTGTCGTTCGGGCAAGAGAAAAGCTTGGGCACTTGAATTTTTAGAATGAGAAAGCAGCCCCATACCCATCCCAATAATTATAAGGATCCGGTGTAGGTAAGGAACTGTGAACATATCTTATAATTTACAATAATTATGCAACACTTAAACCAGGGTTCTCTTAAAAAACTGGAATTTTTAAAATGGCTAATTACGGGATGGTATATGCTGTAAAACACACCCAAAGAAAAAAAACCAAACCCTTAAGGAGGTATTTTCCTGTATTTATCATTTTTGACTAAGGTAAAGTTAATGAAAACATCAAAATGACTAAATTCGAACCTTAACAAAAGAAATACCCATGACTATGCACACTACGGATCTTACTAAACGAAATACGCCCACCGGAAACCAATTAAATTGCAAAGGTTGGGTGCAGGAGGCGGCACTTCGCATGTTGCTCAATAACCTGGATCCGGAGGTAGCAGAGCGTCCCGAAGATCTCATCGTTTATGGTGGAAGAGGTAAGGCCGCCCGAAATATGGAGTCGTTGGAACTGATCATCAAGGCATTAAAAGACTTAGAAGAAGATGAAACCCTGTTGATCCAGTCGGGTAAACCCGTGGGTATTTTGCCCACTCACAAAGATGCCCCAAGAGTATTGATTTCCAACTCACAATTGGTTCCCAAGTGGGCCACACAGCAACATTTTGATGAGCTGGAGGATAAAGGATTGATGATGTACGGTCAAATGACAGCCGGCTCCTGGATCTATATTGGTTCACAGGGAATTGTACAAGGCACCTTTGAAACCTTTGCCGAAGTGGCCCGCCAGCATTTTGGCGGCAGTCTGAAGCACACCATTTCAGTAACAGCCGGTTTAGGTGGTATGGGTGGTGCCCAGCCCTTGGCCATTACCATGAATGAAGGCGTTTGTTTGGCGGCCGAAGTGGAGGAGTGGCGAATTCGCAAACGATTGGAAACCCGTTACATCGATGAAATATGTTTTGATATTGATGAAGCCATTGATCGGGCATTGACATATAAAGAAGAAGGAAAGGCACTCTCTATAGGGGTGGTAGCTAATGCGGTTGAATTATTGAATAGATTAATTGAACGTAATATCACGGTAGATGTATTGACCGATCAAACCTCTGCCCACGATCCGCTGATCGGCTATTTCCCGGAAGGATTATCTGTTGAAGGAGCCGGGGTATTACGGGAGGAAAACCCCGAAGAATATACCCGCAGATCTTACGCCACCATGGCCAAACACATTGAGTTGATGTTGGAATTGCAGAAAAGAGGCGCCATCACTTTTGATTATGGTAATAATTTAAGAGGAAGAGCATTGGAAGCCGGTGTAACACATGCTTTCGATTTTCCGGGCTTTGTTCCGGCCTATATCCGTCCTTTGTTTTGCGAAGGCAAGGGCCCTTTCCGTTGGGCTGCCCTCAGCGGCGATCCGCAAGATATTGCGGTAACTGATCAAGTAATCTTAGATTTATTTCCAGAGAACGAAGGTTTGCGTCGTTGGATTACCATGGCACAAGAGCGCATTGCTTTCCAAGGATTACCGGCCCGAATTTGCTGGCTGGGTCAGGGAGAACGCGAAAAAGCCGGATTGGCCTTCAACAAACTGGTCGCCGAAGGAAAGGTAAAAGCACCCATCGTTATTGGTCGCGACCATTTGGATACCGGCTCAGTGGCTTCACCCAATCGTGAAACCGAAGCCATGAAAGATGGTTCGGACGCGGTGGCTGACTGGCCAATTTTGAATGCTCTGATCAACACCGCGGGTGGTGCCAGTTGGGTTTCGCTGCACCATGGCGGCGGCGTAGGAATTGGGTATTCTATCCACGCCGGTATGGTGATCGTAGCCGATGGTACGGCTGATGCAGAACGCAGAATTAAACGTGTATTGCATAATGATCCAGCCATGGGCGTGATCAGACATATGGATGCAGGCTATGATATTGCACAGGATACTGCCCGTAAGTTCAAGTTGGATATCAAAGAAAGACTTCGATGAAGCCAGCCGAGATCAATCAAAAATTTTCCGTCTTACAAAACCGATTGGCAGCGGATTTTGATTCAGAAAAACCAGACCTCAAGGTCATTTTGTTCTTAATTGGAGTGCAGGAATTGGGACTTGGTCCCCAAAAATTCAGTAAGCGACAAAAAGAAGAGCTGATGCACATAGCCACTTGTCGTTTATTTAGCGAAATGGGCTTTTATGAGTTAGAAGGCCTGGATCAAGATGGATGGCCACATTGGAAATTGGTGAAACCCATTCCGGCTTATACCTTGTTAGAACAAGAAATGATCATCAAATCTCTCGTTGTTAGTTATTTCGAAGCTCTCTAATTGTTTATATTCGATAAAAATCAAATCAATGAAAAAACTCCTTTTATCCACCCTGTTGTTGTTAGCCATGGCGGCTCATGCAGCCAAGCCTAGACACCAGTTTGTACGAATAAAAACCGAAAAGGGTGAATGTGTGGTGATGTTGTACAACCAAACGCCCAAACACCGAGATAATTTTGTAAAGATTACCAAAGATGGAAATCTCACCGGCACCTTATTTCACCGGGTTATTCAGGGTTTCATGATTCAGGGAGGTGATCCGGATTCTAAAACCGCCAAACCTGGTCAGGCTTTGGGCGATGGCGATTTAGGCTATACTGTTCCTGCGGAGTTCCGTGACAGTTTGTTTCACAAGAAAGGAGTCATCGCGGCAGCGAGAGATAATAATCCGGAAAAAGCTTCGAGTGCTTGCCAATTTTATTTGGCACAAGGCAAAGTTTTTACAGATGAACAATTAAATACTTTGGAAGAAACCCGTTTAAAAGGTCGGAAAATTCCTACCTGGCAGCGGGAGGTTTACAAAACCATGGGCGGTATTCCTCACCTGGACCAAAACTATACCGTTTTTGGTGAGGTGATTCAAGGAGTGGAGATGATCGATACGATCGCAGCCGTTAAAACCGGTCCTGCAGACCGCCCGGTGGAAGATGTACGCATGGAAGTGACCTTGTTGAAAAAGAAAGAAGCCCGTAAACTAGAAAAAACATTCGGATTGGCCACTAAACCATGAAAATAATCACCTACAATGTTAATGGTATTCGTTCTGCTCTAAGCAAAAACTGGTTAGCCTGGTTACAGGCTACACAGGCCGATGTGGTTTGTCTGCAGGAAATCAAAGCTACGCCGGAGCAGATCGCCGATTTGTATGTGTTGGAGCAGATGGGCTACGAACATTACTGGTATCCGGCTGAAAAGAAAGGCTATAGCGGCACCGCTATCTTGACCAAAATCACGCCGAAACATGTGGAATTTGGATCTGGAATGGACGATTATGATCGTGAGGGCCGCATTATTCGGGCCGATTTTGAGGATGTATCGGTGATGAGTACTTATTTCCCATCGGGATCAAGTGGTGATGAGCGACAAGCATTTAAATACCGCTTCCTGGATGATTTTCAACAATACATCGATCAGTTGAAATGGGCTTATCCCAAACTGGTCATCTCGGGAGATTACAATATTTGTCATAAACCCATCGATATCCATAACCCCAAATCAAATGCCAATTCTTCCGGATTTTTACCCGAAGAGCGTGAGTGGATGGAAAACTTTATCCAAAGCGGATTTGTAGACAGCTTCAGGCATTTTAACCCGGAGCCACACCATTATACCTGGTGGAGTTACCGTGCCGGCGCCAGGGCCAAGAACCTGGGTTGGCGCATCGATTATCACCTCGCCAGTAAAGAATTACAAGCACATTTGAAACGGGCAGCAATTTTGCCCGATGCCAAACACTCTGACCATTGCCCGGTCTTATTGGAGCTGGATATATAAATATGAAATCGCTGCTCATTACAGATATTGCCCAATTGGCTGGATTGCATCCTGCAGCAGTGCTCCAGCTTCGCGGTAGCGAAATGGCCAATTTACCCGTTTTAGAAAATGCCTGGATTTTGCTCGAGAATGGAAAGATCAAGTCATTTGGTCCGATGGCTCAATTGCCTGAATTAGCCGAATCAACCGAGCAGATCTCTGCCAATGGGGGTTGCCTGCTTCCCTCCTGGTGCGATTCACATACTCATCTGGTTTTTGCGGCCAGCCGCGAAGAAGAGTTTGTGATGAAGATCAAGGGAAAGAGCTATGAAGAAATTGCCGCTGCCGGAGGGGGTATCCTGAACTCGGCAAGCAAAGTACAGACTGCCATCGAGGAAGACCTTTTTCAACAAGCCTGGCTACGATTGGAGGAACTCATTCGTTTGGGAACCGGAGCTATTGAAATTAAAAGCGGCTACGGACTGAGCCACGAGTCCGAACTGAAAATGTTGCGTGTGATCCGAAAGCTGAAAGAAAAATCACCTATTCCGGTAAAAGCCACTTTTTTGGGTGCACATGCTTATCCTCAAGAATACAAAAGCAATCATGGGGGATATATTGATCTGCTGATCAATAAAATATTGCCTCAAATTGCAGCAGAGGGACTCGCCGATTATATCGATGTGTTTTGTGAGCAAGGCTTTTTTTCCTTGGCAGAAACCGGCCAACTATTGGAGGCAGGTGAAAAACATGGCTTAAAAGCTAAAATCCATGCTAACCAACTTTCTGCCAGCGGTGCCGTTGAGCTGGCGGTGAAACATCAGGCATTGTCGGTTGATCATTTGGAAATGATGAATGATGCGGCATTTGCGGCATTGTCAAAAAGTGATACCATCGCCACATTGCTACCCAACTGCTCTTTGTTTTTGAACATCCCATTTGCTAATGCTCGTGAGCTAATAAACAATAACGTTGCTGTAGCCTTGGCATCCGATTTTAATCCGGGTTCTTCCCCTTCGGGTAACATGAACTTGGTCCTTTCCTTGGCCTGTATGCGCATGAAAATGCTGCCAGAAGAAGCCATCAATGCCGCTACACTGAATGGTGCGGCTGCCATGGAACTGGTTGCTAATTATGGCAGTATCGCTCCGGGCAAGGCAGCCAATCTCATTATTACCAAACCGATACCCTCTTTGGCTTACCTGCCTTATGCTTTTGGAAGCAATTTAATTGACCGAGTGATCGTTAAAGGAGCAATCTATGAATAAGATCATTTTCACCAGCCCAGCGCATTTGCTTTCATTGACGAATATCCGCGAAGGCGAAAACAAACTGGGGCAAAAAATGGGTACAGTTGCCGATTTAGCGGACCTAAGAAACCATCCTGCAAAATTTGTTTTGCTGGGCATTCCCGAAGATGTAGGTGTGCGTGCCAACGGCGGTCAAGCAGGTACCGCAACCACTTGGCCTGCGGTTTTGCGTGCTTTTTGTAATATTCAAAGCACCGCTAAGTTGAGTGGGGAAGACATTGTGGCACTCGGAGAAATCAATGTTACGGAAGAACAATTCAGCAGCTTACAAACTCCAATTAATGAATTACCCAAGCTAGTGGAACGTGTGGATGAGAAAGTGTGTGAGGTGATGCTGCAAGTTTTTGAGGCGGGTAAAGTGCCCATTGTGATTGGTGGCGGACATAACAATGCCTATCCCTTGTTGAAGGCCTTATCTCAAACTAAAAAAATACCCGTGAATGCGCTGAACATGGATGCCCATGCTGATTTCAGAAAGCTGGAGGGCAGACACAGCGGAAATGGCTTTTCTTATGCCTTTGAAGAAGGTTATTTAGACAAATATGCTGTTTGGGGTCTGCATGAGAACTATAATGCACAATATCTCATTGACCGGATGAACGCCCATCCCGATAGGATAAACTATACTTTTTTCGAGGATTTTATGACCTGGAAAACCGATCCGGGCAGTGCTTTTGACCGTGCCATGCAATTTGTGCAGGGGGTGTATGGTTTAGAATTAGATATGGACAGTGTGGCTTATGCTGCATCAAGTGCGGCATCTCCCACCGGTTTTACTGCGGAGGTCATCCGATCCATGCTCTACCAAACCAGGGCCTTCAAGCCTGCTTACCTGCATATTTGCGAAGGCATTGCAGAAGCTCAACCATTACAGGCTAAACTGATCGCTTGTTTCATCAGTGATTTTATCAAAGCCCAGTTTTAAGCAAACTCCCAAATTTTTTGAGGAGTGATGCAGGTATTCAGAGGGATATCTTGCGAATTTAAGTCAGTAATTTCATCGATTGGTTCGAAAAAAGAAAGTCCAACTTTTTGAACATTTGGCTTGCATTCAGCCAGGAAACGATCGTAAAAACCTTTCCCATAGCCAACACGGTGTCCTTGTTTGTCGCAGGCCAGCAGTGGCACCAAAACCAGGTCTATTTCCCTGGCGTTGATCTCTTGTCCACCTTGCGGTTCTGTAATTCCCCAGCGGTTTTCAGCCAGCTGAGTTTGTTCATCCCAAATATAGTGGCTAAGGCTGTGCGTTTCTAAATTGCTTTTAGACAAGATCAGCTGAATTTCTGGGTGCTGTTCTCTGAGCCAATCGGCCACCGGGTAGGTATTGATTTCTTTTTTGGATAAGATGGGCAGAAAGAGATGGAGATGTTTTACAGCTTGTAGGTCCAGTTGCTGGAATTGCTCCAGCAGCTCCAGGTCCATTTTTTCTACTTCTTTGGTAGTTAAAGCCTGCCGCAAATTCAGGAAATGCTGGCGGGCTTCACTCTTGTTCATGCGATCCATTGGTCTAAAAATAAAAAAACGGCCTCAGATTTCTCTAAGACCGTCATCATAATCAACCTAAACCTTAAACTTAATTAAAGATCTTTATTTCACCCGCTCGATATAATCTCCGGTACGGGTGTCCACTTTTACTCTGTCACCTTGATTGATGAACAAAGGAACGCGGATCTCAACACCGGTTTCCACGGTGGCGTTTTTCATAGCATTGGTAGAAGTATCACCTTTCACGGCTGGCTCTGTATAAGTAATTTCCAATTCCACACTGGTTGGGGCTTGTGCCATGATCGGCTCTTCGCTTTCGAAAGCAACGATCACATTCATTCCCTCTTTGATAAATCTGGCGGCATCGCCAAACAAGAATTTAGGAATGCTGTATTGCTCGAAAGTATTGTTATCCATGATCACGAAGTTGTCTCCTTCGGGATACAGGTATTGATAATCGCTGGTTTCTACGCGGCAAATTTCTACTTCCTCATCAGTACGGAAGCGGTATTCTACTAATTTACCGGTTTTAACGTTACGCATACGGGCCTGATAGAAGGCACGCAAGTTGCCCGGGGTACGGTGAATGAATTCTTCAACCGTTACCAATTCTCCATTGAATCTGAGAATATTTCCGTTTTTAATTTCTGATGCTTTTGCCATAAAACAGCTTTTTTGTACTCAAATAGGTACCCGTTTTCGTGCCGCAAAGGTAGCTTGTTTTTTCTTTAATAACAACCCCAATTGGAATTTTATCCTTGCAGGCCCCTGAACTTTTTATAGTCTGAAATTTTGAGCTGGTGTGTACAGCATTGGTATTCTTCTTCCTGATTGGAGCAGATGATTAACAGGCGTTCTTTTGTATAAGTGGCCATTAATTGCTGATACCACTCTATTCCCTGTTTATCCAGGTTCGCTGTGGGTTCATCTAAAAGTAAGACCGGGGTATTTGTAAATACGGCTAAAGCCAGCTTGCAGCGTTGCTTCATGCCCGAAGAAAAATACCGGATCGCTTTATTTTCTACTTTTTTCAGATCTAGAATGCGAATGATTTCTTGAGAATCAAACCCCGGGAGGTAATGCTTGAACTGAAAATGAAAATCGATCATCTCTGTCAAACTAAATTCCTCAATTAATTCTAAATAAGGCGCAGAAATGGATATATGTTCGTAAAAATCATCCGGTTCTATTTTAGATTGCCCTGATTGATAATTGAGAGAACCCTCAGAAGCAGAGAGACTGCCCGCCAAAACTTGTAAAAGTGTTGATTTACCACTACCGTTGGCGCCTAAAATGGCATATGACTGACCTTGCTCAAAGCGGTAGTTTAATGATCTGAAAATCCATTCCTGATTAAAACGGCGACCGATATTTTCGAGAATGATTTCCATAGAACGATTAACCGTTGCCGAATCCTTTCATGATACCACGGTTAGAGTTACGAATGAAATTCACAATTTCATCTCGCTCTTCGGTAGGTTTAAAACCTGCTTCCACCATGTCTAAAGCTTTGGTGGTATTGCTGTTTTTTAAAAATAAAACACGGTAGATATCCTGAATTTCGTTGATTTTTTCTGAGCTGAATCCTCGGCGACGCAAACCCACAGAATTGATACCAACATAAGAAAGTGGTTCACGACCAGCTTTGGTATAGGGTGGAACATCCTTCCGAACCAAAGATCCACCGGAGATCATCACATGAGCGCCAATAGAAACAAATTGATGCACCGCACTCATACCACCAATGATGGCATAATCTTCTACAGTAATATGACCCGCCAATTGTACTCCGTTTGCCAGTATACAGTTATTACCCACTATACAATCATGTGCCACGTGGGTATAGGCCATCAGCAATACATTGTTTCCAATTCGGGTTTCTTTTCGGTCGTTGGTACCACGGTTAATGGTTACGCATTCGCGGATGGTGGTATGATCACCAATAACTGCCAGGGTTTCCTCCCCTCCAAATTTTAAATCCTGGGGAGAAGCGGAGATCACAGCACCCGGGAAAATACGGCAGTTCTTGCCAATACGTGCACCATTCATAATGGTCACATTGGAGCCAATCCAGGTTCCCTCGCCAATTACTACATCTTTATGAATGGTTACGAAAGGTTCAATTACGACATTATCAGCAATTTTTGCCTGCGGATGAATGTAGGCTAACGGTTGAATCATTGTTTTAATTTGGTTTTTTGGAAATTTGAGCCATCAGCTCTGCTTCTACCACCACTTTATCTCCCACCATTCCAATACATTTCATTTGTGCAATCCCTCTTCTGATCGGAGTAATTAAGTCGCAACGAAACACCAGCGTATCTCCGGGTAATACCTTTTCTTTAAAACGAGCCTGTTCTATCTTCAGAAAATAGGTCAGGTAATTTTCTGGGTCATCAACTGTGTTCAGCACCAGAATTCCACCCGTTTGTGCCATCGCCTCAATTTGTAACACACCTGGCATTACTGGGGTGCCGGGAAAGTGTCCCTCAAAAAAGGGCTCATTCATGGTCACATTTTTCACACCTACCACGTGATTTTTTGATAGTTCGAGAATTTTATCGACTAACAAGAAAGGTGGCCGGTGAGGCAAAATATTCATGATCTGCGTAGTGTCGTACACCGGTTCGGCATTCAAATTATATTTCGGGGTAGTTTTTTTGCTACGCTCTTTTTTGATTTGTGCCTTAATTTTTTTGGCAAAAGCCACATTAGCTGCATGACCCGGACGGGCTGCCATGATGTGTCCTTTAAGTGGAACGCCCACTAAAGCCAAATCGCCGATCATATCCAGCAGTTTGTGTCGTGCCGGCTCATTCTGATGGCGCAGTTGAATATTATTCAGGATACCTTCGCGGGCCACATCGATATCTTCCTTATTAAAAAGTTTAGCCAAACGATCCAGTTCTTCGCGGCTAACTTCCTTATCTACCACCACAATGGCATTGTTTAAATCGCCACCCTTTATCAAGTTGTGATCGAGCAGCATTTCTAATTCATGAAGGAAACAGAAGGTGCGGCAAGAAGCAATTTCTTTTTTAAATTCAGATAAATTGGTGATGGCTGCATGCTGACTCCCCAAGATAGGAGAGTTGTAGTCGATCATGCAGGTGAAACGGTAGTCATCTAAAGGCATAGCCACCATTTCTACCCGACGTTCAGGCTCTGAATAATGAATGTTTGAAGGAATGGTGTAATACTCGCGATCGGCCCCCTGCTCCAAACAGCCCACTTTTTCGATGGCTTCGATGAATTCAATAGAGCTACCATCCATGATCGGTATTTCCGGCCCATCCAATTCCATCATTACATTATCGATTTCGGCACCCACCAAAGCAGCAAGCACATGTTCTACAGTGCTTACACTTGCACCATTTTGAGTGATGGTGGTGCCCCTTGAGGTGTCGGTAACATTGTCTACATCGGCATCCACTACCGGATTTCCGGGCAAATCTACCCTCGAAAATTTAAACCCGTGATTTTCGGGTGCCGGCTTGAAAGTAATATTTACCGCTTCTCCGGTGTGTAAACCCACCCCCGAAAGCGTGAATTCCGATTTAAGTGTTCTTTGTTTCGTGTTCATTTTTATATTTAGTAATTAGGCAATGGTTTTATTCATCATCCCGGTTTACTAATGATTTCAATTCTTTTTCCAGTGCTTCCAGTTTTCGTTCGAGTTCGGGCAGGCGTTGGAAGACCACCTGCGAGCGATAATTTTCATTAAATGTGGTTACCGGCATCCCGCCCCATTTTTTACCTTCTTCTTCCAAACTGCGGTTGATACCAGTTTTAGCAGCAATTTGAGAGCCCTTGGCAATAGAAATATGCCCAACGGTACCCACCTGACCTCCCATTACTACATTTTCTCCTACTTTGGTACTACCTGAAATACCGCTTTGTGAGGCTATTACGGTGTTGCTGCCAATTTCCACGTTATGGGCTACCTGAATCAGGTTATCAAGTTTTACTCCCTTACGGATAATGGTAGAACCCATGGTAGCCCGGTCTATGGAATTGTTGGAACCAATTTCCACATCATCCTCAATGACCACATTCCCAATTTGGCTCACTTTTTTATAGCTACCATCTGCTTGCGGAGCGAAGCCAAATCCGTCGCTGCCGATCACGGTTCCGGAATGAATGGTAACCCGGTCACTTATAACACATTCGTGGTATACTTTTACTCCGGCAAAAAGCGTACAGCTTTCACCGATCTTCACCATATCACCTATATACGTTTGCGGATAGATTTTAGTATGGTCACCAATTACTGCATTGGCCCCGATATAGGTAAAGGCCCCGATGTATACATTTTTTCCAATTTTGGCGCTTGGATGAATAAAACAAGGTTCTTCAATCCCGCTTTTATCCAATTTTGCCTGATTATACGCCTCCAGGAGAACAGAAAATGAACTGTAGGCATCTTTTACCCTGATCAAAGTTGCCGAAACAGGCTTTTCAAGGTTTAAATCTTCATTAACAATGATAATGGAAGCTCCTGTGGTGTACAAATAAGGCGCATATTTCGGATTAGCCAAAAAGGAAAGCGAGCCGCTTTCCGCCTCCTCTATTTTAGCCACACTGCTTACCGCCACCTCCGGGTTGCCTTCAATGGTTCCATTTAGTAATTGCCCGATTTGAAGAGCAGTAAATTGCATGTGCGCTAGTTAGGGTGTGTAAATTTAAACAATCTGCAAATTTAACCTTATTTAGGGTTTAGCCTAACAAAAAATTTACAATGACTGATCGGAAAGATCCTTCAAGTAGCAAAAAATATATTTTTTTACGGTTTTAGCCAAGGCCTCTAAGTTCGAATTATCAGATGCTTGGGCTATATCGAGCACACTGCCATCTTTCATTAATATTTGAATACTGCCGTCTCCGGGCTTGTAAGCATTGTTTTTGATGGTATCTGTAAATACAAAATAGGAAGCATCGTCTTCTTCCAGGTCAAACTGGTCCATGGCTTTTTGTACCATTTCATCAATCACATACAATTCGGGGGCCTGGTTGCTGATCTCTACCTGATAAAGATGGCGTTCTATTAAATTTTTGCAAAGCCTAGACAGAATTTTATCTCCGTCTTCTGCCCAAACTTTTATTGAAGTAAAAATATCGTGATCGTCTAATTGTGAAAAGCGTTCCAGATGGATGGGGTCTTCTATAAAATCCTCTTTTTTGATGATATTATTTAGGAAGTGACCAAAATTTGGTGTGGCAAAAAGCACCCTTCCAGAGAGCGCCAACTCTTTTGCTCTTTCCAAAATTTTGATGAGCATTTGCTCCCCAGCCACCACAGTTTTATGTAGGTAAACCTGCCAGTACATCAACCTGCGAGCAATTAAAAATTTCTCAATGGAATAGATCCCCTTTTCATCCACTACCAGCTGTCCGTTGTGTACATTCAGCATTTTGATGATACGGTCAGAACTAATCACTCCCTCCGAAACGCCTGTAAAAAAGCTATCCCGGTTCAGGTAATCCATACGGTCTATGTCTAATTGACCCGATACCAATTGTGATAGAAATTGTTTGTGATAGCGACGATTGAAAATATCGAGCGCCATATCGAGTTTGCCCTCAAATTCCCGATTCAGATTATCCATTAAGAGGGTTGAAATATACTCATGAGACACACCCTCCACTAAAATATGCTCTAAAGCGTGAGAAAATGGTCCATGGCCAATATCGTGCAATAAAATAGCAATCTGGACCGCTTCTTCTTCTTCTGGTGTAATCAGTTGGCCTTTGGATCTGAGCGTTTCAACCGCCAAACCCATCAGGTGCATGGCTCCCAGTGCATGGTGAAAACGGGTGTGCAGGGCTCCGGGGTAAACCAGGTGGGTCATGCCCAGCTGTTTGATGTATCGCAAACGCTGTACATAAGGATGTTGTACCAGATCGAAAATGAGTTCGGTAGGTATACTGATGAATCCGTGAACCGGATCGTTGATGATTTTCTTCTTATTCAATTGTTGACTTATCCTTTACAAAATTGCTAAATTAAATGATACAAAAAACAGCCGAGCCTGTTGTATCTTAGTAACGGAATTAAATCTTTAAAATTGATGCAGGAAACGCATATTCTTTGGGCCGACGATGAAATAGATTTACTAAGACCGCACATCTTATTCTTGAATGAGAAGGGGTACAGGGTAAAGACGGTGACCAATGGGATTGACGCCCTCGATTTATTTAAAAAAGAACATTTCGATCTTGTTTTTTTAGACGAAAACATGCCCGGATTGACCGGTTTGGAAACCCTTGCCCAAATCAAAAACCTCAATCCAGCTATCCCAACGGTTTTAATTACAAAAAATGAGGAAGAACACCTAATGGAGGATGCCATTGGCTCCAAAATTGACGATTACCTCATCAAGCCCGTTAATCCCAAACAAATCCTGCTTACTATCAAAAAGCTGATTGACAATAAAAGGCTCGTAAGTGAAAAGATTTCGATGGCTTATCAGCAAGATTTCAGGAATTTGGGCATGATCTTAAATGAGCAGCTCAGCTTCTCAGAATGGGTGGATGTTTACCGAAAGCTGATTTACTGGGAACTTTCGCTGGATAGCCTGGAAGATGCCGGAATGCATGAGATACTAACCTCCCAAAAATCGGAAGCCAATATTCAGTTTGCCAGATTTATTGAACGCAACTACCTGACCTGGTTGAAAAATCCAGATTCGGGACCCATTACCTCTGACCAATTGTTCAGAAAAAAGGTATTTCCGATTTTGGAGGAAGAGGTACCCACCTTTTTTATCCTGATAGATAATTTGAGATACGACCAGTGGCGCATCATCAATCCTATCATCAGTGATTATTTTAGAATGGAAGAAGAAAGTGCCTATTACAGTATTTTGCCTACCGCAACCCAATACGCCCGAAACGCGATCTTCTCCGGGTTAATGCCTTCTGAAATGGAAAAACAGTTTCCGGGTAAATGGAAAAATGATGAAGATGAAGGTGGGAAGAATCTGTTTGAACACGATTTTTTAAAAGATCAGGTCAACCGTAGCTACCGGAAGCCTTGTAAAACCAGTTATCATAAGGTACTCACCCTTGAACAAGGACGGGATATTACCGACAATCTGAACAACTTATTGAATAACCAGTTGAATGTGGTGGTTTATAACTTTGTGGATATGTTATCCCACGCCAGAACCGACATGGCGATGATCAAGGAGTTGGCCAGCGATGAGTCGGCTTATAGATCTTTGACCTTGTCTTGGTTTGAGCATTCACCTTTGCTGGACACCCTCAAAAAATTGGCTCGAAAAAAAGTGAAGGTGATCATCACCACCGATCATGGTACCATTCGTGTGAAGCATCCGTCAAAAGTGATAGGCGACCGCAACACCAACACCAATTTGCGTTACAAACAAGGCAAAAATCTCAATTATGATTCGCGGGAGGTTTTTCAAGTAAAAAACCCTTCAGATGCACAATTGCCTAAATTACATGTGAGTTCGAGTTTTATTTTTGCTAAAGAGGATAGTTTCTTTGTTTACCCGAACAATTACAATTATTACGTTAATCATTTTAACGATACCTTTCAGCATGGAGGCATCTCACTCGAAGAAATGATCGTTCCATTTGTTGTTTATTTGCCCAAGTAGGTTGCCTCATTTTTTAATCTCATGAATATTCTGGTAAATAACTTAGATGAATTAGGAATAGCAGCAGCACAGTTAATCGCTTTCGCTGGCGACAGAAAAATATTTTTATTTAACGGAGAAATGGGTACAGGTAAAACCACATTTATTAAGTCGATTTGTGAATATTTAGGTGTAAAAACAACAGTGAGCAGCCCCACCTTTGCGCTCATCAATGAATATGAATATCCATCAGGATTAATTTATCATTTCGATTGTTACCGATTAAAAGAGGATACCGAAGCACTTGATTTCGGTTTAGAGGAATACCTCAGCTCCGGGTCTTACTGTTTTATTGAATGGCCCGAAAAAATAGCAGCCTATTGGCCCGAAAAGTACGTTCGGGTTTCTATCAATGCCCTGAACGATCGGGAGCGTAGCATGAGTTTTGAATTGATCGGTTAAATCACCCATATCACATATTTTTATTAACTTCAGGTTTAGCTTCATAACCAAATATTCATGAAAGGTGAACTATCAGATATTGCTCGGCAGGCATTACTGCAACCGCAGGAGGCCATGTTGGGTGTAGGCGCCAAAAAGAACCGTTTATATATCGGTATTCCAAAAGAAAGCTCTTTTCAAGAAAATAGAATCCCGCTGACGCCACTTTCGGTGGCAGTTTTGGTGAACAATGACCATGAAGTGGTAATAGAATCGGGTGCGGGCTTGGCAGCCAATTTCACCGATCAGAATTACAGTGAACAAGGTGCCCGGATTGTCTACAACAAATCAGAAGTTTACAAAGCAGATATCATCATTAAAATTGCGCCGCCCACGCCGGAGGAAATTGCTTTGATGAAGCCTGGTCAGATCTTGTTATCTGCCTTACAAATGTCGACCCTTAAACTGGACTATATACAGGCTTTGATGGCGAAAAAGATCACCGCCCTATCTTTTGAATACTTGCGTGATGAGGGAAACGTATTGTCGGTGGTGCGGGCGATGAGTGAAATTGTAGGCGCTACTTCTGTGTTAATTGCTGCCGAATACCTGAGCAATGTTTTTGACGGTAAAGGCCTGATGCTGGGCGGCATTACCGGCGTACCCCCAACCGAAATCGTGATTTTAGGGGCAGGCACCGTTGGTGAGTACGCAGCCAGAACTGCCTTAGCCCTGGGTGCTGAAGTCAAAGTGTTTGATAGTTCCATTTATCGGCTTCGCCGTTTGCAAAACAATGTAGGGGCACGGGTGTTCACTTCGGTCATTCAACCCATTGTGTTGCAAAAAGCGATTTGTAATTGCGATGTAGTTATTGGCGCCATCCGTGCCAGCCATGGTAGGAGCCCATGCCTAGTTACCGAAGAAACGGTAAGCAAAATGAAACCCAACTCGGTCATTATTGATGTAAGTATTGATCAGGGAGGATGTTTTGAAACGTCCA
>CANHCS010000035.1 GCA_947459195.1 Sphingobacteriaceae bacterium
GCCAGTTCCGTAAAATTGAAGATTTACTGGAAGATAGTTCGGTGAGTAACCAAAAACTAACGGATCATCAAACTATACAAATTGTAATCGATCGAATAAGTGTGAGTCATGATGAGGAGACCCAAAGCAGGGTGGCCGATTCTGTTCAAACGGCTTATTTTGAAGGTAAGGGAGATTGTATATTAGATATAGACGGCCAGCAACAGACTTTTAGTGATCGTTTCGAAGCTGATGGCTTAAAATTTGAAGAACCCAGTCCAAATTTTTTCAGTTTCAATAATCCTTACGGTGCCTGTAAGCGTTGTGAGGGTTATGGTAAAGTGATGGGAATTGATGAAGACCTGGTGGTGCCCGATAAAAGTAAGTCGGTATACGATGGAGCCATTGCCCCCTGGAGAGGAGAGAAAATGCGGGAATGGCTGGATCAATTGGTTAAAAATGCCATTAAATTCGATTTCCCGATCCACCGGCCCTACAGTCAGCTGATTGAAGAACATCGAAAATTAGTATGGTCTGGTAACCAATATTTTCAGGGACTCGACGATTTTTTTAAGTACCTCGAGGAGCAAACCTACAAAATCCAATACCGGGTAATGCTGTCCAGGTATCGGGGTAAAACTACCTGCCCTGATTGTAAAGGCAGCCGATTACGCCCGGATGCAGCATACGTAAAAATCGCAGGAAAATCAATCACCGATGTGGTGTTGATGCCGCTCGATCAGGCGCTACAGTTCTTTAAAAATCTTGAACTGGATGCACATGAACAGCAAATTGCCAAGCGACTGTTAATGGAAATCACCAACCGCATTCAGTTTTTAAATGATGTTGGCCTGGGCTATCTCACTTTAAATCGTTTATCCAACACCCTTTCCGGTGGAGAGTCGCAGCGCATTAATTTGGCTACCTCGCTGGGTAGTTCGCTGGTGGGTTCTATCTATGTTTTGGACGAGCCTAGTATCGGCTTACACCCTAGAGATACCAATCGCTTAATTGGTGTGCTGAAATCCTTACGTGATGTCGGTAATACCGTTTTGGTGGTGGAACACGAAGAAGAAATGATGCGTGCTGCCGATCATATTTTAGATATCGGCCCTTATGCCGGTACACATGGCGGTGAACTGGTTTTTGATGGTACTTTTGACCAAATCTTAAAACATCCACACAGTTTAACCGGTAAATATTTAAGTGGGGAGGAACAAATTCCGGTTCCCCATCAAAGAAGAAATTGGAGCAATTTTGTTGAAATAAAGGGTGCCCGGGAGAATAACCTCCAAAACATCGATGTGAAGTTTCCATTGCATGTGCTTACCGTAGTTACGGGCGTATCTGGCTCTGGTAAAACTTCATTAGTGAAACGGATTTTATACCCGGCCATTCAAAAGGTCATCGGGAATTATTCTGGAGAGCAGACCGGGGTTTACGACAGCTTGGAAGGGGATTATTCGACCATTGAACAGGTGGAATTGGTAGATCAAAATCCCATTGGTCGCTCATCGCGTTCTAATCCGGTAACCTATGTAAAAGCATGGGATGAAATCAGGAATTTAATGGCTTCGCAGCCTGCTGCCAAGGCGGCCGGTTTAAAACCTTCGGCTTTTTCATTCAATGTAGAAGGCGGTCGTTGTGATGTTTGTCAGGGAGAGGGAGAAGTGAAAGTGGAGATGCAGTTCATGGCCGATATCTTTTTGCCCTGTGAATCGTGTGGCGGAAGACGTTTTAAACAGCATGTGCTCGATATCAATTATCAGGAAAAGAATGTAGCTGATATTTTAGAACTCACCATTGATGAAGCCTTGAACTTTTTCTCCAATGAGCCTAAAATTGTGGCACGCTTGCAGCCTTTGGCTGATGTTGGCTTGGGATATGTGCACTTAGGCCAATCTTCCAATACCTTGTCGGGGGGAGAAGCACAGCGCATCAAATTGGCTTCTTTCCTGGTTAAAGGCAATCAAGCTAAACAAACACTTTTCATTTTTGACGAACCCACCACGGGTCTTCATTTCCACGATATCAAAAAATTATTAAAATCTTTTGATGCGCTGATCAGTCAGGGAAATTCCATTTTGGTGATAGAACATAATATGGATGTGATTAAATGTGCCGACTGGATCATTGATATTGGTCCGGAGGGTGGCGATGCTGGCGGACAAGTGGTTTTTGAAGGTACGCCTGAAGGTATAGTAGCGGAACCCCGATCTTATACTGGCCAATATTTAAAAGACCGCCTTAATTCTGGGAAATAAAAAATGCAGTTTTGTTCTGGCTCAGCAATTTTAGCATCTTTGAAACTGACCTGTATGGAACCTAAGCATCATTTATGCTCATTTTAACATTTTTAATAGGGTTTTTAATGAATTTTGTGGGGTATATTCCGCTCGGGAATATCAACCTCACGGTGGTGAAGCTGGCCATTAACCGCGGCATGAAACAGGTGATGTATTTTCTGGTGGCTTTCTCTTTGGTGGAGTTCATCTTCACTTTTTGTATCATGAAATTTTCTGAATGGTTAAGTGGAGAGGCAAATATTCTAACTGCACTCGATTGGGTATTGATCGCGGTGTTTTTGATCATGGGCACCTTAACCTGGAGAAACCATCAGAAACCACCCAAAGAAGATTTTTCTAAAAAAGATAGCATCAAGCTGGGAGTGATCATGGGATTTCTGAACCCCATGCAATTACCTTTCTGGTTAATAGGAGGAACTTATGTAATTTCTAAAGGCTGGATCCTGACAGGAAATACTGCGCTGGTGATTTTTAGTATTGGTTCCGCTTTGGGTTCTTTTTTCTGCCTTTACGTTTTCGCTCATTTTGCGCGTTATATTCAAAGCAAGTTTTCTCTCAGCAGTCAGTTTATCAACAAGAGCATTGCTATACTACTTTTTACATTGGCATTTTACCACGTGGGTAAATTGCTTTACATCTGGTTGATTTAGTCTTTAAGTAATTTGATGGTCGAAAGCCGGTCTTGGCCCAGTTGAGATTTTAACTCCTCTAATGAATTAAATTTTTGATCCTCTCTGATGAAATGAAAAAAATCTAAACGGATGGTTTCTCCGTAAATTTCTTGATCAAAATCGAAAATATTCACTTCAATATTCCTGCTCATTCCATTTACGGTCGGCCGATGACCAATATAGGCCATTCCATCATAAAGGTTATTTTTCACTTCTACCTTAACGGCGTAAATGCCATCAGAAGGAATCAACTTGAAGCTTTCTTCTACAAATAAATTGGCGGTTGGATAGCCCAATGTTCGCCCGATCTGGTCGCCACGGATGACTTTTCCGTGTAAACAAAAAGGATGTCCCAGGAACTCTTTGGCGGTGGCTACATCTCCTTTAAGCAGTGCTTCCCTAATTTTGGTAGAACTAACGGCCACTTGCTGTACGTCTTGTTCCGGAATCACTTCTACCTCAAAACCATGAACTTTTCCTAAAGTTTTCAACGCTTCAATGCCTCCTTCGCGGTTTTTCCCAAACCGATGATCATAGCCGATAATAATTTTACGGGTGCCAATTTTATCGACTAAGATTTCTTTTACATATTCTTCGGGAGACAGGTTGGAGAAGTCGCGGGTGAAAGGGGTGATGATGAGATGATCGATCCCCAGCTTTTCAAGTAATTTCGTTTTCTCATCAATGGTGGTTATCAGTTTTAGTTTTTGATCTTCCGGGTGAAGGATCATCCGCGGATGCGGAAAAAAAGTAAGAATAACCGATTCGCCTCCAATTGCTTTGGCACTTTCAATGATACTACTGATGATTTTTTGGTGTCCGATATGTACGCCATCAAAAGTGCCAATGGTGACCACCGCATTTTTTAAGCTCGAGAATGAATGAATATCGGAATAGGTTTTCATGATTGGCAAAATTAGCTGTTTTCGCCTTGTTCTTTCAAACTCCGGATGTGGTTTACCAATTCCATCACATCAAAAGCATGGTCAAGCAGCAGATCTCCACTTCTGGTCCTACATAATTTGGAGAGATAGGCACCACAACCCAAGGCTTTGCCAAAATCATTCGCTAAAGACCTGATGTAAGTTCCTTTACTGCACACTACCCTGAAATCTACTTCGGGGAGTGTAATGCGGGTAATTTCAAACTCAGTAATGTGAACTTTGCGACTCTTCAATTCTACTTCTTCACCACGGCGGGCTTTGAGATAAAGTCTTTCACCTCCCACTTTCACAGCAGAATGTGCGGGAGGGAACTGTTCAATATCACCCATAAACTTTTGACAGGCCTCTTTGATCGTTTCTTCGCTCAAATGATCGGTTCCCGACTGGTTTTCAACAGCCGTTTCCAAATCGAAAGAAGGGGTAGTGGCCCCCAGCGTGAAGGTGCCGGTGTATTCTTTCTCCTGGGCCTGAAAGCTGTCAATTTGTTTTGTCATTTTACCTGTACAAACAATCAACAGACCGGTAGCCAGGGGATCGAGCGTACCTGCATGACCCACTTTCAGTTTCAGGGGTTTCAAGCTATTCCTGATTTTGCCTACCACATCAAAGCTGGTCCAACGGTAAGGTTTATTGATAAGTAGAACCTCGCCTTCAGCAAAATTAAACTCGGGAAAAAGTTTGGGTTCGGTACTCATTTAAACTACTCTTAAATCGTAGCCGCTCAGCAATAAAGTCAAAATGAGTATTCCCACGATGATTCGGTACCAGCCGAACAATCGAAAACCATTTTTTTGCAAGAAACTGATGAAAAATTTGATGGCCAGCATGGCCACCACAAAAGCTACCATGTTTCCTACCATCAGAAGTTTAATCTCTTCTGAATTGATGGTGTATCCGGCTGAGTAAAAGTCATAGAGTTTTTTCAGGGTGGCCCCAAACATAGTTGGAATCGCTAAAAAAAATGAAAATTCGGCAGCTAATGTTCTGGATAATTGCTGACTCATTCCTCCCACAATGCTGGCAGCTGAACGTGAAGTTCCAGGTATCATGGACAGGCACTGGAATAAACCAATTTTGAAGGCAGTGGCATAACTGATATCTTCGTTACGCTCAATCTGGTTGCCCTTAAACCATTGGTCTACAAATAACAAGATAATGCCTCCTAGCAGCAGCGCAATGGCTACTCCCATCGGACTTTCGAGTAATTGATCGATTTTATCGCTGAACATCATTCCAAAAAAAACAGCGGGCAGGAATGCAATGGCCAACTTGAAATAGAAATCGATGCTTTGGAAAAAACGCTTAAAATAGAGTACCAAAACCGATAATATCGCTCCGAACTGAATGGCCACTGTAAAGAGTTTGAGAAAAGCATTGCTGGTATCCATGCCCAATAGGCTGGAGCCCAAGATCATGTGTCCGGTAGAAGAAATGGGTAAAAATTCGGTGATACCTTCGATAATGGCCAATACAATGGCTTCGAAAATTGTCATGCTTTCTTTTTAAGAATGGCAAAAAATCCGATTCCGAAACCAATCAACACCACCATGGGGGCCAATACAATTTTGCGGAAATCGTAGATGTCGGTATCGCCAATCATCAGCACAAAACCCAAGGCCACCACTAGGATACTGAGCAGCATTAGTTGGTAATTCTTCTTACCAAATACAAGATTTTTGTTTACTTGTTCTTTCGATTGATTTTTGGGCGATGCCATATTAGTATAGTTCGTGAATTTTTAATCTTAAAAATCTGTTTACAGCAAACCAGGTGCTTAAACCAGAAATAATGATTCCGGCAAGGACGATACCCGCAGCCACAGTCATAAATTGAGTCCAGTCTTTCAGTATGGCAATTTCAGGGATTTCGCTTATCACTAGGTACATGATCAATACCATCAATACGATGGCAATTAAACCGGCCACTAAACCATGTAGAATGCCGTAAATAATAAATGGTTTACGAATGAAAGCTTTAGTTGCACCCACCAATTGCATGCTTTTGATAAGGAATCGTTGTGAAAAAATGGCTAAGCGTATGGTATTATTAATCAGGGTGATGGCAATGAGCAATAAAATTAAACCGAAGCCGAGAAAGCCGATACTGATCAATTTGACATTCTGATTGATGGTATCGATGAGTGATTTTTGATAAACCACTTCTTTGACCAGCTCGTTTTTCTCAAGTTTAGCAGCTAATTTGGTGATGATGGCATTATCGGCAAATTCTGCTTTCAGATGGACATCTAAAGAGGGCAGCAGCGGATTGTATCCCAAAAATTCTACAAAATCTTCTCCCAGGTCTTTTGTCAAATTACGGGCGGCTTCTTCTTTACTAATGTACTGAGTTCGCAGCACCTCCGGATTGGCATTGATTTGTTTTTGAAGTTCCAGTATTTCAGATTCCTTAGTCCCCTCATTTACAATGATGTTCAACACAATATTTTCCTTTACGTAATTAGACAAGTTCTGCGATTGCACTAAAATCAAGCCTAATAAGCCACCCATCAACAATACCAGCGAAATGCTGATCACCGTAGAAAAACGAAGGGTTTTATTTTGTTTTGTAGGAATATTGCTATCCATATGTAACTGATGCTGTAATTAGATTCACGAAAGTAAATAATTAAAGCTAAAATTTTGCATCTCGAATTCGCTTTGTTAGCACGTCAACAATGGCTATTTGTTTGAAACAGCTATCATTTGAAGCCTAATTTTAGTATTTTCGCGGTTCAACCTTTATAACTAAATGGATTATCAGTACCGGGAAATAGAGCAACGCTGGCAAAAATTTTGGGCCGAAAAGCAAACTTATCGTGCAAGCAACCAAAGCACAAAACCTAAGTTTTATGTGTTGGATATGTTTCCCTATCCTTCTGGTTCTGGTCTGCACGTAGGCCACCCACTGGGTTATATTGCTACCGATATTTTTTCCAGGTACAAAAGGTTGAAGGGGTTCAACGTGTTGCATCCCATGGGGTATGACTCTTTCGGCTTGCCTGCCGAACAATACGCCATACAAACGGGGCAACATCCATCGGTAACCACTGAGGCAAATATCAATCGCTACCGCGAACAATTAGATAACCTGGGTTTTTCTTTTGATTGGAGTCGCGAAGTGCGTACCAGCGACCCAGCTTATTACCGCTGGACCCAATGGATATTCATGCAGTTATTCAATTCGTGGTACAATGTACGGGCAGACAAAGCTGAGCCCATTGAAAGATTGGTAGCGCATTTCGCAAGTAAAGGTTCAGTAGGAGTTAATGCGGTGGCCGATGAAGAGGTGTTGAGCTTTACTGCTGAAGAATGGAATGCGTTTTCTGAAGAAAAACAACAAACAGAACTCCTAAAATACCGCCTGGCTTACCTAAAAGAAAGCACCGTAAACTGGTGCCCGGCTTTGGGAACCGTATTGGCTAATGATGAAGTAAAAGATGGCTTATCTGAACGTGGTGGTCACCCGGTGGTGCAGAAAAAGATGATGCAGTGGAGTATGCGGATTACGGCTTATGCCGATCGCCTGCTTGAAGGTTTAGATACCATCGACTGGCCAGAGCCTTTGAAAGAGATGCAGCGCAACTGGATTGGGAAGAGTGTAGGCGCCTCCGTAAAGTTCTCAGTTGACAGTTTGCAGTCCTCGGTCTCAACTGACGACTCCGAACTCCAAACTCCAAACTATATCGAGGTTTTTACCACCCGGGTAGATACCATTTTCGGGGCATCCTTCTTAGTGCTTGCACCAGAACACGAATGGGTGGCTCAACTGACCACCCCTGAGCAGGAAAAAGAAGTGAAAGCGTATATCGAGCAAACACAGAAAAAATCGGAGCTCGATCGTATGGCCGATACCAAAACGGTTTCTGGCGCTTTCACAGGTTCATATGCCAAACATCCTTTCACCGGAAATCCGGTACCCATTTGGATCGCCGATTATGTGTTGGCAGGTTACGGAACCGGTGCGGTCATGGGCGTACCCTCAGGCGATCAGCGTGACTGGTTATTTGCCAAACATTTTAAGCTGCCGATCGTACAGATCTCAGATGCACAGAAAGATTTAGACCAGCAGGCCGATCCGACCAAAGAAGGGAAATACATCAACTCTGATTTTATTAATGGTTTAATCTATCAGGATGCAGTAGCTGCCCTCATCGCCAAACTCGAAGAAAAAGGTCAGGGTAAGGCCAAGGTTAATTTCCGCTTACGCGATGCCATTTTTGGTCGCCAGCGTTATTGGGGAGAGCCGGTGCCGGTTTACTTTAAAAACGGATTCCCCTACCTCATTGATGAGAAAGAACTGCCTTTGCTGCTGCCTGAGGTAGATAAATATTTGCCTACCGAAAGTGGTGAACCACCATTGGGAAGAGCCAAAAGTTGGAAATACCAGGATCAGTACGAATACGAATTAAGTACCATGCCGGGTTGGGCCGGTTCCAGCTGGTACTGGTACCGATACATGGATGCTCAAAATGATCATGAATTCGCTTCTAAAACAGCAATTGATTATTGGCAGGATGTGGACCTGTACATTGGCGGTTCGGAGCATGCCACTGGGCATTTATTGTACAGCCGCTTCTGGAATAAGTTTTTAAAAGATCTGGGTTACGTAAAAGTGGAG
This sequence comes from Sphingobacteriaceae bacterium, assembly GCA_947459195.1. GTDB lineage: Bacteria > Bacteroidota > Bacteroidia > Sphingobacteriales > Sphingobacteriaceae > JAIPAN01. Next base: position 8,518 of record CANHCS010000035.1, read on the forward strand.
GAGCCTTTCAAAAAACTAATCAATCAGGGAATGATTCAGGGCCGTTCTAATTTTGTTTATCGATTGATAGATGAACAGGGAAAGGGCACCAACACCTTCGTCTCTTTCGGTCTAAAAGATCAGTATAAAACCGTTCCCATCCATGTGGATGTAAATATAGTAGAGCAGGATACCCTGGATTTAGAAAAATTCAAAACTTTCCGCCCGGAATTTGCCAATGCCGAATTCATTTTAGACAACGGAAAATATACCTGTGGTCACGAAGTGGAAAAGATGTCAAAATCGAAATTCAACGTGGTGAACCCAGATGACATGGTAGAGCGCTATGGTGCCGATACTTTGCGATTATATGAGATGTTCCTCGGTCCGCTGGAGCAAAGCAAGCCCTGGAATACCAATGGGATCGAAGGGGTATTTAAATTCTTGCGCAAGTTCTGGCGCTTGTTCCATGATGAGCAAATGAATTTTGCCGTCTCAGATGAGGCGCCAAACAAGGCAGAATTAAAATCGCTCCATAAAATCATTAAAAAGGTGGAGGAAGATGTGGAGCGTTTCTCGTTTAATACTTCGGTTTCCAGTTTCATGATCTGTGTAAACGAGCTCACCGATCTGAAATGTAATAAACGCCAAATTTTAGAGCCATTGTGCATTGTGCTTTCATCATATGCACCGCACATCACCGAAGAACTTTGGTCCCTTTTGGGTCATGAGTCTGGCAGCATTAGTTATGCAGCTTATCCAGTGTTTCACCCGGAGTTTTTGGTGGAGGATGAATTTGCCTATCCAGTTTCTATTAATGGTAAAATGCGGATGAACCTTAATTTACCATTAAGTCTGGAGGTACCTGAAATTGAAAAAGCGGTTTTAGAAAATGCAGATGTGCAACGCTATCTGGAAAATAAAACACCCAAAAAAATCATTGTGGTGAAAGGCCGCATCGTCAATCTGGTGATTTAAGCTACCTCATTTTGTAATTGCTTTGTTACGGTAACCTTGTAACAAAGTCTGCTTTTTTGCGCCATATCAATAAATAGTTTACATACAATCATGAAATATCTATCCACTTTTATTGTTGCCATATTGTTTACGAGCATTGCTTTTGCTCAAATACCAAGTGGAGGGGCAAGTATAACTGGCAAAATTAATGGGCTGATCATCGATTCACTCACCCAAAAGCCGGTAGATTATGCAACTGTAAGTTTGGGTAGATCGGGTTCTACCAAAAACACGAACGGTTCATTAACAGATGAAAAAGGAGCATTCAAAATTGAAAATATTGCTCCAGGGACCTATCGTATCACCATTAGTTTTTTAGGTTATCAGACCAAAATCATCGATCAAATTAAAACGACTCCTCAGAAGCCAGATCTTAATTTAGGCAGAATTGTGTTGTCACCAAATATGAAAGCTTTAGGTGAGGTAGTGATCCAAGGACAGGCAGCCGTGGTAGAAAATAAAATTGACCGTGTGGTTTTTAATGCTGAACGCGATGTGACCATCGGCGGCGGTAATGCTACCGATGTATTGCGTAAAGTGCCTTTACTTTCTGTAGATATAGATGGAAACGTTTCCCTGCGTGGTAGTCAAAATATCACCGTGTTGATCAACGGTAAACCTTCAGGTTCTATGGCAAATAATATTGCCGATGCCTTGAGAATGATTCCTGCGGATCAGATCAAAAATGTGGAAGTAATCACCAGCCCTTCGGCCAAATATGATGCAGAGGGTACTTCGGGTATTATCAACATCATCACCAAAAAACGCAACGCAGAAGGAGTAAACGGCAGTATTGGCGGTGGATTGGGTATCAGACAAAATAATGGAAATGCCAACTTGAACATTAAAAAAGGCCGCTTAGGTTTAACAGGGAATATAGGTGGTAACGGCTCCTGGCCTCAGATTAGCTGGGTATCGGTCGATCGCTCAGATGCGAATGATGAACTGACCTTCAGCCAGAGAAGCTCCAGCGAAACTTACCGTTTGGGGTACAGAGGCTCTGTGGGCGTAGATTACGATATCAATAATTTTAATACGATAACCTCCAGTGTCAATTTCAATCAGTTGAGAAATAGTTTTGCCGGTGATGTTTTCTCCACCATCTTCAGTGGTGTTAATCCGGTTGAAGCGAACAGTACCACTGATAGAACCATGAACATGAATGGATTTGACTGGAGTACCGATTTTACCCATAAATTCAAGAAAACGGGTCAGGAAATCTCAATTGCCGGGCAGTTGAGTCAAAATAAAAATATACAAGATTACACTACCCTCTATACTGGAGGTTTTAGGCCGAATGAGATCGGTAATAATGATGCTAAAAATCAGGAGCTCACCCTGCAGGCAGATTATATACATCCTTTTAAAAAGCTCACTTTTGAAACAGGAGCCAAGGCAATTTTGCGAGATATCAGTAGTCCAACATCGGTTCTACAAGAAATAAATGGTTCGTACCAGTTGAATCCCAACCTGTCAAACACCTCTGATTACATACAGGATGTGTATGCCGCTTATGTGACCATGGCTTTTAGCATCAATAAAAAATACCAGGTTAAAATGGGTGGAAGAATGGAGCTGACTCAAATTCAGGGCAACCCGAATACCCCGCAATCCTTCAGCAGTAATTATCAAAATTTGATTCCCAGTTTTGTGATTTCAAGATCTTTGAAAAATTATCAAACCATAAAATTGAGTTATAACCAAAGGATCCAAAGACCGAGTTTATTCTTTTTAAATCCCTTCAGAAATACGGCTGATCCTCTGAACCAATCGGAAGGAAATCCAACCTTATCGCCAGAGTTATCCCATAATGTGGAATTGGGCTATTCCACTTTTGTGAAGACAACGGTTATAAATGCTTCCCTTTATTTCCGCCACACCCAAGATATCATCGAATCGTTGGTGGTGCCTGCAGTTGACCCGGTTTCACAGGCTAATATTTCATTGCAAACATTTAAAAATGTGGGTCGAAACAATTCGTTTGGGATGAACTTCTTTGGTTCGATCAACCCGGTTCAGAAGCTTACTTTAAGGGGTAATGTGAACATGTTTTCTTACAATGTTTCGCCAAATCAAGCAAATACGGATCTTACATCGGCAACAAGTAAAACTTATTTTATGTACAATGCCTTTCTAAGTGCCAGTTTGAATTTAAAAGGGGGCTTTGCCGCCGAAACTTTCTTTATCCTTAACTCCCTACGTCGTACGGCACAGGGAACCAACCCTTCATTTAACATGTGGAATATCGGGTTCAAGAAAGAAATTTTAAAGAAAAAGGGAACTATTGGCCTGAATGTGATCGATCCGTTTAATGAACGAAAAAATTTCAGATCGGCCATCAACAATACTTCCTTTAGACAAAATTCTAATTTCTCAGTACCATTCCGTTCAGTGGGAGTCAATTTCAGCTGGCAGTTTGGTAAAATAAATTTCAATGCAGGTCAGCCAAGAAAGAAACGTGGGGTAAATAATGATGACCTGAAGCAAGGAGACCAGGCTATTCAATAAATCTATTGGATGCTATGCTAAAAATGCCGGTGGGTTTGACAACTGACCGGCATTTTTGTTTTGCAGTTTGTACTAAAATTTTGTCGGCTTAGCGTTCATAAAAAACCGTTCGTCGGAAATTAGAGGAAATCATCATTTTTTGGTGGCAAATTGGCTACGATTGAAAAAACCTTTGATCTCATGAAAAGCTCAATCCAATTCCCTCCTAAAATTATACTGCTCTTCTTTTTAATTTTTGCGGCCTTTCAAAGCTCTGCGCAGACCGGCTTAGAAGGTTTTAACTATCAAACCATTGTGCGCAATAGTGGAGGAGCTCCGATAGCAAACACCGCTATTAATTTTCGTTTCACCATTGTAGATGATTTGAATGTGATCCAATACCGCGAAACTGCACTGATCACGACTAACAGCAGCGGCTTGGCCAACCACGTGGTGGGCAAGGGACAAGTGGTTCAGGGCACTTTTTCGGCTATTACATTTCAAGAGGCCAACCAGGTTTTACAAGTTGACGCCGATGTAACTGGTGGCTCCAATTTCAAAAATATTGGCAACATGATCTTAAGAAGTGTGCCTTATGCCCTCTTTGCCGCCAGTGGGAATCAGGGTCCGGCAGGGCCTAAAGGTGATCAGGGGCCGCAGGGCATACAAGGAATCCAAGGTCCTCAGGGTGTACAAGGTCAAACGGGTGCCAAGGGCGATACGGGTGCACAAGGACCCAAGGGAGATACCGGTCCAATTGGCCCTGCTGGTCCGGCCGGCTCTGGTATTGTCAAGATTTTAGAATTCGATCCTGCCCTACAAAATGTTTTAGCCAATCTTGCAGCAATGGCACCTACAGTTCCTAATACCTGCCGAACGGCGGCTTACACGGCAGGTAATGGTGAATATGCCCTAATCAATACAAATGGCAGTGTTTACCCAAGTAATGCTGCCAATGGTTTGTTACTTATTCGAGCAGGTATAAGTACAGATGGTGGGGTAAATTTTACTCCAGTCTCTAATCAAGCTATGGAGTCTATGTCTGATGGGGCTGCTACGGCTGGAGTAAGTAAATATTATCCATTAACCGCAGGTCAGACTTATATTTTCGGTACCATTTTCGAATCCAGTGCTTTGGTAAATGTTTTAATGTTAAGGTCAACTTGTAGTTGTACGGTTAGCATCGTTAAACAATAAAAGCTGGATTAATCTGAATTGCTTTCCTACTTTTGTAGGCAGCATGGAAAACGCCGATAAAGAAGAACTACTTACACTGATCGCACATAAACTACGTTTTGTCGAGGGCCCACTTTCTTGGATTGGGATTAATGATCTAGAGTCATTAACATTTATGCGAAATGATTATTTCGAGCCCTTAAAGGTGAAAAACCTGGGAGAGGCATTCATGTTACAAATTCCTAAAGAAGCCAATTTAGTATTGATTCAACTTCAAAATCAAGGAATTCAGCAAGCGATTTCGGCCTTGCCTCAAATTAGTGCCCTGGCCGGATTGCAGGAATCAATGGCCAAGCTTCATGGCAACATCTTTTTAATCGATGATCTGGTTTTTAATGCCGCTTCAGACTTAGTCCAGCTTGAAATATTAGCCGAAGTTTTCTACCACAAGTTTTTCGCCTTTGGTCACGAAGGGGAGGCCTGGGTGAAGTTGAGTGTTTAAAACTCAAAAATTTAGGAACAGCTCCATCTGTTGATCTGTAAATTTCACGGTATCTTCTTTCCATAATTCACCATCGGCATTTAATTCCTGATCGATGGCAGAAATGTGGATGCGTAAGGAAAGCACGTTGAGATGGATGTAATGACAGATGCCCGTAAAATGTTCTAAACCGCGAACATTTCCATACTTGCCAGATGAAAGTCCTACCAAAGCCGCTTTTTTTCCTTTAAAACTATCCGGAAATTTGCAGGCATCTACGAAGGTCTTCAAAACGCCCGGAAAACTACCATTGTACTCGGGGATCACGAACAAAAATTTATCGCTGGCGCTGATCTGATCTTGTATTTTTTGAAATTCAGGGCTTCTTTTACCATAAAGATCGGAGCTGATCAGATTTTCCGGCAGGTCTTTTAGGTCCAACACCTGTGCTTGACAGCCCTTATTTGCCAGTTGTTTTTGATAATATTGGGTGAGTTTCAGGGTATTACTATCCGGTCTGTTGGTGCCTGCAATAAGTGTGATCATCTTTGAAGGAGTTATTTTAATTGAGCGCCGCTTTTAGGCCATTAAAATGAGTTTAATTTGTATCTTAGTGGGTTATTAAACCCGATTTTATATCGGCAAATTAACACTAATTTTTCCCAGTAATGGGTATCCAAAAGCAATAATAATATCTGATTTTTGTAAATATTTCATCTGAGAATGTGTAAAATCATCGCGTTAGCAAACCAAAAGGGAGGTGTGGGTAAAACTACTTCATCCATTAATCTGGCTGCAAGTTTATCAGTTTTAGAATACCGCACCCTGCTGGTGGATGCCGATCCACAAGCCAACTCGACTTCTGGCATTGGTTTCGACCCCCGTACCATCAAATCGAGCATTTACGAATGCATTATCAATGATATTGATCCACGCGATGCCATACGCAAAACAGAGACTCCTAATTTAGATCTGCTACCGGCCCATATCGATTTGGTTGGTGCAGAAATTGAAATGATCAATCTTCCGGAACGAGAGTACCGCATGAAGACGGTTTTGAATAAAATTAAAGACGATTACGACTTTATCATTATCGATTGCTCGCCTTCTCTCGGATTGATCACCATCAACTCCTTAACTGCCGCCGATTCGGTAATTATCCCTGTTCAGTGCGAATATTTTGCCTTGGAAGGTTTAGGCAAGCTCCTCAATACCATTAAAATTGTTCAAAACCGCCTGAACCAGCAATTGGCCATCGAAGGTATTTTGTTGACGATGTACGATGTTCGTTTGAGGCTGGCCAATCAAGTGGTAGAAGAAGTGAAGACGCATTTCCAGGATTTGGTGTTCGATACCATCATTCAACGAAATACCCGTCTCAGCGAAGCGCCAAGCTTTGGTGTTTCGGTCATTATGCATGATGCAAACTCTAAGGGAGCCATTAATTATCTCAACCTGGCCCGTGAAATTATTCGCAAAAATGGAATGGCAGCTGCCGAAGAAGTTGTACAACAAGCCACCGTATAAAAAAAATGAATTACCAGAAGAAAACAGGCTTAGGAAAAGGTTTAAGTGCCCTGCTGGATGATACCGAAGTAGTACAAAGCGCTTCGTCGCTGGGAAGTGTGTCCAGTGCGGTTAATTTGATACACCCGGTACTGCTCAGCCAAATAGTAGTGAATCCTTACCAGCCCCGTACCGATTTTGATCAGGAGGCTTTACAAGAATTGGCCGATTCGATCAAATTGCAGGGTTTGATACAGCCCATTACCGTACGCCAGGTAGGGCAAAGCAGCTATCAGTTAATTTCTGGTGAGCGACGTTTCAGAGCCTCTAAAATTGCCGGTCTGAATGAAATTCCGGCTTATATACGCAGTGCCAACGATCAGCAAATGCTCGAAATGGCCCTCATTGAGAACATTCAGCGTGAAAACCTGAATGCCATGGAGGTGGCCCTCAGCTTTCAGCGAATGCTCGATGAGTGTAATTTGAAACAAGAGGAATTGGGCGAAAGAGTGAGTAAAAATCGCTCAACGGTAACCAATTACCTGCGTTTATTGAAATTGCCGCCAGCCATTCAGGCTTCTATTCGCGATAATCAGCTCTCTATGGGCCATGCACGTGCCTTGGTGAGTGTAGAAAATGTCGATCATCAGTTATTCATCCATAAAGAAATTTTAGCCAAGGGACTTTCCGTTAGAAAAGTAGAGGAATTGGTTCGAGAGATACAGTCTTTGGGAGCAAAAAAGTCCCAAAAGAAAGAAGAGGACCTCATTTCCTTCCAATATCAGAAAGTTCAGGATGATTTGGCCTCGAGATTAGGAACTCGGGTTAAACTAAAAATGAAAGGTAAAAACTCTGGTTTAATTGAAATTCCCTTTTTATCTGAAAACGATTTGAACCGTATTTTGGAACTCTTAGATTGGTAATGCCGATTCGTTTCCTTTTCATATTATTGCTCACTGCTTTAGCTTTGCCGCTTTACGCTCAGCGTGAAAAAAAGCAAGCGGAGTCAAAAACCGATAGCGCCAGTTTGGCCAAACCCACACAGGAGCCTCCCAAAGACGCCGCCCGGCTTCGTTTAGAAAGTTTACCTAAAAAAGCCGCCTGGAGTTCGGCCATTTTACCTGGTTTAGGCCAAGTACAAAATAAAAGATGGTGGAAATTACCCTTGATTTATGGTGGATTTACCAGCTTTGTAATTGCCTATCGAAATAATGACGACCAATACCACGTTTTTTTGAGTGAAATTCAATATCGTTTAGCCAATAATGGTAATCCCGGTAACCCCGATTTCGCTGGTTACAGTTTCGAGGGATTGGTGAGAATCAAGGATAATTTTAGAAGAAATCGCGAACTCTCCATCATTGGTGGGGTGGTATTGTATGCCGTAAATATTATTGATGCTTATGTAGATGCCAAATTCTTCCGATTCGATATCAGCGAGAATTTAAGTTTACAAATCAGACCTTCTTTGCAAAACCAATGGGCGCATTCGGCCATGAGGCCGCAGCCCGCACTTAGCTTTAAACTTAGTTTATGAAAATAGCTTTAATAGGTTACGGTAAAATGGGTAAATTCATTGAACAGCTTGCCAAAGAGCGGGGACATGAAGTTATCCTTATCATCGATACACACAATCAGTCCGATTTGCAATCAGCACGTTTCAAAGAAGCGGATGTGGCCATAGAATTCAGCACTCCCCACTCAGTTTTATCCAATGTGGAAGCCGCTTTTGCCGCCCATGTGCCTATTGTAGTTGGTACAACGGGTTGGTACGATGAAATTCCTACTGTCAAAACAAAGTGCGAATCTGGTAACAATACCTTGTTGTATGCATCTAATTTTAGTATTGGCGTAAATGTTTTCTTCCATGTGAATAAAGTATTGGCTCAGCTGATGAATCGCTATCCACAGTATGAAGTGCAGGTGGAGGAAATACATCACACCCAAAAGTTAGACGCACCGAGTGGAACAGCCATTACCATTGCAGAAGGCATCATAGATGGTTTGGATCGAAAAAATAAATGGGTAAATGAAGTGGTGGGCCAACATGATGGCCGGGTTAACCAAGCTGCTGAATTGTTAATTGAGTCGCACAGAATAGATCAGGTGCCTGGCACCCATACGGTGGTTTATAGTTCTGAAGTAGATGAAATTGAATTTAAGCATACCGCACACAGCCGTGCAGGTTTTGCGCTGGGAGCTATTATTGCTGCAGAATGGTTAGAAGGTAAAAGAGGATTTTATTCCATCAGCGATATGTTTGATTTTAAATAAATAATAAAAACATAAAAAATGAATTTGAAGTTCTGGGCAAAAAAGCCTGCCGATCAGCAAAAAGAAAAGAAGAAGAAAAGTGCCACTAGAGAATGGGTAGATGCCATTGTGTTTGCCGTAATTGCTGCCACCATCATCAGAACCTTCTTTATTGAGGCTTACACCATTCCAACCGGATCGATGGAAAAGAGCCTTAAAGTGGGTGATTTTTTATTTGTAAGTAAAGTGAACTATGGTGCCCGTCTGCCAATGACGCCCGTAGCTTTTCCTTTAGTGCATCATACCTTGCCAATTATCGGAACGAAGGCTTACTGGGATGGGGTGCAATGGAAATACCGCCGATTGCCAGGTTTTAGTGAAATTAAGCGCAATGATGCCGTGGTGTTCAACTGGCCCATGGAAGCAGATGAACCCTATAACCGACCGGTTGATAAACGTGAAAACTACATTAAACGTTGTTTAGCCATTCCCGGAGATACGCTCAGGATCATTAATACACAGGTTTTTATAAATGGCAAACCTGCTGAACAACCTCAGTTTGGGATGACCACCTATTATGTTCGCACCGACGGAACCGATTTCAATCCGAGCGTTTTTGAAGACATGCGCATTGAAGTGCAAAGAGCAAGTGCCGATGAGTATTATTTTAATTTAACTGCCGAAGAGGCGGCTACTATTAAACAATGGTCTAATGTGAAAGTGTTCCAGCCAGTTATTCGTCCGGTGAACGAACTGGAGCCACAAATTTTCCCGCAAGATTCTCGCTTCCAATGGAACGAAGATAATTTTGGGCCGGTGATTGTTCCTAAAAAAGGTTGGACCGTCAAATTAGACAGTACCACCATTCCTCTGTATTTCCGTGCCATTTCAATTTATGAAGGCAACAAAGTGCAACGTGATGGGGATGGTTTAATCATCAACGGTAAAAGATCTGACACTTATACTTTTAAGATGAATTATTATTGGATGATGGGAGACAATCGTCACAATTCATTAGATTCCAGATTTTGGGGTTTTGTTCCAGAAGATCACATTGTGGGTAAAGCACTCTTCATTTGGATGAGTTGGGACTCACAGGGTACTTTCTTTGATAAAATTCGATGGAATCGGATATTTAAATCCATCCATTAATTCGAAATGAGGGCTCAATGTCCTCATTTCTTTTTTGGTTTAAATTTGCTCGGCACTCTAGGGGCTTTTCGCTTCCCCTGAACTTCAGGATTTTGGTTTCCTTTGTTAATGGTTCCCTGTTTATTGTCTGTTTGATAGGAGAATTGTCCGCCACTGTTCGAGATGCCGGTGTGCGGTTCTTTTTTCTTGACCATTGCTTAAAATCGTTAATCGACTAAATAACGTTTGATCAAGCGTTTTAGTTTGAGGCCAATGCAGGTATTTTAAGTTTTAGAGCTAAAGCATTGAGATCTTCAACAACAGCATTCACGAGCGGAATGCCATTCGCTTTTCTGAACTGTTCGGCTTCAAATTCGGGTTCACCCGGAATGATGACTTTTTGATCGGGATTGATTGTTTTTGCAGATTTAAATCGGCGGATCCAATTGTCCATGTGCGATTTGAATTCATCGGCCGGCCGGAAGCCATCTACTCTCATGGCTCCTATAAAATGCCCGATTCCTAAACCTACCGGATCGGCCGGAGGCTCCAGAAACGATACGAAAGGCGGCACCCATGGTCCGTAGTTGGCACCAGAAAGCACTGCCGATAAAATATCTACCGTAGCGCCCAAACCAAAGCCTTTGTGGCTGCCGTGCTCCACATCGCTTCCTAATGGCAGCAAAGCGCCGCCTTCTTTTAATTCGTGCGGGTTGGTAGAAGAATGTCCGTTTTGATCAATGATCCAGCCATCCGGAATTGATTTACCAGTACGCTGGGCAATTTCTAATTTTCCGTTTGCTGCTGCCGATGTGGCCATGTCCACCACAACCGGTTCGTATTTTCCTGCCGGGAAGGCATAACACATCGGATTGGTTCCCAATAAGCGTTCATTGGCATAAGTGGGCGCAACTAATGGACTGGCATTGGTCATGGCAAAACCGATCATGTCTTTTTCTACGGCCATTAATGAGTGATAGGCCGCAATGCCAAAATGGTTGGAGTTGCGCACCGAAACCCAGCCCGAACCACAATTTTCTGCTTTTTTTAAGGCTACTTCCATGGCAAATGGCGCAATAACCAAACCCAGTCCGCCATCGCCATCAATGGTAGCCGTGCTGGCTGTTTCATGCACAATTCGGATGTTGGGGCGGGCATTTATTCTTTGTTTTTCCCACAAACGTACATAGCCGCTCAATCGAGCCACACCATGCGAATCGATTCCTCGTAAATCGGCTTTAATTAAAACATCTGTAGCCAGTTGCGAATGGGCATCCGAGCAACCCATGGCTTTAAAAACCGATTCAGTAAAATCTCTTAAATGTTTTTCGCTGAAAATTGTAGCACTCATTTGGATAAGGTGATGAGGGTAAATTTAAAATCCAGTGGTTGAAAGGAGGCTATTAATTGCTCGATAAAGACCGAGCCAAATGAACTAAAGTACAATCCGAAGTTTTCTGAACGCTCCTGCAGTCCATGCCGAGGAAAAAAGTCGGTATGTAATTTTTCTAGTTGAACCATCGCTTCCTCGTGGTTCCGTTTTTCTGCTTTCAGTAATTTCTTTTCCAGGCGATCTATGGCCTTGTACAATCGGGCTTCCACAGCTTCGGTACTGGGTACTAAAGTTTGGTCTATGGCCTTTGCCCGATCTTTGAGTTGTTCAAATATTTCCTTGAATGCTCCAGTCTCCTGATCTAAATTCAGGGTATAATTCGAATTTTGTAGTAGCCAGGCCTTTTTCAATTGATCTAAAGATTGAAAAACATCCCTGTAATCAAGACCTAAGCGTTTTATTTTATGCTCTTGCTCCTCAGAAATGATTTGTGCAGAGTTGCGCAAGATCAGGATCGGGAAATCGAGTTTGTAATGCGTAAAAGTGCTTTTTAATTCCAGCCAGTAAAGCATTTCAGCTCCACCACCCACATATGCCAGGTTAGGCAGGATACTTTCCTGATAAAGTGGACGCATGCACACATTGGGACTAAACTTTTCCGGATGTTCTTGAATATGCTTACGCAGTTCATCCGAACTAAATTGTAGGTTGGTATTCAATACCCGGTAAAATCCGTCTTGAAAAACAATCCGCTCCCTCAACTCATCATTCAGGTAAAAGAAATTGATTTCTCTGGGATTGACTTCTATTTCGATCTCTGATTTTTTTAGTTGAAGACTTGTTTCAGTGATCAATTGGTAGCTGCGCTGCTCAAGGATGTCTGCTTCAATTATTTTTGCGAACTGTCTTTTAAGTTGCGGGTGGTCTGCATCTAAAATGATCAGCCCATATATTTCAAATATTTGATTGACGAGGTGACGGGTGGCGTCGGCCAGGTTTGTGTATTGTTCGTAAGCTGCTTTTACCCAGCCGGCTAATTGCAAGGCATTAGGCGATGCACCCAAGATACCTTGATATTGATGCAGGGCTTCGGCAATATATTCGGTATTTAATCTGCCTGTTGCTCCTTTACACGCTTTATCCCAAACAATTTTTTTACCCCCGACATAGGTATGGTTAATTTCCTCAAAATCATGGTCCTCTGTAGCCATCCAATAAACTGGAACAAAGTTTTTATCGGGAAATTGAGTTTTGAGCTGTTGCGATAATTTTATCGCGGTAGCTATTTTGTAAATAAAATAAAGCGGACCGGTAAAAATATTGAGCTGATGGCC
>CANHCS010000036.1 GCA_947459195.1 Sphingobacteriaceae bacterium
AACGGAACTTACCGTTGGTATCAGCTTGCCGGGCAAACAAAAACAAAAGAACACGGGAATCCGCACCTTATTGGCTCCTTACGCGATATACAATCGAGTGTTGATCAACAGGAAAGAAATAAGAAGAACGAATTTCTATTAGAAGAGGTTGGATTTATGGCGAAAGTGGGTGGATTTGAGATCAAATTAAACCCATTCAGTTCAACATGGTCAAAAGAGATGTCGCTCATCCACGACTTGCCCGAAGATGTGGTTCCTAACTTTGAGGAAGCCATGACTTATGTAAAACCGGAGTGCCTCCCGGAAGTCAAAAAAGTGATCAATGACGCATTGACAAAAGGTATTTCCTATGATATCGAGTCGAAAATTATCACAGCAAAAGGCAGGGAGGTTTGGGTAAGAGCCATTGGGAAACCTGTTTATGATGAAAAACAAGAAAAAATAATTGGTTTAAGAGGTGTTTTTCAGGATATAGATGCCCAAAAAGAGAAAGAATTGGCATTCAAAGCCTCGGTAAATCTGATCAATGAGCAAAATCATCGTTTGATGAATTTTTCTCACATCGTATCGCACAACCTGCGTTCGCATGCCACCAATTTAGAACTCACCCTGCAACTAATTGAGATGGAAACCGATCCCCAGGAATTGGCACATTTAGAAGAAAATCTGCGCAAAATCAGCAAATCGTTTAAAAAAACGGTGGAACATTTAAACGAAATCATCGTCATTCAGTCTGAACCCAATATCAACCGTATCGGAATAAAATTTGAACATGTTACAAAAGGCATTTTAGCTGCTTTAAAAGCAGAAATTGAACAGTACGACGTAAAAATCAGTTATGATTTTGAGGCCTGTCCCGAAATAGCTTACATACCTGCTTATCTGGAAAGTATTTTACAAAACCTGATCTCCAATGCCATTCGTTACAGAAGGCCGGGTGTTACCCCCGAAATCAATATTAAAACCTTTCAGCAAGCTGGGAAAGTAGTATTGGAAGTAAGTGACAACGGGCTGGGGATTGACCTGAATAAATATGGAGATAAATTATTCGGGATGCATAAAACTTTTCATGATAACCCAAATGCAAAGGGCATCGGGTTATTCATCACCAAAAATCAGGTTGAAGCGTTGGGGGGCAAGATCAGCGTAACGAGTGAAGTAAACAAGGGCACTACATTTAAAATTATTTTCTAAGCATGTCGACCGTATCACTTACCTGTTTAATTGATGATGATGAGATCTTCGTTTACGCCATGAAGAAAATCATCAACCTGAAGCAGTTGAGCCGGGAAACGATTACTTTCGATCGGGTAGAAAAAGCTTTAGATTATTTCTCGATCAATAAAAATGAAGCAGCCCTACTGCCTGATGTAGTTTTACTAGATATCAACTTACCGGGAGAGGATGGCTGGGATTTTATTGAATCATTTGAACAGATTTCTGCTGAGATGATCAAAAAGCCAAAAATCTATATGCTCAGTTCTTCTGCCAATCCAGCTGATCAACAAAAGGCATTGTCAAATAAAAACATCGAAAACTACTACGTTAAACCGCTTAGCAAAGATGATTTCAAAGAAATTTTTGGCTAATTGCCTGCCTAAACTAAGAGGAATGATCGACCACCACATACCATTGGCCGCTGATTTTACGGAACAATAAAGTAAAAAATCCCTGAGGCTCGTCTTTCTCTCTTTTCAGGTGCCATGCTCCCAGCACAAATGCATGCTGAGCATCGATTAATCTCACTTCTTTGATATCAAAAGTCAAAAATCCCATCGCTTCCTTGCTCGGATAACTACGCTGGTAATTTTGCAAGGTTTGCTGCCAACCATATTTAGGACCATTTTTTCCGACAAATAATAAAGAATCAGAATTCCAATAACCTTGCATGTAATTGAGCAAATCGCCTCGGTTCCAGGCCTGTCTTTGTTGCTCCAATACCTGCTTAATTTGCGCTTCATCCTGGGCTTGAGCGGTTTGAACAAGTGCAAAGAATATTAAAAGTGAGATCCATTTTTTCATATTTCAATTTAAAAAGAAAAGCTCAATGTGCGAACAGATAATTTTACATGATTTAAATCAGGATATTCAAGATGAATTTTAACTTCGTGTGCTCCTAAACAATATATTTGAAGATATGGCTAACCGGATTTTTGCGCTCCTATTCATCAGCTTGCTACTTTTACTGCTCGATCTGTACCTCTATAAAGCCATTAAAGCCATACGGCCCAATTGGTCTGCCAAGCAAAAAAGAGTATTTACCTATGGGTGGTGGGGTTATTCCATTTTAATTACCCTGGGTGTATTCATCGGAGTTTATTTCAATATCAGACTTACCCTGAGGTCTATCTTAATGGTCGCTTTCTTCCTTAGTTCAGTAGCTAAATTATTTTTCTTACCCTTTGTGGTGGTGGATGATTTCAGACGTAGTATGCTTTGGATGAGAAAGAAATATGAAGGAAAAAAGAAAGCAGAAATAATGCCCCCAGTTGAAGTGGGCGAACCCATCAGCCGTTCTCAATTTTTAGTAAAAGCCGGTTTATTAGCTGCTGCTGTGCCCATTTCCAGCTTAAGTTTTGGAATTTTAACAGGCGCTTACGATTATCAGCTACGCCGACAAAAGCTCTTTTTACCCAATTTACCAAAAGCATTCGACGGATTGCAGATTGCACAAATTTCGGATGTGCATTCGGGTAGCTTTTACAATAAAAAAGCGGTTTTAGGGGGTGTAGAAATGCTCTTAGGCGAAAAGCCCGATGCTATTTTCTTTACCGGCGACCTGGTGAATAATATCGCCAGCGAGATGAATGAATATCAAGATATTTTCTCCAAACTCAAAGCGCCATTGGGCGTTTTCTCTGTGCTGGGCAATCATGATTATGGCGATTATTATTATGGCCGTGAACCCTCAAAAGCAAAAGCAGAAAACTTAGCTCAACTCAAAAAAACACATCAAAACATGGGCTGGGACTTGCTCCTGAATGAGAATAGACGGCTCAAGGTTGATGGTGAAGAAATTGCGATCTTAGGAATTGAGAATTGGGGTGCCGGTCGTTTCGCTAAGTACGGTCGTTTAGATCAAGCGGTGCAAGGCACTGAAGACGCACCTGTTAAATTACTCCTCTCCCACGATCCATCGCATTGGAGGGCACAGGTTTTACCAGATTATCCGCAAATTGATGCCATGTTTAGTGGCCACACCCACGGGATGCAATTTGGCATTCGCAATGAATTTATCCAGTGGAGCCCGGTGCAATACATCTATAAAGAATGGGCAGGTTTATACCAGGAAGGTCACCAACAAATTTATGTGAATGTGGGTTATGGCTTTTTAGGCTACCCTGGCAGATTGGGTATGTTACCTGAGATCACCTTGTTCGAACTAAAATCGGGACAGCCAAGCTAAGACCATCAACATGCAAAAGCAATGTAAGGCGTTATTGGATGCAGTGTTGTTCAGTAATCTCTTTATTGCAACTGCAGCCGCGGCACAAGTCGCTTTTACCTATCAATTAATAGGCGCAGCACCCAATTTGGAAGTAATTGGCTTGGTGTTTTGTGCTACTTTGGCCCTCTACAGTTTCAGTATGTTGATGGCCAAACCCTCAAATCCATTGGCCTCCCCTTTCAAAAGAGTGAGGTGGATATTTTCAAACCAAAGCTTGTTCATTACTTTAGGCCTGATGGCTGCAGTATACGGAGCGGTCCTCAGCCTTTCGCTCAACACAACTGCTCAAATCTTATTGATTTTACTGGGCTTGATTGCCATCAGCTACAATCTGCCACTCTACAGGCTCGGTGAAAAGAGGGTTGGCTTACGTAACCTACCTGCAATTAAATTCTTTTTAGTTGCATTGGTCTGGACGTTCAGCGTGGTCTTATTGCCTGTGCTGGAATTACAGAATACAGATATTACGCCGAGCTTGACACAAATACCATTATTGATTGCTCAACGCTTACTCTTGATCAGCGCCATCGTCATTCCTTTTGATGTAAGAGATATTTATCAAGATCAAATTCATCAACTCAAAACGATTCCCGTGGTTTTGGGGGAGAAAAACGCCTATCGATTGTGCTTTGGATTATTACTGAGCACACTCTTGTTCAGCAGCTTCATAAGTCCTTTGTTCAGTTTGGAATTCATTGCCATCAGCATCACCATACTGATCAGCTTTTGGCTTATTTTTAAATATACCGGAGAGAAAAATGAATACTATTATTTTTTCTTTTTGGATGGCCTACTGATCTTACCTTGGCTGCTTTTCAGTTTCCTAAATCCGTTGATTTAGTTTTTCAATACTAATTCAGTTTTCGTTCCTTCGTATCGGTAATGAATATGCAATCGCTTGTTCGATGGATCGTACCAATAAGTACCTGCTTTTTGCTTCATTTCTTGCGACGAATTGACCTTTGTAAAAGCTGATGAAGATTCATATACCCGACTGAATTTTGCGCCTCCGCTGATTTCAAGGAACAGGTCACGCTGCTTTTTAGATGAACCCGACAGCCTGATGATATGTTCCTTACCGGGAATGCCTTCAAAATTCAAGAGCTCATAATTTTTTGTCTGGATTGCCTCCGGATTTTTCCCATCATCTTCATACAGTGTAAAACTGGCTTTTTCCTGTTGATCAGGGAAATAGCGTACCACCAGGGTATCACCCGTATAAGCTTCGGTATTGGGCAAATCATTTGTTAGGGTGATGAAACTTCCCGACCGGGCAAACATCGGTAAACGATCTAAACCTGCCTGCAGTGTGGCTGAGTCGCTATAGGTTTTATCCTCCCAAAAGTCGACCCATTCCCCCTTAGGAAAAACAAGCTTTCTAGCAGTTTTACCTTTCTCTATGATCGGTGCCAGCAATAAATCTTTCCCCCATAAAAAAGCATCTTCTACAGAACTCAAACTGGTATTATCTGGTTCAAAATAATTGAGCGGTAAAGCCAATGGCCTGCCGGTAAGTGTATTTTGATAAGCCAGGGAATAATTATAAGGCAAAAATTGATAGCGCATTTTGACGTATTTTTTCACGATCTCTTGTGTAGCTGCATCCCAAAAAACAGGCTCAGGGGCTGCTACTGCCGGATCGGCATGAGCCCGATAAATCGGGGTAAAGGCGGCAAACTGCATCCATCTGATGTATAATTCCGCATCTTTTTCACCTTGAGCAAATCCGCCTGCATCAGAGTGCATGTATCCAATTCCACTCATACTCATACCCAGCATGATCGGAATTTGTGCTTTAAAACCGTTCCATGAGCGAAATACATCTCCACTCCAGGGGAAAGTGGCGTAACGTTGCATCCCTGCTCCGCCCGAGCGGGCCAAATTAAAAACCCTTTGCTCCGGAAAATCTTTACGATAGCCCTCGTAAATGATCTTAGACCAGGTTAGCGGATAAATGCTATGGACATTTCGGGCGGGGCCGTTCACATGGAACATGCCATCCGGATGTTTCTCCGGCTCACCCAGATCGCACCACCAGCCAGCTACACCTTCTTTGATCCGATCGCGATAAAAGTTCCAGAGATACGCCTGGGTCTGGGGTTTAAAAACATCCAGTAATCCGGCAGGGCCGGCCCAAAAATCTTCGATGATATAATCTTTGGACTGGGCATCTTTGGTTAATAAACCATCCTTACTGGCCTGTACAAAATTGTCTGAAAGTCGGGTGACAAAGGTTTGGGTAATAGGTATGGTTTTTACACCCAGCTCCTTTAATTCACGCAGCATTTTTTCGGGCTGCGGAAAAGAATCGCGGCGCCAATCGTGGTTACCAATGGTTTTTACTTCTCCATACCAAAACAGATCCAATACCGTCGCATCAATCGGGTATCCGGCTGCCTTGGTTTTCTTTACGGTTTCAATGGTTTCTGTTGCTGATTTATAGCCGAAACGAGATTGGATGAAACCAAGCGCCCAGCGTGGCGGCAAGGGCTGCCGGCCGGTTAGTTGGGTGTAGGCTGACAATATCTCATCGTTACTGCCCACCATAATGAAATATGATAGCTGCCCACTTTGTGTGGTATAAACCAATTGGTCCTGTTGTTTTTTTCCCAAATCAAAAAAGCCTGAACCGGCATTATCGAAATAGAGGCCATAGCCTTTTGAGGAAATGAGCAGAGGAATGGACACATTGAGGTTTTGCTCGCCAAAGCTGTAACCGTAATGTGGCTGATGATAATTTTCGAGTTTATACCCTCTTCTGTTGAGAGAGATCGCCCTGGAGCCGCTGCCATAAAGTGCTTCTCCTTTCGAAAGGCTGAAACGCAGACCTTGTTCCTGATCTGTTTTAAAGTTTTCAAAATTATCTGTCAATATACTTGAATTGGCCTGTTCGATGAAGCGAATGTGAAGCGATCGCTTATTGATGATCAAATTAATTGCATCGGTACTGAATACAAATGCAGAACCACGATCGTTAAAATCTACCTTGGTTTGCTCTGGTTCTGCTACCACCACCTGGCTGCTGTCCAAAAGGTTTTCCTCCGCATTCAGATAACTTATCTTGATAAGTCTTGGACTGTATGCCTCGATGTGCATCTGCCCTTTTGGGGTTTTGATTCGTAAAGTTTTACCTTCAAAATGATAGTCACCCTCTATTGAGCCGGCCGATTGCTGGGCCCACAAGGGTGTAGCCAAGCAAATGAAAAAGAAGAATGAAAAATAAAATCTCATCGAAAAGAAATAATGGAGAATAAAGCTATTCAATTATAAACTGATATCCTACCCCGCGAACGGTTTGTAGAAAAACTGGTTGCTCCGGATCTTTCTCCACTTTTTTCCGCAGGCGGACAATGTGCATATCCAATGTTCGGGTATTTACATCGGTTTGGTAGCCCCAAACTTCGAGCATCAGCTCTTCGCGGGTAACCACCTTGTTCCTGTTTTTGAGGAAATAGAGCAAAATACGGTTCTCTAAAATGGTCAGCTCAATTTTTTTACCTTGATAAAGGAGCGAATGAATATTGGGGTGGTGTTCAATTTCCCCAAATTTGTGGACTTCTGTTTTTTCGTTATTGATGAAATACTTCACTTTGTTCTCGATCATGGTGACCAATAAATCCATGTTGAAAGGCTTGGTTACATAATCGGAAATACCGGCACTGTAAGCATCAATTTTATCCACTTCCTGCGCTTTAGCTGTCATCATGATGATCAAATTATCGAAGCCACCCTCACGCAAACTTTTACAAACATCAATTCCTTGTTTGTTGGGCAACATCCAATCGAGCAACACAATATCTGCCTGTTCAGATAAAATGAGTGATTCGGCCTGGCCACCATCGGCGGTTTCAATCACCTGGTATCCCTCATTTTTTAAACGATGTGAAACCAGGAAACGTAGGTTTTCATCGTCTTCTATCACCGCTATTTTAATTTGCTTTTTCATGTTAAACCTGGTAAGGTAATTCGATGGTAAACACAGTGCCCTTGCCGGGCTGACTTTGCACTTCGATACTGCCGTTCATAAATTTAATCAGTTCTTTACACAGCGCCAAACCAAGGCCAACACTCCCCTGTTGGTTATAGCGACTCTCAATTCGGTAAAATTTCTTAAAAATGTGCTGCTGGTCGGCTTTTTCAATACCGATGCCCTGATCTTTAAATTGCAAGATGAGTTTCAGATCGTTTTTACGGATGTTGATGTCTAATACTTTACGTTCGGGCTCAGAATATTTGTAGGCATTATCCATGAGGTTATTAAAAATGATATTTAATAATACCGGATCTGTTTTAAATGGTATCGGTTCTGATAAGTTAAGGTTAATATTGAAATCGGGTTTATTCAAGTGATAAGCTTTGATCAGGTTTTCCGTAAATTCTTTTAGGTTGATGGACACCTCCTTAACTTCGATCGATTTATTCTCAATTTGTGTGAAAGACAGGAGCTTGTTCATCAGCTCATTCAGCTTATCGGCCTCCTGATCTAAGATACGGCCATAATGCTGGCGTTCCTTATCGCTGAGTGCAGCCGCATTTGAGATGTTGTTACCCGCCACCTTGATCACGCTTACCGGCGTTTTAAACTCATGACTGAAATTATTGATGAAATCGTATTGTAATTTAAAAAGTTGCTGATTGATGTACAGATTTCTATAAATGAGATAAGCCAATGCTGCCAGTATGCCATAAATGAGGAATAACAGGCCAGCGATGGGCAAGAATCGGGTATTGATTTCCTGGCGCAAATATTTGGGAGAAGAGCTGAGGTACAATTTATACCCGGCAAAAGCTCCTGGAAGTGCCAGTTCGGTCTGGAATTGCTCGGCCTCTTCAGTAAGCAGTTCATACACCAGGGGCACGATCTTAATTTGCTGATAAAGTTCCGGATGTGGATTTCGGAGCGCCAGCTTGGCCGGGTTCAGGTAAAAGCTGAACATGTCTTTTTCAAAAACCGGCGACCGAGCTGCTTTTTTTAACATCAAATCCTGAAAAATACCCAATTCTTCGCGTCTTGGAATATTTAAATAGGTGATCCGATTGGGGTTGATGCTATAGAAAACACTGAAAATCTGATCTTCGCTCAAGGCTTTGGTGGTATCCAACGATTCGATGAAACTGCTGAATTTGATGGCCATTTTATTGAATTCATCTGCAGTTTTAAGTGAAAGGGTGTTCGGCTGGTTGTTTTTGAATAAAACGATCGAATCTTCAGGGTTTTTGGCAGCAAACTGATAAACGGCTTTAGGGCTGATTGAAAAATTGCGAACCACGAATCCATCTGTAATGGGATGATTGCTGATCTCGGTATCGTAAAAAATCACCTTTTCTATAAAAGGATACCTGTCACTTACAATTTTGGCATATTTTGCCGCAGAAGCCGAATCGAGGTAGCCCTGATAATAAGATATTTCGGGGACGCTGTTTTGGAAAAAATCGTTGTAGGGTTTGATGACCTCTTCAAAAACTTTGATTTTATTGGAAGAAAACTCATTCTCTACATATTTGCTGGTGAGGTTGTAAGCCAAAACAATAGCCAGCACAAAAGAAATCGTAATCAGGATAAAAAAGGAAATGACCAGGCTGAGATTTTTTCTGTAAAGCGGCTTTTTAGCTTCCATGCGTACTACTGCTGTTTCAGGTGGAGTGCCAAGAATTTCTCTAATCGATCATAAAAATCGAGGCGATTCTCTTCATTTCTGAACAAATGACCTTCATTCTCTTTTAAAAGATAGGTTACCTTCACCTTCCTTTTTCTGAGTTCTTTCACCAATTGATTGGTTTCGGTAACCGTTACCCGTTGATCTTTGGCTCCCTGTGCAATTAAGAGTGGAACTTTGATTTTATCGGTATGAAACACAGGAGAAGATCCTTGTAAATACTCCGCATCTTGTTTAGGGCTGCCCACCATCTCCTCAATCATCAAACGGTAAGGGCGATAATAGGGTGGAATGGCTTTTAGGTAGGCGTATAGATTACTCAGGCCGGAGTAGGAAACCCCACAGGCGTATAAATCGGACTGAAAACATAAACCCCACAGTGCCGAATAACCTCCAAAGCTGTAACCATAAATTCCGATGCGTTTGGGGTCGGCCACTCCTTCTTTAATTAACCAATGTACACCATCGGTGATGTCTTGCTGAATTCGTCCACCCCACTGTTTAAAGCCAGCCGACCAAAATTCTTTGCCATAGCCCCTGGAACCTCTAAAATTCATCTGAAAAACAGCATAGCCTCGGTTGGCTAAAAACTGTACCTCTGCATTGTAAGTCCAGGTGTTTCGGCTATCGGGACCGCTATGGGGCATTACAATAACCGGCAGGTTTTTATTTTGATCTCCTTTTGGCAGGGTGAGGTAGCCATGGATGGTGACACCGTCGGTAGCTTCGTACTCAACCGGCCTTACTTCGCATAATTCATCCGACTTGAGTGAGGGGTTGATCAATGCCAGCTGCTTGAGTTGTTTATTTTTAGTTTGGTAAAGGTAAAATGCCCCGGGGCTGCGGTCGGTATAGGTTCTAATGATGAATTGATCTTCTGATAAATTCCGATCGGCAATTCTGATCTCCGTTTGGGGCAGGAGTTTGTTCAGATCGTCAAATAGTTTTTTTGCATTTTCATCGAGGTAATAGCGCTGATTCTTCCAGGTGGTGTACTCGGCAAAAAGCAATTTGCGGTCTTTGAAAGAAAATCCGGCATCGTTCACATCTACTTCCGGGTGACTATAAATGACCCGGCTTTCTTTTCCCGTACGGCAATCAATTTCAACCAGCGCTGTCTTGTCGCGACCATCATTAGACAAGGCATACATGCAATCACTTTCTTTACAGAAGCCCAGCGGTTTGATGCTGGTTTTAAAGTTATTGCTGAACAGCGTTCTGAATTTTTGATTTTCTTTGGTCCGGTATAAAACGGTGGTATTTACGCCGTCGCTGGCTACAGCTGCTCTTAACTGGCCATCTGCATCGGCAATCCAATCGGTGATGTTGCCGGGGTTAAGTGCCACCAGGCTGATCTTACCGGTTAAAATATCGAGCCGGTAGGCATCAAAAATGCTGGAATCTCTTTTGTTTAAGGCTAATAATATTTGGTTGTTTTTGATCCGATCGAGGGCGATGATCCTGATCCGTACATCCTTGTCGGGAATCAGTTCTCGGACATTTGACCCATCCCGATTGACAGCAAAAAGACGACGGTTCTCATCGCCATCTTTATCCTTGAGGTATAAGAGTTGATCGTTATTCGCCCAGAAATAATAAGATATATTCCGATCGCTATCTGCCGTAAGCTGAACGGCTTGATCGCCACCTATCGGCTGAACGAAAATATTCAGACGGTTGCGGTAGGGCTGTAAGAAAGAAACGTATTTGCCATCTGGCGATATTTTAAACGAAGTTTTCTCGGGATTCTTGAAAAAGTCTTCGATGGGGATGGTTCGCACATTCGGACGATTGGCACAGGCTGAAAGCAATAAAATCAGTAAAAAATAAAACAGCTTGACGAATGGGCGCATGAACAAATTAGAATTGCTTGAAATATGGCTCAATTTACGAAAAGCTGAGGAATTGAATACTTGTAAACCGGGTAACAAATACAATACAAAAGGACTGAGTATCGGATGAAAAGATTTGATGGTACCGTTCGGGCTGCAAACATCTTATTTCCTATCTTCGCAATATGATTTTGTACAATGTGACCATCATTCTGGAAGCCGATGCAGAACAGGAATGGTTGAAATGGATGAAAGAAGAACACGTTCCTGAAGTAATGGCTACCAATTGCTTTGTTTCTAACAGGATGCTCAAGGTGCTCGATTCTCCGAATGAGGGAGTGACCTACTGCATGCAATATGTAGCAGAAAGTAAGGGCGCTTATGAACAATATCAAAGCACTTTTGCTCCTGCCTTGCAGGCGGCTGCGCTCCAGAGGTTCGAAAACAAGTTCGTGGCCTTTAGGTCGTTAATGGAATACATCAATATCGCTTAAGCCACATGGAATTCATCTCAAGCCCACTCTCCGGATTGTTATTGATCGAGCCCAAGGTCTGGAAAGATGAACGGGGCTATTTTTATGAGAGTTTTAATGAAAAAGCTTTTCGTGAGGCGGGAATCGACGCTCATTTTGTGCAAGACAACCAATCGCTTTCGCAAAAAGGGACGCTCCGTGGTTTGCATGCCCAGGCCCCTCCTTTTGCTCAGGGTAAATTGGTGCGGGTGATACAGGGGAAGGTATTGGATGTGGCTGTTGATATTCGCAAGGACTCTGCTACTTATGGGCAGCATTTTAGCTGTGAACTGAGCGGCGATAATTTTAAGATGCTGTGGATCCCTCCGGGGTTTTTACATGGCTTCGTAACGCTCGAAGACCAGACCATTTTTTCTTATAAAGTGAGCGGCGGCTTATATGATAAAGCTTCTGAAATTGGGGTGATCTGGAATGACCCTCATTTGGCTATCGACTGGCAAATGCCGGAGAGCGAGCTCATCCTTTCTGATAAAGACCGAAATCTGCCTTTATTCTCGGATTTTGTAAGTCCTTTCTAATGTAATGACGGCGCAGGTGAGCATATCGCTGGCGCAGGTAGGAATATCACAAGCGCAGGTGAAAATATCGCTGACGCAGGTGAGCATATCGCTGACGCAGGTGAGCATATCGCTGACGCAGGTAGGAATATCACAAGCGCAGGTGAGAATATCGCTGGCGCAGGTGAGAATATCGCTGGCGCAGGTAGGAATATCACAGGCGCAGGTGAGAATATCATAGGCGCAGGCAGGAATATCACAGGCGCAGGTGAGAATATCATAGGCGCAGGTGAGAATATCATAGGCGCAGGCAGGAATATCACAGGCGCAGTTTATAACCGAGCTCGTGCAGGTTTGAATGCTGATCCAAGAGAGATTGCTTGACCTGCAAACTCAAAATGCATAGCTAATTGATCGAAATGACGTGGGTCTTAAAGCAGCGGAGGCCCCAATAAATTAGGGCCTCCGCTTGTGTTATTTGAATGAATTACTTGATCAACTGATACAATTCATCCAGTTTGGGAGAGAGTACAATTTCAATGCGGCGGTTGCGGCTACGAACCTCAGGTGTAATGCCTTCTGCTAAGGGCTGGTATTCGCCTTTGCCGGTAGCGGTGATGCGGGTGTTTTCAATTTTTTCTACATCGGTAAGGTAGCGCACCACAGAGGTAGCACGTAATACACTTAAATCCCAATTGTCTTTGATCTGACCTAAGTTATTCACTCGTTGATTATCAGTGTGGCCTTCAACCGAGATGTTGATCTCCGGCTGAGTTTTCAAGACTTTAGCCAATTCTTTGAGTGCCTGCTGACCCTTGTCATCAATGATGATGCTGCCGGTATCGAACAATAACTTATCGGTGAGTGAAACATAGACCTTGCCGTTGCGTATGTCGACACTTAATCCGCTTTGCTGGAAACCAAGAAGGGCCTTTTGTAATTTATCTTTGAGGGCCTGGGTGGCTTCATCGCGTTTACGCAAAATGTCTTCTACCTCGGTGAGGCGGGCTTCGCGTTTTTTTAAGTCTTCGGATAATTTACTGATCTCGGAAGAACTGTTTTTGAGCAGGGCGCTGTAGTTAGAGTCGAGCGATTTGTTTTTCTGCTGCAGCTCAAAGATGCGTTTGTTCAGCCGCATGGTATCGTTCTTTAATCGCTCTGCTTGTAATTGCAGGTTTTCTATCTGAACTTGTGCCTGATCCCAACCCACGGAAAGTGAATCGCGTTGTGCCACCAGGTGATTGTATTTTTTATTGGATAATACCACACAGGCATTCATCAAAAGCATGATGCCGGCGAACAGACAAAAAGGGATTAGTTTTTTCATAGTATATGGATTTTAAGATAAAGCGTTTCTCAGAAAGCACATGAAAGGATATAGTTTTTGAAAGCCTGCTACCAAGTTTTGAACAGCTGCTGCTTTTACCAAATCATCTACAGAAAGTGCGTGATCGGCCGTAAAGCTTTTCAATTTCAACCAATGGATATCCGGATGATCGGCCTCATATCCTTTAGGAACGGTCTTGAGGGTCTCGGTGGTGTTTAAGCCGCCGAAATAGCGCTCAAATTCTGGATCTTTTACAATCGACCTGAATTCATCACCATTATAATCAATCTCCTGTCGGATGGCTTTTAATTCATCGGGTTGTGGCATCCAGCAGCCGCCTGCTAAAAAAGCATTTTCGGGATGGATGTGCAGGTAATAACCCGGCCCATCAAAGTTTTTTCCTTTTGCAGAGATGGCGATGGCGAAATTTTCTTTGTAGGGTCTTTTATCTTTAGTGAAACGGACATCGCGATAGATCCGCATCACACATATTTTAGGGTCGAGATCGGCTGGGATGGTTGGATCGAAAGCGGCAATTCCAGGGATGAGTTGTTTCGCTAAATCAAGTACGTCTTGCTTTGCTACTTCGAACAGGGCTTTATGCTCCAGGAACCAATCCCTGCTATTGTTTTCTTTAACCCCTTGCAAAAATTGAAAGGTAGCGGGCTGGAGCATTTATGTTGGGTTTAGTTAAGGTTGATTTTTTCGTCTTTAACGTGGAGGGCTACATTTTTACGGCGATACTTTTTGTACCACACATAGCCCACTCCGGCAATGGCCAAATAAGGTGCCGCTAAGAGGTATAAAATGCCGTTGTTCAAGCCCTTTCCTTGTGTATTACCATTTTTGACTGAGTTTTCTGCATTCAAGGTACACATGGCACATTGGGCTTGCACTTCTGCACTGGTAATGAGCAGGCTATAGAACAAAGCAACAAAAAATAATTTCCGCATTTTCATGATACAAATATACCTAATAAGCTGTCTTAAAATGTATAATAAGGCGAAATCATTAGGTAAACGATGACACCGGTTATGGTTACGTACAACCAAATTGGATAAGTATAACGTACCAATTTACGATGTTTCTCTACTTCCAATTTTAATCCATTATTGAAGCTCAGTAGTACCAGTGGTAATACTGCAGCCGCCAGTACAATATGGGTAATGAGGATGGTGTAGTAGATATACTTGATGAGCCCCTCTCCACCAAAAGTGGTTTCTTTCACGAAATAATGGAAAATGATATAGGATACCAGGAAAAGGGAGGATAGCAGAAAAGTAAGGATGTTCAAGCGCTTGTGCCGCTCTATGTTCTTTTGTTTGATCTGATAAAGCGAAAGCATCAACAGCACTGAACAACTGGCATTGATGATGGCATTTAGTTTTGGCAGGAAGTATACAAATTCGGGAGTAGGAATACTTACCGGGATGAGCTTACGGTTCAGGATGACCACCACGGCAAACACCACTACTGAAACCACCATCACCAGTCTGAAAATTAATTTATCGTTCATATGCTTAAATGATTTAAAATTCGGCTTTTATTTTTCTCAATTCTTCAGCAATCAATACTTTAATTTCATCATTGAGTTTGTCCATTTGTTCTTTGCTCAGCGAGTCATAATATCCTCTGATGCGTTTTTGAGGATCGAGGAGCACCAACATGGAGGAATGGATGTAATTGTCGGCCTTTTCCGGATCGGGCATGGCATCGAGCAAGAAATCTTGCTTGGCCAGTTCATAGATAAATTCCGGGGAACCGGTCAATAAATTCCATTTTGCAGTGTTGATCTTATTTTTTTTGGCGTAGGCAGACAATACTTCTGGTTGGTCGGTTGCCGGATCGACACTGATGGATACAAACTGCAACATACGATTACGGGCAAATGTATCTGACACTCGTTTCATCTGCAAGGTCATGGCCGGGCAGAAAGACTGGCAACGGCTAAAAAAGAAATTGACTACCGTGATCTTTGGGCTATCTGCCGGGAATTGGAATTTGGCTCCATCCTGATTGGTAAGGCTGAATTCGCGAATGGTGTGATAAATGGTATCCGGAATTTGCTTACCACGTACCTTGTGGAAGGTGGAGGCTACTTGCTTGGGTCCAAAAAATGGCAATGCCTTATATCGGTTTTTCCCCTTTTCGGTTAGCATCCAATATAAAAATCCCGGTACCGCTAAGAGGATGACCAGGATTAATATTTTTTTGATTGTGAATTTTGGCAGATTCATCAATTCATGTGAAGGTACATGTATGAACCTTCTGTGAGCATCAAAATGATAAAATATACAATGAATATTAATGATACTACGATGCCGGTTTTTAATGCAAACTTCTCAAACTTGAGGTGCATGAAATAGGCAACAATGTAAAATGCTTTTACCAGGGTTAACACGATATAGGCGAAGTTACCGATACCATGAGAAACCATTCCCTTCGGAATTAAGTAAAGTGCAATAAAGAACTCCAATGCGGTAATACCCAGAAGGTAAAAGAATACTTGCCAGATTTTACCTTTGGTCATTGTTGCATGCTCTGCGGCATGTTCGTGTGTGTGTTCTGCAGCCATATGTTGTTTTGCTGAAAATTAAACTAAGTAGAAGAATGTAAATACGAATACCCAAACTAAATCGACAAAGTGCCAATAGAGGCCCACTTTTTCTACCATCAGATAGGATCCACGTTTTTCGAATACATTGAAAAGTACCATAAATAGAATGATGATATTGATCAATACCCCCGTGAATACGTGGAAACCGTGGAAACCGGTAATGGTGAAAAATAAGTTAGCAAATTGCAAGGCACCAATGGTGTCTACACCGGTATATGAAGCCGGGAAACTTCCCCACCAGTATCCCTCGTGATGTAAGTGAGTCCACTCTAAAGCCTGACAACCAAGGAACATGAAACCACCAATGATGGTCCAGATCATCCAAGTAACTACTTCTTTTTTTGCATTACGATGACCCGCCTCTACCGCCAATACCATGGTTACTGAGCTCATGATGAGAATAAAAGTCATGATTCCCACAAAAACCAGGGGATAACCATGATCGGCAACACCCGGAATTGATTGGAAAACAACATCCGGATCGGGCCAGGATACTTTACTGAAGCGCTGGGCGCCATAATAGATTAAGAATGCTGAAAATGTGAATGCATCGGACAATAAGAAAAACCACATCATCAATTTTCCGTACTCAACTTCAAATGGTGATTTTCCGCCACTCCAGGCGCCGGTTTTAACTCGATCTAGTGGTGATACCGTGGTACTCATTTAGAATTTTATAAGGTAAAAATTATTGGTTCAAAAGTAAGAAAACATATAGATAAATCCATAGTATATCTATAAAATGCCAAAAAATTGAAGTCACTTCCAGGCGGAATAAATTATTGAGCTGGGGTATGTTTTTAAGCTTTCCATACCAGACATTTAATACCATGATGATGCCTGCAAAAACGTGTACCAAATGCGCTCCGGTAAAAATATAAAGGAATGACTGTGAGGCATTAGGATTAACGAAATAAATGCCTTGTTCGATCAGGTATTTCCAGGAGTAGAGCTGCAATCCGAAGAAAGCCAAACCTAAAGCAACAGTGAGCAAGAGGTATTGTTGTTGCTTTTGGAATTGCAATCTTTTGGCAGAGAGATAGGCCATGTGCATGGTGATGCTGCTGATGAAGATCAGCGCCGTACTCCAGATAAATGCCTGAGGTAATGAAATTTTGATTCCTCTCTCTACACTGCCTGCGGTGTAAACAATGAAACCGCTCGTGAGTGCTGCAAAAAGCATGAACGAGGAGATGATGAATAGCCAAACCAAGAATTTTTTGGCTTTGAGATTGGATTTGTCTTGTTCAATAGTGTTGGTCATGGTCATAATCAGGAAATAAAATCAAACAATAAACTTAATTGAACGATGGGCAAATATACGAAAGACACGTACATCATTTTACGGGCATCTGCAATATCTAAAGAGCGATAAAATCGAACAGCGGTGTATAAAAAATATGTTCCGCTGAGCAAGGAAATACCCGCAACTGCGTAACCTCCAAATTGGTAAATGGTGGGCATTAAACTCACAGGTATCAGGAGCAGGGTACTCAATAATATAATGAGTGCGCTCCATTTATCGGGTCGTGTGGTGGGCAACAAACGGAAACCTGCTTTTTTGTAATCATCGTCCAAGACCCAGGCAATAGACCAAAAGTGTGGGAATTGCCAAACAAACTGTATTAAAAACAAAATGATCGGGATCCATGAGATCTGTGGATTGGCAAATGCGGCAAAGTAACCAATTAATGGAGGTAAGGCACCGGGTATGGCTCCCACAAAGACAGCTATCGGCGATTTTCTTTTCATGGGCGTGTACACAAAGGCATACAGCATGATGGAGAATACGGCCAAAACTCCGGTAAGGAAATTCAGCTCTAATAAAATAATGGTGCCGAGGATGCCCATGGTTAAACTTAATACCAATGCTTGCCCAGTGGTCATGTGGCCGGCCGGGATGGGACGATCGGCTGTGCGTTTCATCAATTTATCAAGATCCTTCTCAATAATTTCGTTGAAACCATTGGCCGCGGCGGTTACCAGGAAACCTCCTAAAGTCAGTATGACCCAACTCCACCAATCGATGTGGCCTTGTTCTTTGCTTCCAATCAAGAAAGAGATGGAAGCTGAAAATACCACCAAAAAACTAAGGCGGAGTTTAACCAACTTTACAAAATCTGCTACAAAACTATTCAACACTGGCCTCCTTTCTAAGCATTTGACCTCGGGAAAGGGAAAGGAATAAATAGAATTGCGCACTAAATAATAAAGTAGCCAAGAGGAGGTGTGCTACTTGTGCAACTGGCGGCAGGGCTAAATATGACAAGCACAAGCCAGTAATCAACTGCAACGTGATGAGATTGAGAGTGGCAATCATCATCCGGAATGCTTCAGTACCATTTCCATAAATTCGGAACACGAAGCGGAACAGTAAAAAGTTGGCTCCTAAAACCAATACCGCTAAATCGCGATGAAAATTAAATTCTAAGCCAAGTTTCGAAACCCAATCAGCCCTGTTCATCTGATTCATAGCCGTGGCAATGGCATCGATCTGCTCTCTGACTTCGGTTCCTAAAGTAACCTGAAATAAGGTGAGCGCTAAAACGAAACCGGCAATGATACGAACCAACAGAGGAGCTGTAAAAGGCGATTGAAGATGTAGATGTTTGGCATCGAAATAGGTGTAGATGGTGATTGCCACGATCAGAAATGCCAGGAGCATATGAACGGTTACCACCCAGGCCAATAAATTAGTAGATACCACGATGGATCCCATCCAAGCCTGAAAACCTACCAAGACCACATTCAATAAACTTAAAAAGAATATACGTTTACGAGATTTTAGGTAAGGAAATGAAAGTATCACACAAGCAAGGAGGAAGAGGCCGGTCAAGGCCCCGATCAATCGGTTGATGTATTCTGTCCAGGTTTTGCCCGCATTAAATTCTTCGGGTTCTAAAATGGAACGATCGTTACGAATACGGTCGGCTAAATCGGCATAGCCCAATACGTCTAATGTGTTGGCAAATTTATGATTTTTGATCACTCGGCCGGCCACATATTTATTTTGATAATCGGCAGGAAGTTCGCTGGCAGATGTTGGCGGGATATACTGATCGAAACATTTAGGCCAATCGGGGCAGCCCATTCCAGAACCGGTACCGCGTACCACACCTCCGGCCAAAATCAACACGAACAAGCTGATGATGCTGATCAGGTTAATTCGAATAAATCGCTTTTCGGCCTTGGTGTACATGTCCTGTTAAAAAATTAGGGTATCTGATAAGCTTAAAAAACTTAGGCCAGATACCCTAAAAATGATTCGTTAAAAACAATTATGCTTTTTGACGAGCAGCTGGTTTTTTATTTTCTTTTACCCATTTCTCTTGTATCTGCTCTGCTTCCACGTTTCCTTCAAAATCGTGTGGCAAATTAGAGCTCATGGTTTCTGAGAATGGTGTAGTTTGCGGAATGAAATCTTGATCATGTCCGGGTTTGCTGTAATCATACGGCCAACGGTGTACGGTTGGAATTTCTCCCGGCCAGTTGCCATGTAAATGTTCTACAGGGGTAGTCCACTCGAGGGTATTTGACTCCCAAGGGTTTTGGCTGGCTTTCTTTCCATAAAACATGGAATAGAAGAAATTGTACAAAAATGCAAACTGAGCCAATGCCGCTATGATGGCAGCCCATGAAATGAAGGTATTCACGGTTAACCATTCTTTCATGAATTCAAACTCAGTGAAAGCATAGTAACGGCGTGGCACCCCATCTAATCCCATAAAGTGCATTGGGAAGAATACTAAGTACGCACCGATGAAGGTTAACCAGAAATGGAGGTAACCTAATTTTTCATCCATCATTCTACCAAACATTTTTGGGAACCAGTGGTAAACGCCACTCAACATCCCGAAGATGGCCGCAGAACCCATTACCAAGTGGAAGTGAGCTACTACGAAGTAAGTATCGTGGAGGTTGATGTCTAAGGCTGCGTTTCCTAAGAAGATACCGGTTAATCCACCAGAAATGAAGAATGAAACCAATCCGATGGCAAACATCATGGCCGGTGTGAAACGGATGTTTCCACGCCACAGGGTAGCCAGGTAGTTAAAGGTTTTTACCGCTGATGGTACCGCGATGATCAGGGTAGTAATCATAAATACCCCACCCAGGAATGGGTTCATACCGGTTACAAACATGTGGTGACCCCAAACGATGAAAGATAATACCGTGATACCAATTAAAGAGTACACCATCGCGTGGTAACCGAAGATCGGCTTACGAGCATTGGTGGCAATTACTTCGGAAGTAATACCCAAAGCTGGCATCAATACGATATAAACTTCTGGGTGACCCAAGAACCAGAACAAGTGTTGCCATAAGATAGGGCTACCACCTTGGTTCGGTAGAATTTGACCTTGTAATACAATATCAGATAAATAGAAACTGGTACCGAAGCTTCGATCGAAGATCAATAATACCACGGCCGACACCAATACAGGGAATGAAAGCACCCCTACGATGGCGGTTAAAAAGAAGGCCCAAATGGTTAGTGGCATTTTCCACAAATCCATCCCTTTGGTACGCATGTTCAATACGGTACTGATATAGTTCAATGCTCCAATTAAAGAAGAAGCAATGAATAAAGTCATACTGATCAACCACAAGGTCATCCCCAGTCCGGAACCGGCAATTGCCTTGGGCAGCGCCGATAATGGTGGATAAATCGTCCATCCGGCACTGGCGGGCCCACTTTCTACAAAGAAAGAACCCATCATGATGGTACAGGCCAGGAAGAAGAACCAGTAAGATAACATGTTCAGGAATGGCGAAGCCATATCTCTTGCACCTAATTGCAAAGGAATTAAGAGGTTACTGAAGGTACCGCTCAAACCGGCTGTTAACACGAAGAATACCATCATGGTACCGTGGATGGTTACCAAAGCCAGGTAAAAATCGGGTTTAATACGACCGCCCTCGGCCCATTTACCTAAGAAAGTTTCTAGAATAGGGAATGACTTATCAGGCCAGCCTAATTGTAAACGGAAGAGTACGGAGAAGAACATGGCGATTACACCCATGATAATTCCCGTAATCAGGAATTGTTTGGCAATCATTTTATGATCCTGAGAAAAGATATACTTCGTCAGGAATGTTTCATGATGATGCCCATGATCGTGGTGTGCGGCGGTATCGTGAATTGCTGTGCTTGCCATAAACGT
>CANHCS010000037.1 GCA_947459195.1 Sphingobacteriaceae bacterium
AATGATTTTGTGCAGGATAAGGATTTCCCGGCAGGTATGGAAGAATTACAAATCCAATCAGGCGATGTTAAAATATATGGATTTATTTACCTTTCTAACGGACCAGGCCCACACCCTACTCTTGTTTTTATCCATGGCAACCCGGGCAACGAACGAAACCTGGATCTAGCGCAAAACCTGAGAAAAGTTGGCTACAATGTGGTTTACTTCGATTTTAGAGGAAGCTGGGGCAGCAAAGGAAAATTTACTTTTGAAAACAATATTGCCGACACCAAGGCCGTGATTGATTACATCAGTTCAGAACAAAACTCTAACCGACTCAGGATAGACACCGCTGAAATTGCCATTTTTGGTCACAATACAGGTGGCGCCATTGGACTCATCGCCGGACTGGGGCATCCTAAAGTGAAGGGCGTCGCCACTTTATCCCTATTCAACCCCTATCGAGTAATCAAGAATTCTGAAGGGACCAGCAACCTCATCAGCATGAAAGAATACTTGGCTACCCTGGGTATGCTGAACATCAATCCCGATGAGTTTTTAATAGAGATGGCCCGAAACGTGAACCAATACAACCTCGAAGAATTACTTAAAAACACCAATAAGCCAGTTTTGATGGTTGATGAGCATGAGGGGAATGACTATTTGAAGGCATTAACTGTTCGAAAAAATATTGAATATGAAGTATGGGATACCGATATCACTTTCAGCAATAAACGAACGGCACTGACCCGTAGACTCAGAACCTGGGCAGATAAAGGCATCAATCCACCCACAAACGTGAGTAAAACCAAATAACAAACATGTACAGACTTCTGTTAGCTACAGTATTGTTGTTGATGCTGGTAGCCTGTCAAAACACAAAAAGAGAATTAAAAACAGTTCCTGAAAAACAAGTCAAAGCCGATGCTATAAGCATTTTGAAACTGAAACAGATCCCCATCCTCTGCTATCATCAAATCAGAGATTGGAGACCCACCGACTCAGAATCTGCCAAGGTTTATGTTGTTCCACCCGCTACCTTCAAGGCTCAGATAAAAATGCTAGCCGATAGTGGCTACCACACCATTCTCCCCCATCAGTTGGAAGCTTATTTAAGCCGTGGGGAGCAACTGCCACCTAAACCCATTATGCTCACATTTGATGATACCTGTGAAGAGCAGTACTCCTTGGCCGCACCCGAAATGAAAAAATATGGGTTTAAAGGGGTGTATTTTATCATGACGGTTAGTATTGGCAGACCGCGTTACATGACCAGCCAACAGATCAAAAGTTTAAGCGATGAGGGACACGTCATCGGATCACACACCTGGGACCATCAGAATTTTAAAAAATACAAAGGCGAAGATTGGGTGACTCAAATTGAAAAACCCACCCAGCGTCTTCAGGAAATTACCGGCAAACCCATTGAATATTTTGCGTATCCATTTGGCTTGTGGAATCAGGAAGGAATTCCGGAATTAAAGAAAAGAGGATTTAAAGCCGCCTTTATTTTGGCCGAAAAACGGAGTGAAACCGATCCCATCTACACCATCAGACGTATCATTGCTGCCGGAAGTGATAGCCCGAAAACACTGCATCAAAAAATTCTGAGGAGTTTTTAATAAACTCCCCATTCCGGAAGTAAAACGAATAATTTAGCTACCTTTGCGGCTTATTTTACATACATGATTACCGTTTCTAATTTATCGCTTCGCTACGGCAAACGCACCCTTTTTGAAGAAGTTAACCTCAAGTTTACACCCGGCAATTGCTATGGTGTAATTGGTGCCAATGGTGCAGGCAAATCAACTTTTCTGAAAATTTTATCTGGCGAAGTAGATCCCAGCACCGGATCGGTGAGTTTCACTCCGGGAGAGCGCATGGCCGTTTTGAAGCAAAATCACTACGAATTTGATGACTACAGTGTGATTGAAACGGTGATGATGGGGCACAAAGAGCTTTATTCCATTATGAAGGAGAAAGATGCCCTGTATGCAAAAGAAGATTTTACAGATAAAGACGGTGAACGTGCCGGCGAATTAGAAAATATTTTTGCCGAAATGGATGGCTGGAATGCGGAGAGTAATGCTGCCACCATGCTGAGCAATCTGGGAATCAGCGAAGATTGCCATTATAAAGTATTGAAAGAGCTTGATGGTAATCAGAAAGTTCGGGTCTTATTGGCACAGGCATTATTCGGAAATCCGGATATTTTATTGCTCGATGAGCCTACCAACGACTTAGACATCAATACAATCTCTTGGTTAGAAGATTTTTTAGCGGGATATGAAGCCATTGTACTGGTGGTATCTCACGATCGTCACTTTTTAGATGCAGTGTGTACCCACGTGGTAGATATTGATTTTGGAAAGATGACCATTTATACCGGAAATTACACCTTCTGGTATGAGTCGAGTCAGTTGGCGGCACGTCAGCGCTCCGACCAGAACAAGAAGATGGAAGATAAGGTAAAAGAATTGCAAGAATTCATCCGCCGTTTCAGCGCCAATGCTTCCAAATCTAAACAAGCCACCAGCCGTAAAAAGGCTTTGGATAAGATCAATCTGGAGGAGATCAAGCCATCCAACCGGAAATATCCGGCCATTTTATTTAACAACCAGGGTCGCGAAGCCGGCGACCAGATCCTACAGCTGGATAAACTGAGCAAATCCATGAACGGTGAAGTGCTTTTTTCTAATATCAACCTAATGATAAACAAAGGAGATAAGATCGCAGTTCTTTCAGAAAATAGCTTAGCTACTTCTGCTTTTTACCAGATTTTGAGTGGCCATGACACAGACTTTGGCGGAGAATTTAAATGGGGTGTGACCATCAATGTGGCCGACATACCGAACGACAGTTCTGAATATTTCGAAGGCAAGGATGAGAATCTCATCGATTGGTTACGCGAATATTCGGAAGGAGAAAAGGATGAGCAGTTTATTCGTGGATTTTTAGGGCGAATGTTATTTTCTGGTGACGAGGTACTAAAAAAATGTTCAGTTTTATCGGGAGGAGAAAAAATGCGTTGCATGTTTTCCAGAATGATGCTCCAACAAGCCAATGTGTTGTTATTTGATGAGCCTACCAACCACCTCGATCTGGAATCGATTACTGCCTTAAACAACGGGATGCTGGATTTCAGGGGAACCATGTTATTCACTTCACGAGATCATGAATTAACGCAAACCGTAGCGAATCGGATCATTGAGCTCACGCCAAAAGGCATCATTGATAAATTAATGACTTATGATGAATACATTAGTTCAGAAGCCATTAAGGAACAACGAAAAGCGATGTATCAGTAATTTAGATGATCATCCAACAAAAAAGCCCCGAAAATTCGGGGCTTTTTTTATGAAGTATAATTTCAACAATTAGTGACCAGCATGGCCGTCAATACCGTGAGCATGCCCATGAGCCAACTCATCGGCGGTAGCCTCGCGAACTTGAATGATGGTACCGGTAAAATGTAAATCCTGACCAGCCATCGGGTGGTTAAGATCTACCGTAATGGCAGTTTCAGAAACTGCAGTAACACGAGCTCTAAATTGGTTACCCTGATTATCTTGCAGCGGCAAGATGGTATCAATCGCTGGCTTTTCCATATCGCCAAACATGTCAATTGGCAGATCGGTAATGGCGGTGGAATCTTTTTCGCCATAGGCATCGGCTGCTACTAATTCAAAATCATAAGTTGCACCGGCAGCAAGGCCTGCTAAGTTTTCTTCAAACTTGGGGAGCATCATGCCCACTCCGAATAAAAATATCAGTGGATTTTCTTCAGTGGCTTTTTCTACAAAAACTTTTTCGCCGTCTTTTTTAGTGTGTAAATCGTAGGTAAGGGCAACTACGGTGTTGGGTTTAATGTTCATTTTAAAAAATTTGGAGGCAGTGCCTCGGTTATTGAATTTGTTTCAATGCTTCGGAAACTTGCGTTACCGGAAGCTGACAGGTTTTATAACGGCAAACAAAAATTCTGGTTTCATCGCCCCATTTATCCTGCAGCAAAGGTAAGCTTCCTGCGCTTCCTCCCAACAAAATTTTATTAGGAATATAATATCGATCTAATTCGGCCCTTTTTTGCTCAAAATCATTTCCAGTGATGGCAATTTCGTTATAGCCAAATACTTGATTTAATAAAAGATTAGCCCAGTTTGAATACGCCGAACCATAGGTTTTAATCTTCGGATGCACATTTCGCAGCATTTGTTCTGCACGAGCTAAGTAAGCCGATTCATCGTACAAATGTCCCAATTTCATCAACACATGCGCCATTACTGAATTAGAAGCGGGAATTACATTGTCCATGATCTCCTGTTTTCTAGCAATCAAAGCTTCCGCCCGATCGGAGGTATAGAAAAACATGCCCGAGGCCTCATCTGCAAAGTGAGCAATGGCATAATCGGCCAATAATTTCGCTTTTTGAATCCATTTTTCGTCAAAGCTTGCTTCGTATAAGGCGGTGAGACCTTCTGCCACAAAAGCGTAATCATCCAAAAAGGCTGGGATGGTCGATTTGCCGGCTTTGAAATTCCTGAAAAGCGCACCATCCGGACTACACATATTTTTCAGTAAAAATTCCGCATTTTTTATCGCTGTAGCTAAATATTCTTGGTTTCCAAACACACGATAGGCATCGGCATAGGCCTTCAGCATCATCCCATTCCAGGAGGCTAAAATTTTATCGTCCAAGCCCGGTTTAACCCGCTGTTCACGATATTGAAAAACCCGTTCTTTTGATCTCTTAATCACTTCGATCAGTTCATCTGCAGACATACCAAACTGTCTCGCCAGTTCTGTATCCTTCAAATTTCTGAACAATACATTGGTACGCTCTTCTTCCCAATTGCCTGCGTCGGTCAGGTTATAATAGCTGTTAAAAATAGCCGCATCGGCTCCAAGTAAGTGGTCGATTTCTTCTTTAGTAAATGTATAAAACTTACCTTCCACACCTTCACTGTCGGCATCTAAAGCCGAATAGAAACCTCCATTTTCAGCCCTCATCTCCCTTTCCACCCAGGCCAAGGTCTCCTGAACCAGTTGTTTATACAAATCTTGCGCTTCATGTTGATATGCTTCCGTATAGAGACTCACCAATTGCGCATTATCGTACAACATTTTTTCAAAGTGAGGCACGTGCCATCGTTCGTCAACCGAATACCTGGCAAAACCGCCGCCAATATGATCATAGATTCCTCCGAAAGCCATTTTCTGAAGCGTAAAATGAGTAATGGCATCGGCCTGCTCATCATTCATCAGGTGTGCATAGCGCAAAAGAAAAGACCAATTATTGGGTAGAGGAAATTTAGGTGCTCGATTATAGCCTCCCTCCTTCCAGTCAAAGTAAGCGGTCCAAGCTTGGTAAATCGCTTTCAAATCATCTTGCGAATAATCAGTTTCTTTATTTAAAAAAGTGATTTTTTCGCTTTCGCGGATACCCTCGGTTAGTTTCACCGCATAATCTTCGGCTTCGGCGGGTTTTTGATCCCAGAATGCCGCCAAATTGAGCAGCAATTTTTTCCAGTCCTCTTTTCGGAAATAGGTACCGCCATAAATCGGACGCTGATCGGGTAAACAAATGCAATTTAATGGCCAGCCTCCGCTTCCGGTCATGAGCTGAACTGCATACATGTAGATTTGGTCGATGTCTGTTCGTTCTTCCCGATCTATTTTGATAGAAACAAAATAGCGATTCATGATTTCAGCCACTGCTTCATCCTCAAAACTTTCATGTTCCATCACATGGCACCAATGACAGGCAGAATAACCAATACTCACCAAAATCAACTTGTTTTCTGCTTTGGCTTTGGCTAAGGCCTCCTCGCCCCAAGGGTACCAATTCACCGGGTTGTTGGCATGCTGCAACAAATAAGGTGAAGTTTCGTGTTGGAGGGCGTTGGGCATTGTTTTAGTTTGGAGTTGGGAGACTTCAGTTTGGAGTTGAGGCATACCCAACTCCAGACTGCGAACTCAGAACTGAGGACTATTTACTCAGTTCTGCAAAATATTTGTGGAACAAAGGAATGGTTTCGATGCCTTTGTAATAATTAGCGATATCGTATTTTTCATTTGGCGAGTGCAGGTTATCACTATCTAAACCAAATCCCATTAGCACAGTTTTAATTCCCAGTTCTTTCTCAAATAAGGCTACAATAGGAATACTACCTCCTCCACGGGTTGGAATAGGTTCTTTTCCGAATGATTCGGCAATAGCTTTTTGAGCAGCACGATAAGCCACGCTGTCGGTTGGAGTCACCACCGGTTCACCACCATGGTGAGGTGTCACCTTCACTTTTACATATTTAGGTGCGATTTTCTCAAAATGATCTTTGAACAATTTGGTGATTTTATCAGATTGCTGATTAGGCACCAAACGCATGGAAATTTTTGCTGATGCTTTGGAAGGCAATACCGTTTTGGCTCCTTCGCCAATGTAGCCGCCCCAAATTCCGTTTACTTCTAAAGTTGGACGAGTACCCGTACGTTCGATGGTGCTGTATCCTTTTTCTCCCCAGATCTCTTCAATGGCCAAATCTTTTTTGTAATCCTCCAAATCAAAAGGAGCTCTGTTGAGCGCATCGCGTTCTGTCTGACTTAATTCTAATACATCATCATAAAAACCAGGGATGGTAATGCGATTATTCTCATCATGTAGGGATGCGATTAATTGGCAAAGAATAGTGGCCGGGTTGGCAACCGCACCGCCATAAACACCCGAATGCAGATCGCGGTTAGGGCCAGTCACTTCTACTTCCAGGTAAGACAAACCACGTAAACCGGTCTCCAAAGAAGGGTTTTCCATACTGATCATGGCGGTATCAGAGATCAAAACCACATCAGATTTCAAACGCTCCTTGTTCTGC
This sequence comes from Sphingobacteriaceae bacterium, assembly GCA_947459195.1. Taxonomy (GTDB): domain Bacteria; phylum Bacteroidota; class Bacteroidia; order Sphingobacteriales; family Sphingobacteriaceae; genus JAIPAN01. The sequence continues at coordinate 6,849 of CANHCS010000037.1, forward strand.
TGCACAAATGTGCCCAGGTTATTAGAGCCAACTTCTTCTTCACCTTCAATCATGAATTTGATATTACACGGTAATCCGTTTGTTTGCATCATCAATTCAAAAGCTTTAACATGCATATAAAATTGGCCTTTGTCATCACAAGCGCCCCGTGCATAAATTTTCTCATCACGGATGGTCGGCTCGAACGGGGGCGTGTGCCATAATTCCAAAGGATCTGCAGGTTGAACATCATAGTGGCCATAAACCAAAACAGTCGGTTTTCCCGGATCGATGATCTTTTCACCATAAACAATCGGGTACCCAGCAGTAGGGCAAACCTCAACTTTATCGGCACCTGCATCTCTTAATTTTTGGGCAACAAAATCAGCCGTTTTCAATACTTCCTCTTTGTACTGAGGATCGGCACTTACGGATGGAAATCGCAACAATTCAAACAACTCGTCCAAAAAGCGTTGTTTATGATCGGCTACATATTTTTTGATCTCTTGCATGGTCTGAAAATTTAGCACAAATATATCAATTACCGGCTTAGCTTAGACCTAGATGATAAAGCTTTAGGCACAAAAAAAAGGAAGCAACTTCGACAGTTCTTCCTTTCTTTCTGTTTTTTGAAGACACTCAATCCCCGGTACCCAGATCTCTTTTATCAGACACCACAGATTGGCTGTTTTTTTCTGGTTGGATACTTTCATCTTTTTTGCATGCAATCATACCGATCACAACAAAAGCAGTTAATACGAATAATAGTTTTTTCATAACACAATTTTTTATTTAAGATTATTTTTTTAATAATTAGTTATTTATATTATAAATATAAATACATTTTTAATCTTAATGAAAATAATTTATGATTAAAATTCTAAATTATTGATTTTCAGTAGAATAATTTTTTATTGAGATAATTTAATTGAAAAATAATCTTGAATAACTCAATATTGATGCGAATAATTAATTATAAATTATATTTTTATTCTACATATAAAATATTCCAATGAGTCGATATTCGTGGTTATTTATTCCCCTTCTGCTGTTGCATCTCATTTATATTAACAAATCGCAAATACAGTCATTTGAAAAAAAAATATTAATAAAGCCCTTGCAGGATAGCAATAGCGTGATTAAACTGAACAAAGAGGGCTATGAAAGTAGATTGAACGATCCTCAACAGTCGCTCCTATTAGCTGAACAGGCCTTGAAAATGGCCAAAAGCATAAGCTACACCAATGGTGAGGCAGAGGCTTATCGAATTAGAGGAATTGCGAAGTATTACTTGAGTCAGACAGAAGCAGCCGTAGCCGATTACTTGTTGGCGCTTGAATTGTTTAAAAACAAACACAACAGGCTGGGCGAAGCGAAAGTGCTGAACAATATTGGAAACCTTTACCTCGGGGCAGATTACGATAAAGCATTAGAATATTTTACTAGTTCACTAAAGATAGCTGAGCAATTGAACGAGCCCGATTTAATGGCCAATATCTTTCTGAACATTGGTAATATTTTCGTGAGAAAAAAGAAATATAGCCAGGCTTTGGGCTTTTATGGAAAGGGAGAAAAGCTTTACCAGAAAACCGGCAATAAAATAGGATTGACCCACTGTTTACAAAACAAGGGTAAAATCTACTACGAACTAAATCAGTTAAAACTAGCAAAGCAAGTATTGATAAAAGCGCTTATCAGTGCCAAATCAAATGGGTCGAATGTAGCCGGCGCCAGCATTCTACTTACGCTCAGCTCGGTTTATATTGCACAAAAAGAATTCAAAAAAGCAGAGATCAGCTTAAAAGAGGGGATGAAAATTGCCGAGTTAGTCAATGATACCAAATTGATCTATGATTACCAATACACCAATTATGAGCTTGAGCTCCAGCGGAAAAACTATAAGAGCGCATTGAACTATCTTCAAATCTTATACAAACAAGATAGCCTAAATCATGCCGATAGCGAATCTTCCAGAATTAGTTTACTACAGGAACAATTCAAACAAAGAGAACTGAAAAGAGAAAATGAGTTGATTACCCTCCGACAGAAACAAAACAGAATCATCCTCATCTCCACGCTCATCGTCACCTTCATGTCGATTATTGTGATTGTGGTATTGGCGATGAATGTGCGCAGGAAAATCAAAACCAACTTGAGGCTACAAGTTTTGAATCAGGAAATCATGAAACAAAAGGACGACCTGAACCGCATAAACTTACACCTCGAAGAACTGATTGATGAACGGACGAAAGATCTGCGTATCAAAAACAAAAAACTTTCCGAATACTCTGCCCATCTTTCTCATGAAATCAGAGGGCCGGTTGCCAGCATAAAAGGTCTCATGATTTTAGAATCGGAAAACATGATTGAGCATCATGATCTGATCGCCAAACTCAGTATTTGTATTGAACTAATGGACGAAAAAATTCACCGTTTGAACGAAAGCCTGAATGATCCGGACATGCCCGACCTCAGTGGCCATCAACCGGCTTAATCTTTTCCACATGCAAGCAAATTGTGTAGTCTGTTTTATAACTTAGCACCCACATATTTGATCAGATTTTGGAGTATTTAAGTGGATTAAACCCATCTCAAAGAGCAGCAGTAGAGCAAACCAATGGACCGGTCATGATAGTGGCTGGCGCCGGTTCGGGCAAAACCAGGGTCATCACCTATCGGGTGGCTCATTTGATCAAAAACGGCGTCGATCCTTTCAACATTTTGGTGCTCACCTTTACCAATAAGGCCGCCAGAGGCATGCGAGACCGGATTTTAGATGTAGTGGGTCCGGAGGCAAAAAACTGCTGGATGGGCACCTTTCACTCCATTTTTGCCAAAATTCTAAGAGTGGAAGCAGAAAAAATTGGCTATCCCAACAATTTCACTATCTACGATACCGACGACAGCAAAAGCCTTATCCGATCCATCTTGAAAGAAATGCAGCTAGACGATAAGCTCTACAATGCCAATTTTGTTTACAACCGCATTTCCAGCGCAAAAAATAATTTAATTTCTGCTACCGAATATCTCCAAAATGAGCACATACAAGCCGAAGACAATTCTTCAGGAAGAGGCAAAATAGGTGAAATTTACCAGGCTTATACCCAGCGCTGTTTCAAATCCGGCGCCATGGATTTTGATGACCTGTTGTTTAAAACCAATATTTTATTAAAAGACCATCCGGATGTTTTGTACAAATACCAAAACAGGTTCAAGTACATCATGGTAGATGAGTACCAGGATACCAATTTTTCTCAATATTTAATTGTGAAAAGACTGGCCGCCATCAATGAAAACATCTGTGTTGTAGGTGACGATGCACAAAGTATTTATGCTTTCAGGGGAGCCAACATCCAGAATATCCTCAATTTTGAAAAAGACTATCCCGATTTACAGGTTTTTAAACTCGAGCAGAATTATCGTTCTACCAAAAACATCGTAGAAGTAGCCAACAGCATCATCTCGAACAATAAAAATCAATTACAGAAAACCGTCTACTCGGAAAATGAAATTGGAGAAAAAATTAAAGTAAGTCGTGCTTTCAGCGATAATGACGAAGGCAAGCAAGTAGCCGAAAGCATTGCCGAACAACGTGCCTCGAAAGACCTGCATTATAAAAATTTTGCGATTTTATACCGAACCAATGCGCAATCGAGGGCAATGGAAGAGGCACTTCGAAAGCTCAATATCCCTTATAAAATATATGGCGGACTTTCTTTTTACCAGAGAAAGGAGATCAAAGATTTAATTGCTTATTTCAGGTTGACTTACAATCCAAACGATGAAGAAGCGATCAAACGGGTGATCAATTATCCCCGCCGCGGAATTGGCGATACCAGCATTGAACGGATCATCGTAGCTGCCGATCAGCATCAAATTTCGCTATGGGAAGTGATTTGTGGTGCATCAAAATACCTTGATGCCAGAAGTGCCGGGGCAGTTGCCAACTTCGCAACCTTGATTCAAAGTTTTCAGGTCATGGCGAAATCGAACAACGCTTACGATACGGCCCTGCATATTGCCCAACACAGCACCTTGCTGAAAGAACTTCATGAAGACAAATCGGTAGAAGGATTGAGTCGATACGAAAATATTCAAGAACTACTAAACGGTATCAAAGAATTTTCTGAAAGAGAAGATATTGAGCAAAAGGGACTGGATATTTTCATGCAGGACATTGCTTTGCTCACCAACGATGACAATGATAAAAATCCTGATGCTGATACGGTTTCGCTGATGACCATTCACTCTGCCAAGGGCCTTGAGTTTGCACATGTTTATGTGGTTGGATTAGAAGAAAATCTGTTCCCATCTCAAATGTCGCTAAGTTCGAGAGCAGACCTGGAAGAAGAAAGGAGACTTTTTTATGTGGCTATCACTCGGGCCGAAAAGCAATTGCATTTAAGCTATGCCACCTCCCGTTATCGTTGGGGGACCCTCACCAATTGCGAACCCAGCCGATTTATCGAAGAAATTGATCCCCAATACCTGGAAATAGACTTCAAAGTACCAGCAAAAAACAATGATAACTTTTCTTTTGATCAGGAACGATCTGCGTGGCAGCAAAAAGAAAGTTTCAGTAAACCCAAGCCCACATTACTGCCTAAAACCAAATCGATCTTACCTAAAGCCCATACTCCAAGTCCGGACTTTAGTCCTTCTGATACGTCAAATTTACAAGTGGGCATGGAAGTAGAGCACGAACGTTTTGGATTTGGGAAAGTGCTTCAAATTGAAGGCAATAAACCCGACATCAAAGCCACCATATTTTTCAAGGAATTGGGACAGAAACAGCTACTCTTAAAATTTGCCAAACTCCGGATTGTCAATTAAGATTGAGATCCACTTTCCCATGCTTGCATGGCCTCCTCCAAACTTTTGTTGAAGCTGGCTCTACCGAAAGGTTTCTTTAAAAAACTGAATATATGCTGCTCCTTAAGCGCTCTTTTTGCTTCCTTGTCATTTAAACTTGCAGAAACCAATATTCGAACTGAGGAAGGGCAAAGTTTGGCCGCTTCTGCTAAAAATTCAACTCCGTTACATTCTGGCATATGAAAATCAGAGAAAATGATTTGAAAAGACCGGGTTCTCATCATCTGCCTGGCTTCATTTACAGAACCAGAGAGGTAGAAATGAAAAGGACTATCTTTCGTAATTAACTCAACGGCTTTAATGAGTAAATAATCATCATCCAAAAACAGCACATTCGGTTTTGCAGACATCATTAATATCGTTCAACTGAATCATAATAACTTTTTCGGGCTTTTTTAAAACGATAATTAAGCATCACTTCGTGGGTACCCATTTGATGTTTTAAGCTGATATCGGTCATGAAATCATGTGTATAACCCAATTGCATGCGCTGGTTCAGTTTTACCTGGAACATGGCACTAACGGCAGCCTGCGAACGATAACCCAAACCCAAGTTTAAACCCTTTTCTTCGAAATAAGCATTCATATTGATATCATACTGCAGCGGAACACCAGCTGTATATTTAACCAACAAAGAAGGTTTTAGTTTGATAAAATCATTAACCCTAAACCGATAATTAGCAGTTAAATAAAAATCGGATCGCAGTGCGGAAAGCGAAGTAGTACTATTACTGGCCCCCACATTAAACTTAGCCAAATACGGAACAGAGAACCCAAACTCCCAGCGCTCATTAAAATACATCAAGCCCAAACCTACATTAGCTCTCCAACTCGATTGATTCACAAATACCGGATCCTGATCGCTCAAACTACCATAATTACCCAGATAATAACCTATTCCACTCGTAAAACCGGCAGCGAGGTGACTATTTTCTGTCAATTGTACCCGCTGGGCAAGTGTTAAAAAGAAGGCTTGTTCGCTTTCTACACCTACCCTATCGTGTACAAACATGCCTCCTATCGATGTTTTTTCGTTTGGCAGTGTGGTATAGGCATTCAATGTTTGCGTTTGAGGCGCTCCCTCAAATCCTACCCATTGATTTCGGGTAATTGCTGTAATTCGGCTGTCCTGATCAACTGCAGAAAAAGCCGGATTGATTGCCAAACCGTTAAATTGATACTGGCTGAACAGCGCTCGCTGTACGCGTAATTGCGAAAATCCCGTAAAGGGGATAAAGCAAACCACAAAAGGAAGGAACGATAAGTATTTTTTCACAGGGTTCATGTTTTATTTTCGTTTAATCACGAAGAAGCCATTAAATAAATGCGTTTTCGAGCCAACCGGATCGAAGACCTTTAAGAGGTAGTAATAAGTACCATCGGGTACTTCTGCATCATCCAAGAGCATTCCTGTATTCGCTTTTCCTTTAAATGAATGCTGATCATTATCATAATGATTCATTTTAAAGATGACATTACCCCAACGGTTAAAAATCTGGATCTCATTTTCAGGATAGTTGCCTATGTTCTCAATAAACAACACCTCATGACCCAAATTGTCATCATTAGGAGACATATCTGGCCAAACTTTAATATTGAGGCCACCACCCCCAAATGCGATGGGTGGAATGGATTGTAGGAACCCCTGACTCAGTAGATTGTTTGAAAAGCTGAAGGTCTCTACTGCTGTCAGTTCGCCCACACTGTAATCAAAAACGAAACCGTTCACCAATGCATAATTACCCGTAACATTGAGAATATAGGGCAAATTATCCTGTGCCTTGGCGTTCAAACTGAATATCTGAATCACCATAACGAAGTATGCTATGTACCTGCTCATACTTTTACTGAATTACCCAATAATTAAATGCGGCATCACGCAAACCAACTGATTTATTTCTGTAAAAAATTGAAAACCCATTTACGGAACTGCTTACATAATAGTCTGCATCAGCTGCGGTTTGATTAACCGGTGTAATTAGCACAGATGGATTGGACGTATATGGGGTTGGAATTGAAAAAGATATCAAAATCACAGAGTAAGCTAGTGTATTATTTGTACCATCTGCTATAACTTGACCTTTTACGTTGGTCATGGGAACCGCTCCTGGATTTGCACCAACTATACCGCTCGGTACTGGAGTGGAAATTGTCATTGCTGAAATTTGGGTAGAAATATAAACCCCTTCATGTATTTTAAGATTTCCTCTGTTGATATGTAACTTTTCTTCCGGACTTGTGATATTGATTCCTACATTCACTTCATTTGCAGCCGTACCTCCCAATACCATACTGTTACTGGCAGAAACCACTGCATTAGCACCTATAGCTGTTGCATTAGTAAGATTAGGTGAAGCGCTAGCAGACAAACCGATCAATATATTTGCGTTTGCAGCACCTGAAGCGGTTAAACCAGCATTTTTACCAATAAAAATATTGTTATTACCTCCAGTAAACTGCATACCAGCTAATGAACCTAAAGCCACATTATTAAAACTTCCGGACATGTTCAGGGAACTTAAGGCACTTTCACCTATTGCAGTGTTCAAACCAGAGTTTAACGTAACATTTCTTCCTGCATAGGCACCGATAAACGTATTCCTATTACTTCCTGAAGTCAATAATTCTCCCGCCTGATTACCGATGAGAGTATTGTGTAAAATAGTAGTACTTGAATTTCCAGCTAAATAACCAAAACTTGTAGCACCAGTTGTGTGATCAATACGTCCAGCATTCAAACTATTTACCCTGAAATTAAGAGGGACGGCATCTGCAGTTCCGAGAAAATTAAATCCGTCAGAAGTTCCTGAATTACCCGTGAGTGACCAGCCCAAATTACTAAGGCTAGATAAGATGGGTGTACCAGCTGAATTGGTCATATATACTTGATCGGGGGGGCCAATCGCCATCTTACTAAGCGTTACTGCACCATCGCCAATTTTATTAGTTGTTACTGCACCATTTAGTATCTTATTATTAGTCACTGCACCATCGGCTATTTTACTTTCGATAATGGCATTATTTGATATGGTGACTACACCATTATTAGTGATACTTGCATCACCCGCCATAGAAACATCAATCGGAAAATTGTTTACATCACCCACATAAATATGAGAATCAGTTAGATAGGGCATTCCGGTTGGACCTGCCACACCTTGAGGACCCTGTGGCCCTACCGGACCAGTTTCACCTTGTGGACCTTGTGGCCCGGCCGGACCTGCAGGTCCTGGATCACCGCTTGCACCTTTCGCAAGTCCTGCATCAATCTGGGTATTATTACTTAAGGTTAGTATGAGGTGACCCTGTGAGTCAATAACAGCAGTGGTAATACTCAAACCATTTACACCGGCAGGTCCTGGATCTCCTGTGTCGCCCTTCACAAAGCCGGCATCTAATTCTTGCCCATCAGTTAAAATCACATACAAATGCCCATCACCACCAATTTTAACTGTTTGCACACTTACTCCTTGCACTCCAATTGGCCCCTGTGGCCCCGCTGGACCAATCTGACCCGCAGGCCCGAGAGGTCCTACTGGGCCTGTATCTCCCACTGGACCTTTCACCAAGCCTGCATCAACTTGAGAATTATCACTCAAAGTAAGGATCAAGTGTCCTTGAGAATCGATAATTGCATTGGTGATACTGATCCCGTTGGCACCGGCCGGACCTGGAGCTCCTGGAGGACCATTTTCTGCATACTTTGAATATAATGCGTAAGGTACACTCACTAATGGAGTGATTCCTGCTAGAGTGTAGACACCCAAATCAGAAATGTCTACTTCCACTCTTAAAGATTTTGGACCCAATCCCCATGGGATAGTGGTAAAATCTCCGGTTTTAGTAAGAGCCCCGTCACTACCAATCTGAATATTATATAAACCCAACAGATTGGTTTTGACTTGCCTTTCCTCGCTATAATGAACTTTACCGTTTATGCCAGCATCCTGAATACTCAAACGAATTTTGATATTGGTATTGGCAAGCGCTTTACCCTGATCATCTCTCACCGCTCCCTGGTAATTTAATTGTTGTGGGATTTGAGCTGCTAATTGCTGAATCAATAGAAAACATAAAAGAAAAGAACTTAATCTGATCATTAAGATAGTAGACCATTTCATGGATAGATATTTTAGGTTAATAATTAAGTTTTACTAAGAAAACATAAACTATAACTCAAAAGTCTTAATTATTGATTTGAAGAAACGGCAGATTATGATAAACGGCAGAAAATGACTGATGAGTGGTCAGAATCAGGTGACGTTTGGTTTCATAGAAATAGAAGAAACAACAGATATTAATTTTATTATTTAATTTTTTTACTTAATTAACTATTATTATAATTACTTGATGATACTTTCTTTGATAATCATCCAATAAATTGAATTAATTCAAGTCAAAATGGACCAGCATAATTATTTTTACAGTATATTTACGGAGACATTAAGCTGCAAAATCTGATAATACAGTTGGCCAAGCACTGATTTCGTTCAAATACCGGTAATTTCTTCCGTTAGCCGAAATCCCGATCCTAGATTGTTAAATGAATATGACTTTTGATTACAACAGTACCCGCAACAAATTGATCTTGTCTGAATATGGACGAAATGTACAAAACATGGTGAGTTATATCTGTGCGCTACCTACCAAAGAAGAGCGTAACCGATATGCCCAAGTGGTGATCGATTTGATGGGTTTTTTGAATCCTCATTTGCGTGATGTGGCCGATTTTAAGCATAAACTCTGGGATCATTTACACATCATTTCAGATTTTAAAATTGATGTAGATTCTCCTTATCCGAAGCCATCGCCCGATGCCATTCACTATAAACCAAAACCATTAGCCTATCCGCATCAACGCATTAAATACAAGCACTACGGCAAAACGGTAGAAATCATGATTAGCAGGGCCAAAGAAATTGAGGAACCTGAGCGCAAACAACTCATGGTAGAAGCCATTGCCAATTTCATGAAGATGGCATATGTAACCTGGAATAAAGACAATGTGTCTGATGAAACCATCATCAAAGATTTACGTGAACTTTCTGGCGGCGAATTACAATTGAGCGAAAACACCAATCTGAACAAGGTAGAATACCGTCAGAATACACCAGCCCGAACAAAAAATCAACACAAAGGTCGCTCTAATAACAAAAATGGTGGTGCCAACAGACCGAAAAATAACGGCAAACGCTACTAAAATCTCCAAAAAACTTAAACACTCCAACACACAGTCCTAAACTATATGAACGCTTTTGAAATTATCGGCGGAAAGCCTCTGAAAGGTGAAATCATCCCGCAAGGAGCAAAAAACGAAGCTTTACAAATTATTTCTGCGGTTTTGTTAACCGAAAAAAAGGTAACCATCAGCAATATTCCTGATATCAAGGATGTTAATAAACTGATCGAGTTACTGGGCGATCTTGGAGTTAAAATTGAGCGGATCAATAAGGATACCTATACTTTTGAAGCAAAAAATATTGACCTGGATTTCTTCCAGTCGGCTACTTTCAAAGCTAAAGGTGGTAGCCTAAGAGGTTCCATCATGATTGTTGGACCTTTATTGGCCCGCTTTGGTAAAGCCGCCATCCCCAAGCCGGGTGGTGATAAAATTGGGCGCCGCCGATTAGATACCCACTTCCTGGGTTTTGAGAAATTGGGTGCCAAATTTGTGTACGATGCAAAAACTAATTTCTTTACGGTTGATGCCACTAACCTGAAAGGTACTTATATACTGCTGGATGAGGCCTCAGTAACCGGAACCGCCAACGTAGTAATGGCCGCCGTGTTAGCAAAAGGTACCACTACTATCTATAACGCTGCTTGCGAACCTTATTTGCAGCAGCTTTGCAAAATGCTGAACCGCATGGGTGCCAAGATTTCGGGAATTGGGTCTAACCTGCTTACCATTGAAGGCGTAAGCCGTTTGGATGGCACCGAACACCGCATGCTGCCCGATATGATCGAAATTGGGTCGTTCATTGGCCTTGCAGCGATGACGGGTTCAGAGATCACCATCAAAGATGTACAATACAAAGAGTTGGGTATTATTCCTGATGTTTTCCGTCGTTTGGGTATCCAGATGGAATTGAGAGGTGATGACTTACACATCCCGTCTCAAAAACATTACGAAATTGAGACCTTTATTGATGGCTCGATTATGACCATTGCCGATGCGCCATGGCCGGGTTTCACGCCAGACTTATTGAGCATTGTGCTGGTTACCGCTACACAAGCCAAGGGAACCGTACTCATTCACCAGAAAATGTTCGAAAGCCGTTTGTTCTTTGTGGATAAACTGATCGACATGGGAGCACAAATTATTCTTTGCGATCCGCACCGTGCTACGGTGATTGGTTTAGACCGTAAAGTAAAACTGCGTGGTATTGAAATGACTTCGCCTGATATTCGTGCCGGAGTTTCTTTGCTGATTGCGGCTTTATCTGCCGAAGGCAAATCTACTATCTACAACATCGAGCAAATTGAACGCGGTTACCAGAACATAGACGAGCGTTTGATCGCTTTAGGAGCCAATATCAAACGGATAGACGGGAACTCACCCAGCCACTAAGCAGAGATGGCGTTGATGATATCGTATTGAGTTATGATCTCGAATACGCCATCTGCACACTCCACCATTACTGCCGAATTGTCTTTATCTATCAAAGCTGAAATGCGATCGATGGAACTGTTCAGATCGACGAATGGAAAAGGGGCTGTCATGATAGTTTCCACCTTTTGTGAACGGATACCGGGATTTTCCAGTAAACGGTTCAAGATATCGCCTTCACTGAGTTTACCGACTACCAATCCTTTCTGAGTTACCGGAATCTGGGAAATGTTCAAGCTTTTCATGGTATTGATGGCTTCCAGAACAGATTTTTCGCAATCAATCGTTACAATTTCCTGTTTGCCACGTTTGCGAATAATATCTTTTGCTGTCAGTTTTTCATCTTTGAGGAAACCTCGCTCCCGCAACCAGTCATCATTGTACATTTTACCGAGATAGCGGGTACCATGGTCATGGAAAATGATGACCACCACATCATCTTTTTTTAACTGATCTTTCATTTGCAAAAGACCTGCTACAGCAGATCCGGCTGAATTTCCTGCAAAAATTCCTTCTTTACGGGCAATTTCGCGTGTCATGAGAGCAGCATCCTTATCCGTCACTTTTTCAAAATGATCAATCACGCTGAAATCCACATTTTCTGGCAAAAAATCTTCGCCAATCCCTTCGGTGATGTAAGGATAAATTTCATTTTTATCGAATTCGCCGGTCTCTTTGTATTTTTTGAACACGGAGCCATAGGTATCAATGCCCCAAACCTTGATGTTCGGATTTTTCTCTTTGAGGTATTTTCCGGTTCCCGAAATGGTACCACCGGTTCCCACTCCCACCACCAAGTGGGTAATCTTACCTTCTGTTTGCTCCCAGATTTCGGGACCAGTTTGCTCATAATGAGCCTGTGAATTAGACAGATTATCGTATTGATTCGGTTTCCAAGAATTGGGCACTTCCCGCTCCAGACGACTAGAAACCGAATAGTAGGATCTCGGATCTTCAGGCTCCACATTAGTTGGGCAAACAATTACTTCGGCTCCAAATGCTCGCAGTGCATCCACTTTCTCTTTAGATTGCTTATCGGTGGTAGTAAAAATACATTTATAACCTTTCACTACCGCTGCAATGGCCAAACCCATACCGGTATTACCCGAAGTTCCTTCAATAATGGTTCCACCGGGCTTCAATCGGCCATCTCGTTCGGCATCCTCAATCATTTTCAAGGCCATGCGGTCTTTAATCGAATTGCCCGGGTTGGTGGTTTCAATTTTAGCTAAAACCGTTGCAGGGATATCTTTAGTAAGCTGATTTAGCTGTACCAAGGGCGTATTGCCAATTGTTTCGAGGATATTTTTATACCACATGTTTTTTAGTAGTGTGTAAAGAGATATGAGTAGTGAGAAGTATCGGTTACAAAATTATACGATTTAGCAGACATAAAGGATTAAACCCTCCTAAAAACGCTCATCTTATTACTCAAATCTTGAAACTAAAATTAAAATTTCAAATGTTTTACCGTTAATCCATTGTTGATGAGCTGTTTCAGCGATTCGATGCCGACTTTCAAGTGCGATTCTACATAGTGTTTGGTTACATTCGAATCACTCTCGGCTGTTTTTACCCCTTCAGGTACCATGGGCTGATCTGAAACAAGCAGCAAAGCTCCCGTTGGGATTTCATTGGCAAAACCGGTGATAAAAATGGTAGCTGTTTCCATATCTACTGCCATGGCACGGATCACTTTTAGGTGTTTCTTAAATTCTTTATCGTGTTCCCAAACGCGACGGTTGGTGGTATACACCGTCCCCGTCCAGTAATCTAAGGAGTGATCGCGAATGGTGGTTGAAATTGCTTTTTGAAGCGCAAATGAAGGCAAGGCCGGAACTTCGGCCGGAAAATAATCGTTCGAAGTACCTTCACCACGAATGGCCGCTATGGGCAAGATCAAATCGCCGATCTGGTTTTTCTTTTTGAGTCCGCCACATTTACCAAGAAACAAGACCGCTTTAGGGTCAATGGCACTCAACAAATCCATCATAGTGGCTGCCATCGCACTTCCCATACCGAAATTGATCAAGGTAATACCGTTGGCCGAAACACTTTGCATCGGTTTATCCAATCCTATAATGGGGGCATTGTCATGCCACTCGGAAAACAATTGTAGGTATTTAGAAAAATTGGTCAACAAAACGTAACCTGTAAAGTCTTCAAGTGGACGACCTGTGTATCGTGGCAACCAGTTTTTAACAATTTCTTCCTTACTCTTTAATCCTTTTTTAACTGGCGTGTTAACCTCGGCCACTGATTTTGATTGTGCAACAATCTTGGCGTCTTTTTTTACTTGTTTTTCTTCGTTCATATCTTATTGTATTACAAAAAACCCCGATAGCTCGGGGTTTTTGATTAGGCAACTTTTAATTTCTTTAAATCTGATTTATCAAATTTTTCCTCGGCATAACTTAAGGTGATGAAGAATTCATTGATC
>CANHCS010000038.1 GCA_947459195.1 Sphingobacteriaceae bacterium
ATCTCCATAAAAATAAATATTGCTGACCGGGTTTACCCTTTAAAGGTGAACCAGGAAGAAGAGGAAGTGATACGGAGGGCAGCTAAATTGATAAACGACCGGATCAAAGAATATCAGGATGCTTATGCAGTCCGCGATAAACAAGATCTCTTATCTATGAGTGTATTGCATTTTGCAACTGCCACTTTAAAGGCAGAATCGAAAGTAAGCCACACAGATACCGAAGTTGCTGAAAAAGTTTTTCAGTTAGATCAATTGCTCACCGACTTTTTTGCGAACAAGTAATATCGTTCTTTATAACTGTAGAGCATTTTTTAAAACCGTTTTTGGTTTTTAAGTTTCATGAGTGTTGGTAATATAAAAATTGCCATTAAAGCTTCATTGTTGCTTGAAAAAGAAGAACGGTTTTTTTATTTAATCACGATTATGGAAATATTATTATATGTGTTGGGAGGCTTAGTAGCCGGATTTGGTGGTGGAAGATTCCTGTTGAAAGGAATGTACAAAAACGAGGAAATTGCTGCTCAAAATAAAGCCAAAAAAATATTGGCAGATGCCGAGGAGAATGCGGAAATCCTTAGAAAAAACAAATTGCTCGAGGCAAAGGAGAAATTCCTGCAAATGAAATCAGAGCATGAGCAAGAGATCAATAACCGCAACAATCAGGCAAATCAACGCGAAAATCAGCTGCGTCAGAAAGAGCAATCGCTGAACCAGAAGCTGGAGCACATGGGTCGCAAGGAGCAGGAAATGGACCAGGTGAAACAGAACTTGGAGAAGCAAATTGAGCTGGCCCGCAAGAAACAAGAGGAATTGGATCAGGCAAAAGCCCAGCAGGTAAGCCAGCTGGAAACTTTAGCCAATCTTTCGGCCGAAGAAGCCAAAAATCAATTGGTAGATGCTTTGCGTGAGGAAGCCCGTACGCAGGCCATGATGCAGATCAAAGACATTGTAGATGAAGCCAAAATGACGGCAGCTAAAGAAGCCAAAAAGGTGGTGATTCAAACCATCCAACGTACAGCAACTGAAAGTGCCATCGAAAACACGGTTTCGATCTTCAACATCGAAAGTGATGAGGTGAAAGGCCGGGTAATTGGTCGTGAGGGCCGTAACATCCGTGCCTTGGAAGCAGCAACCGGTATTGAGATCATTGTAGATGACACGCCGGAGGCCATCATTCTTTCCGGTTTTGATCCCGTTCGTCGTGAGATTGCCCGTTTGGCCTTACACCGTCTGGTGACCGATGGTCGTATCCACCCGGCCCGTATTGAGGAAGTTGTTGCCAAAACTAAAAAGCAAATTGAAGACGAAATTGTAGAAATCGGTGAGCGCACCGTGATCGACTTGGGTATCCATGGCTTGCATCCGGAACTGATCCGTATGGTGGGCCGCATGCGTTACCGTTCTTCTTACGGACAAAACTTATTGCAGCACTCCCGTGAGGTGGCCAATTTCTGTGCAACCATGGCTGCTGAATTAGGGTTAAATGTAAAACTGGCCAAACGTGCCGGCTTGCTCCACGATATTGGTAAGGTGCCTGATGATAACCCTGAACTGCCACACGCTATTTTGGGTATGCAGCTGGCTGAGAAATACAAAGAACATCCGGAGGTTTGCAACGCCATTGGTGCCCACCATGACGAGATTGAGATGACCTCTTTAATTTCGCCTATCGTACAGGCTTGTGATGCCATTTCAGGTGCCCGTCCCGGTGCCCGCCGCGAAGTGGTGGAGAGCTATATCAAACGTTTGAAAGAGCTTGAATCACTGGCTTTATCATACCCGGGTGTAGAAAAAACTTTCGCTATCCAGGCAGGTCGCGAATTGCGTGTAGTGGTAGAAAGCGAGCGAGTTACCGATGCGCAGGCGGAGGTTTTGGCGGCCGATATTTCTAACCGTATTCAAACCGAAATGACTTATCCAGGGCAGATCAAGGTTACCGTAATTCGTGAAACCCGATCTGTTGCCTTTGCGAAATAATTTTTAATCTTTCTTTATGAAGAATCAAGCTCAAAAAAGATTGGTAGATGTGTATTTTGATAAATATGCCGAAAGTCACCAGGACCATACCAATAAAACAATCCATTGGATCTGTGTTCCTCTTATCGTATTTAGCCTTTTTGGACTGATTTGGGCCATTCCTTTTCCTCATTTGGATTTTCTTGGCCGATACAATGGCTATGTCAATTGGGCCTCGTTTCTCATCGCTTTCTCTATTTACTACTATTACAAATTATCTCCGGTGTTATCATACGCCATGTTGCTCATTATTTTTGCTTTTTCGGCAGGTATTGTAGGTTTAGAGAAATTACAGCTAGAGGCTGGATGGCCAGCCATGTGGCAAGTCTGTTTAGGCATTTTTGTCCTCTCATGGATCGGGCAATTTATTGGCCATAAAATTGAAGGGAAAAAACCATCATTTTTAGATGATATTAAGTTTCTTTTAATTGGTCCGATCTGGCTCTTACATTTCTTGTTTAAAAAGGCAGGTATCAGATATTGAAATTTAGGAGGTGCTGAAAAATACAGCACCTTTTTTTATTTAATACTTTCGAATAAGTTAGGGTAGTCTGAAATGATACCATCCACCCCTGCAGCTAACAATCGAGAAATTTCTGTACTATCGTTCACTGTCCATGGGATCACTTTCATTTTTCTTCTATGACAATATTTTACATAGGCTGCATCTATCTTTGAAAATTCAGGGCTGATGATGTCTGGCTTGAATCCTAATGCTTTAATTTGATTAGCAACTGTGCTGATATCACTGTCTTCCAGTAAATAGGAGAGTTTTACAGGAATTCTTTGCCGATGGATAATTTGGATGGTCCGCTTGTCAAAAGATTGAATAATTACCCTGTCTAGCACTTTCTTCTCTCGGAGCACATTCATCAATAAACTGACAAATTCTTGAGGTTTTGGATGAAAAATGTCATCGCCATCCGGCTCGCTTTTGGTTTCAATATTATACTGAACCGGTTGGAGCCCGTGTTGACTAATGTAATGCTCGACCGAATCAATCACTTCACTCAAAAGGGGTTTTTGAGCTGGAATTTTATACTGGCTTGGAAACCTGGGATGTGGTTTGAGGCCAACGTCCCATTTTTTCAATTCAACATAGTCCATTTGATAGATATTAAATATCTTTTCGTTTCCGACATTCAGGTAGCTGCCTTCCGGAGAAGTTGCAATTTCATGTGCCATGAAGGGTTCATGAGAAAGCACCACTTGCTTGTCTTTTGTAATTACCACATCCATTTCGAGTGTAGTTACACCAAGTTTGAGCGCTTCAACCATGGCTCTTAATGTATTTTCGGGATAAAGACCCCGGCAGCCCCGATGGCCTTGAAAATCGACATTTTTTTTCGGTTGAGCGCTCATACTTAAGTTTACAAAACTTAACATGCATGCAATTAAAATAGCTTTTGGCATCACTTAAATCTTAACCATACAGCAAGATAGTTGAATTCAAAAAATAAATTAAATAGAGACTTAAGTTTAATGTTTAATTAACAATTTATTCATAGAACATAACGTCATTTGACTTAGCATCATCCGACATCAAAACATTAGAGATGATATGATTAAAAGAGAAGTTGATATCGTCATTATTTCAGATGTGCATCTGGGAACATATGGTTGCCATGCTAAAGAGCTATTAAATTACCTTAAAAGCATCAACCCTAAAATGTTGATCCTAAATGGCGATATCATTGATATCTGGCAGTTCAAAAAGTCATACTGGCCCGAATCGCACATGAAAGTTATCCGCCGGATACTCAAGTTTGTGAGTAACGGAACGCCAGTATATTACCTTACTGGTAATCATGATGAGATGCTTCGTAAGTTTGCCGATTTTGAGATGGGTAGTCTAAAAATCAGTAATAAATTGGTACTAGATATTGAGGGCCGTAAGGCCTGGATTTTCCATGGAGATGTTTTTGATGTGACTATGCAGTACTCAAAATGGTTAGCCAAGCTAGGAGCAATAGGGTATGACAGTCTTATTTTGTTGAACAGCCTGGTAAACTGGTGTTTGGTAAAGATGAAAAGAGAGAAAATGAGTTTCTCTAAAAAGATCAAGGCCAAATTTAAAGATGCAGTTAAATTCATAAATAGTTTCGAACAAACTGCAGCTGATCTTGCAATCGATAAGGATTATCACTATGTGGTTTGCGGACATATTCATCAACCAGAAATCAGGATGATTAATACAGATCAAGGCTCGGTAACTTATCTAAACTCAGGAGACTGGGTGGAAAATCTTACTGCATTGGAATTGGTAAAAGGAGTATGGTCAATATATCGATATCAGGCAGCTGATTATGGCGAGCAGTCAAATGAAGATGTATTGGACAAGGAAGATTTGAAAGCCAAATTGGATGTCAATCAGTTACTCGAACAAATGAAAATGCAATTACACTGATTAAATGAAAATTCTATTTGCCATACAAGGTACCGGTAATGGCCATGTAAGCCGTGCCCGAGAGATATTACCACATTTAAAACAACATGGTAAAGTGGATGTATTAATTAGTGGAATACACACCGAAGTAGAATTAGGTCATCCAGTTAAATTCAATTTGCATGGATTGGGTTTTGTTTTCGGAAAAAAAGGCGGAGTAGATTATTTGCGAACCTATCAATCGCTGAATACTCGTCGATTGTTAGATGATATTAGAAACTTTCCTGTTTCATCCTATGACCTGATCGTAAACGATTTTGAACCCATAACAGCCTGGGCTTGTAAACTGAAAGGAATCAAAAGTGTTGCGTTAAGCCACCAGTCATCCTTTTTGTCACCCAATACACCCACAGTTGCAGATCGCTGGGGCTGGCAAAGTTATATATTAAGAAATTATGCACCTACCAGCGATCAGGTAGGTTTTCATTTCAAAAAATACGACAATTTTATCCACACTCCGGTGATTAGGTCTGAGATCAGGAAACTCGAACCTTTGAATTTGGGTCACATTACGGTTTACCTTCCTGCATACAATCATCAATTATTGCTCAAGTATTTTAAGAAAATTCCAGAAGTTAGATGGGAGGTTTTTTCTAAACACACCAAAAAGCCTTATCAAGAAGCCAATGTGAACATTTATCCTATACAAAATGAGCAATATAACTTAAGTATGAGTCGAGCTCAGGGATTGCTTACAGGTGGTGGCTTTGAGGGACCAGCTGAAGCCTTATTCTTAGGAAAAAAGTTAGCGATGATTCCCATGCACAATCAGTTTGAGCAATTGTGTAATGCAGAAGCAGCTAGAAAAATGGGGGTAAGGGTAATTGATACAATCGATCAAAACTTTGTAAGCAATTTGAAAGCTTGGTTAAGTTCATCGATGGTATTAAAGCCGTATTTCCCGGATGAGACGAGCAAGATTATTGCAGATTTGGTGCAGAGATATGGATATGGCGAAGACTATAAGCCTATTTCAGATTTTTCTCCATTAGGAGCTGAATTATGCCATCCACCATACCCACACTTGGAACATATGTTTTTTTGATTCCAGTCCATTTGAAAATGTTACTGTAAATCTCGCAGGCCGGAAGAATAACATCTGCACGGTCTGGACGTAGCCCCAGTTCATTTATTCTTTGTTCGTAAGTAAACGCCGAAAGGTATTTATAAAGATCGTTCAGCTTTTTGGTACTCAGAGGATCTCCGTCTTTTACTTTGGCTAGTCGGTAAAGTTTATTGATATTTCCTCCGGTACCTATGGCACCAATGTCAGTTAGGTTTTTAGTGAACGATTTTAACCAGTTCTTCGCGTCAACCCAAGTTTCTGGTTTTACTTTATGATCTAGTATACGGATGGTGCCGATATTAAATGATTTCGATGCCATCAAATTGCCCGAAGCAAAAACAGACAATTCTGTACTGCCTCCACCCACATCGATGTAGAGGTAATTTTTTTTTGGATCGAGCAGGCGCTCGATGTGGCTCGAATAGATGATATTGGCTTCAGTTTGACCTTCTACAATTTGGATATCGATATTTGATGTTTTTTTAATTTTTTTAACCAGTTCTGGGCCGTTTTTGGCTTCACGCATGGCCGAAGTGGCACAAGCCATATAATCATCCACCTGGTACACATCCATCAGCAATGCAAAAGAAAACATCGTTTTTTGCAGTTCATCACTTTTTTCTTCCGAAATAAACTGATGGATAAAAGCATCATCGCCCAAACGAAGCGGCACCCTGAGTAAGGTATTCTTTTTAAAACTCAGTCGACCTGCATTATTCACAACATCGGCAATCAATAACCTGACTGCATTTGATCCAATATCTATGGCTGCGTATCTCAATAGTTTTCTTTTAAATAACGATAAATATCGTACTGTGCCCTAAATTTATTATATGCCTTAGGTCTAACGGCTGGCGTATTTCCTAAGGAATTGAAATGACGAGCTTTTGTATTATCCCTCAACTGTATATCGATGATATCCCTGATTTGATTTTTTATTTCTTCGTCAAATATAGGAAAACCAACCTCCAAACGATGGTCCAGATTCCGTGTCATTAGGTCTGCTGAACTTAAGTAAATTTTTTCAACGCCTTTGTTACAAAAAATGTATACCCTAGCGTGTTCGAGGAAACGGTCGATGATGCTGATCACCTTGATATTTTCGCTGTAACCCTTTAACCCCGGTAGAAGAGAGCACATCCCTCGAACAATCAACTGAATTTTTACTCCAGCATTGCTGGCATCATATAACTTTGAAATGATGTGCTCATCGGTAAGGCTATTCATTTTCAAGATGATGTAAGCTGTTTTCTTCTTTTTGGCCTGATCGATTTCGTGGTCTATCAGTTTGAATAATTTTTTTCGACTTTCTAATGGCGATACGATCAGGTGTTGATAATCTTTATAAAATGTTTTCCTGTGTAAGCCTTTGAATACCCGCTGTAGTTCTTTATTAATGGATTGATTTGCGGTAAATAAACTGTGATCACAATATATTTTAGCAGTTTTTTCATTGAAATTTCCGGTTGAAAGGTTGGCATAGAGTACTTTCTTCCCTTTTTCCAAACGGCTAATAAGGCAGATCTTGGAATGCACTTTATAATCCCAAATACCATAATCTACCAAAACACCCCCTTCTTCCAATTTATTGGTCCAGTAAATATTATTCTGCTCATCAAATCGGGCCTTCAACTCCAGAAAACAGTGTACTTTCTTCCCATTTTTGGCTGCATTGATCAGGGCATTGATCACGTTCGAATTTTCTGCTAGACGGTAGAGGGTGATCTCAATCTCTTTGACCTTCGGATCAATAGCGGCTTCACGCAGCAGGTGCACCGTGTAGTCAAATGATTGGTATGGGAAATGCACTATGTAATCTTTCAACGCGATCTGGCTGAAGAGGCTTTTGTTGAGATCGAGCCCGGACACGCTTAATTGAGGCATTTTCTCATATTCGAGTTCGGGTCCACCAATATTTGGGAAACTAATAAAATCTTTAAAGTTATGATATCGGTTACCGGGAATGAGACTCTCGTTGGCAAGCTCGAGCTTCGAAACCAGATACCCCAACATATCCGCAGGCAATTTACTGTCATACAACAGACGCATTGGTTTCCCCTTTCTGCGTTTCTGCAAGCTTTTACTGAGCACATCGATAAACTTTTCGCTCATGTCATGCTGCAAATCCAACTCGGCGTCCCTGGTAATTTGAATGGAGTAAGCATCTATTTGATCATACTGCAAGGTGAAAAAAATTTCATCTAAACAATATCTTATGATATCGTCGACCAATATGACGAATTGTAGGTTATTGGTTTGTGGGAGCACCAAGAAGCGTTTCAGATTGGAAGGCAGCTCCATAATGGCATATTTGACCTGTTCTTTTTTGCCATTTTTGGTCAGTTTAATCAAGAAATACTCTGCCCGGTCTTTTAACTCTGGGAAATGACTGTCTTTTGTAAGAATAATTGGAACGAGGGTAGAGAGTATTTGCTCTTTAAAATATTGCTTCACGAATTCACCTCTTGATACGTTGAGCTGCTGTTCGTTCAGTATAAAGATTTTCCGTTCACCTAATTGTTTGACGATTTGCTGGTTGAAAAGAAAATTAAAACGTTTTTCTTGTTTAACCACAATTCGTTTGATTTGGTTGAGTATTTTTTTTGGGTGATAGCCCAAAAGATTTTTGAACTTCTCGCTTTGGTGGACTAGTCTATTCAATGTAGATACCCGAACCCGGTAGAATTCATCTAAATTAGACGAAAAAATCGCCAAAAACCGTAATCTTTCTAATAATGGAACGGTAGGATTGGCGGCTTCCTGAAGCACCCTGTCGTTAAAATATAACCAACTGATTTCCCTATTTAGTAAAGGGATTTTTTTCTCAGACATACAGTTTCATGCCATCATACATAATGGCTATATCCAGCAATACTAAAAATATAATGTTAATTAAACATCAAATTACTGTTAGTTAATCTATAATATAACTGTAGATTATATTTTTTTGGTTCTTGTTCTTACACCATTAGTTTTTGCATTCGTCTTGTTTTGACCAGCCTGTGCAGGTGATTCAGATGGCTTCTTACTTGAATTAGGCTTCACAAGTTTAGCGGCGGAGGCTTGTTTCAGTTTGGCAGGTTTGATCAATGCAGGTTTTGGGCTTACTGGGTTTGATGAGCCTTCCTTACTTTTCTTTTTGGTAATTGATTTCGCCAACTTCTTGGTTGATTTCTTTAACTTTTTTTCGAACAGATGGGTGCCAAACCCTAATCCCTTGAGGACCTGAGAAAATTTATTCATCAGTTGATTTTTTAGCTCAGTATTTTTTTGCTGCGTGTCTGATTTTTTAGGTGCTTTCATGATTTCTGATTTTTAATGATTGAATTTCGCTTATTACTAAATCTACAATAATTTTCTATAATTAATTGAAATATGTTGTTTAAAACGCTCAGAATAACCTTATGAAAATCATATGTATTGCTTAATATTTCCTTAACATTGGACTAACAGTAAGCTAATAAACCGAAGGTACTTTTGAGAAATTTTAATTCTCAATTAAGTGAAAAAATTAATTTACAACATTTTGATCGCCATTTTTGTGGTGTCAATCTTCTCTATTGCTGATGCCTTAGCACAGGGTAATGGTAAAATTGCAGGAAAAGTAACTGACAAAAAAACTGGTGAAACCCTCATTGGCTTAACTGTTAAGGTAGAGGGACTCAGCATTGGTGCCGCTACCGATGTAGAAGGTCGCTTTGTATTGGGATCTTTACCTCAGGGTAAGTATAAACTGGTATTTAAATACATAGGATATCAAACCAAAACCATCTCTGATGTGGAAGTTAAAGCTGGTGCGTTAACGCCATTGAATATTTCCATGGACGAGTCCAGTTCACAGACTTTGGCTGAAGTTGTTGTAACCGCAACCTACCGCCAGGAATCGATAGGTGCATTGTATGCTCAGCAAAAAAATGCGGTAAACATGTCGAGTGGTATATCTACTGAGTTAATTCAACGTTCACCAGATAAGAACACCTCTGAAGTACTGAAAAGAGTGAGTGGTGCAAGTATTCAAAATAACAAATTCGTAGTTATCAGAGGTTTGGCAGATCGATATAATACCAATCAACTGAACAATGCCATACTACCATCAACTGAGCCTGATCGCAAGGCCTTCTCATTCGATATCATCCCTTCTAACCTGGTTGATAAAATCGTGATCAACAAAACTGCATCACCAGATCTTCCTGGCGACTTTGCGGGTGGTTCTATAAAGATTTTTACCAAGGATGTACCAGACGAAGGTTTTATTAACTTTTCAACAGGTTGGGGTTATAACACCATTTCCACTTTTAGAGACTTTGTTTCTAATGAGAGAGGTAAATATGATTATTTTGGATTTGACGACGGTAATAGAAAGCTTCCTGGCCAGTTCCCTGCTAATTTTGCACAATACAATCCATTGAGCAATCAGGAGAAGGCAAACTTTAGCAAACTGCTTCCTAATAGTTTTGGTCAGAGCACTTATGAAGCCTTACCATCTCAGAATTATCAATTTTCTTGGGGAAATCGTTATGATTTAAAAAATGAAGGAAGCTTGGGAGCGGTTTTTTCAGTTTCTTATCGTAACTCTCAAAATCAATTGGATATTGTTCGTAATGACTACCAGAACTTGTTTGCCGATATTTATTATAACTATGATGATCAGCAGTATAGTTTCAATACCAACTTAGGTTTGCTGGCTAATATCACTTACAAAAACGGTAAAAATAAATATAGTTTCAAGAACTTATTCAATCGGGTATTCGATCAAGCATATACCACTCGCTTCGGTTACAATGATAATATTGCTGCCAATCTGCAGGTTGATAACTCTGAACTTACCCAAAAATCGATTCTGAACACCCAATTGGAGGGGGAGCATCAGTTTGGGACAAAAGATCAAAAATTGAATTGGAATCTCAGCCTTGCTAGTATCAACAGAGATCAACCTGATTTAAGAACTATTTATTATCGTGAAATTGCATTGAATTCCAATCAATTTGAACTGGTTGACCGTAATAGTCGCCGCTTCTTCTCCGATATGAAGGAACAAAACTATTCAGGCCAGTTAAACTATTCCTTACCGATGAGTTTCTTCGGAAAGAAAAGCACTTTCAAGACCGGAGCACTAAGTGTTATCAAAACCCGCGATTTTAATGCACGTATTTTCAACTACCTCTACAATTCATCTGGTTCAGGTTCATTCGATGCTTACATCTTGAGTTTACCTAAAGACCAAATATTTGCCCCTGAAAACATCAAAGCCAATGGTGGTTTCATCTTAACAGATTTCACCAACAACACCGATTCTTATCAGGCTCAAACGCTATTGAACGCAGGTTATGCCATGCTCGATAATCAACTTTCTGAAAAATCGAGATTAATATGGGGTGCCCGATTAGAGCATTACTATCAAAACATTGATTATGTTGATTTAAGTAGTACAGCCAGAAGTTTCGATCAGGAGTTTATAGATGTATTACCTTCATTGAATTATACCTATTCCATCAACGATAAGAGTAACTTGCGATTTGCGGTTTCGAGAACTGTTTCACGTCCTGAGTTGAGAGAATTGGCACCTTTTGCATTTTTTGATTTCATTTCTCAAACAAATACAGTCGGTTTGCCAAGCCTAAAACGCGGTCAGATCAATAATTTCGATTTTAAATACGAGACCTATCCTAAGAATGGTGAGACCTTCTCTATTTCTTTGTTTTACAAGGATTTTAATGATGCCATCGAACAAACCTTAGATGAGGGAGGTACTCCTGAGCGAAGAATTGTGAATTTCGCAAATGTTCCACAAGCCACTTCTTACGGACTGGAATTAGAATTCAGAAAACGATTAGACTTTATCAGCAGTTCTAGATTCTTCCAGGATTTGACGGTATTCTCCAACTTCTCTTACATTAAATCTGACGTGAAGTTCAATAATGCGGGTGTTGCTAATAGGCCACTACAGGGGCAATCACCTTATTTAATTAATTCAGGGATACAGTATTCCAATGCAAAAAGCGGTTTAGCCATTACTGCACTTTACAACCGTGTGGGTGAACGAATTGCATTTGTGGGGAACACCACCGTTCCAAACATTTGGGAGAATGCGAGAGATGTTTTGGACTTACAGATCAGTAAAAAAATGTTGAAAGAAAAGATGGAGTTAAAAGCCAATTTCTCAGATATATTTAATCAACGCTCTGTGTTATACTTTAATATGGATAATAATAATGCCTATGATCGCCACACGGATAAGAATTATGTATCCAATCTGCTGGGATCAAATATCTCATTTACAATAAGTTACGATATTTCTTTACGCAAGTAAATTATTAATGAAAATTTAACATTTGGGTAAAACCCAGCTAACAATGTGCCCATAATTTTATAAAAAAAACAAATCATGAAACTTAAACATTTATGTATCTTATTAATCGCAGTATTGGTAGCCTCTTGTAAAAAAGACAATGAGACCCAGGTTGACGCCAATACGATTATCATCGACAATGGTGGAATGATCACGGGAACTTACACCACTGGTCAAAAAGTAGTAGTTAAAAAAGGAACAGTAACTATAAAAGGTTATACCTATTTCGAATCAGGTTCACAAATTACCATTGAGCCAGGTACCATCATCAAATCTGATATTGCTTCTAAAGGTGCTTTGGTGATCGAAAGAGGTGCTAAAATTTTCGCAGAAGGTACCGCCAGTCAGCCAATTGTTTTTACTTCAGGCAGACCTGTTGGAGAACGTAATCCTGGTGATTGGGGCGGTATCATTGTTTTAGGTAATGCGCCAACCAATCGTGTAACCGAGCCAACCATCGAAGGTGGTGTTGGTAAAAAATACGGTGGTACAGATCCTAACGACAATTCTGGTGTGATTAAATATGTGCGCATTGAGTTTGCCGGAATTGCAGATGCTCCAGGTTCAGAAATCAATGGTTTAACTTTGGGTGGGGTAGGTGCTGGCACAACTATTGATTACGTACAAGTTACATATGGAAACGATGATGCTTATGAGTTTTTTGGTGGTACAGTCAATGCGAAGCACCTTGTAGCTTACGGTACTGCGGATGATGACTTTGACTTTGACTTTGGTTATGTTGGTAAAATTCAGCACGCATTCTCCTTAAGAAATCCTGAATTTGTGGATGGTGGTGATGCAGGAAACGGTATTGAGTGTGATAACGACGCTACTGGTACCTTAGCAACCCCAATTACTAGACCCAACTTATCTAACTTCACTATTTTAGGTCCTAATGATGCGGCTGGTACTGCTGCTAACCACAACTTTGCTTGCCGTTTTAGAAGAGCTACTCAATTCGTGTTAAATAACTCTATCATTTTAGGGCATCCTGATGCGGGATTATCGTTGGAATCTGATGCTACTTACAATGCGTTCATTGACGGTACCTCGCAATTCAAAAACAATTTAATTTTTGCGAGCAGCAATATTTTCAGAATTGGTTCTGTTTCAGTTGCTGGCGCATCTGCAGCTAATGTGCAAACAAAAGCCACTACCGATGGTACTACGGTATTGGCTAATGTGGCTGCTGCAAGTTTAACCAGTCCATTCAATCTGACTGCCCCTAACGCATTACCAACTGCAGGTGCTGCTGCCTTATCTGGTGCTACATTTACTGGTGTACAGGCTGATGCATTTTTTGATAAAGTAGCATATAAAGGCGCATTCGGTACTACTAACTGGACCAGTGGTTGGGCTAATTTTAATTTCACTAAAGGTGCTAATGGATATTAATTAGATCCTCTCATTAAACAAAAAAGCCTCCCGAATTTCGGGAGGCTTTTTTGTTTAACTGAGTTTGTCTAACATGTCGGGTGGGATATTAGCCACATCCACTACCAGAAAGCCATCTAGGCTATCTGAGAATTGAGGGTCGATATTGAAGCAGATGATTTTTCCGTTCAAGGCAATGTATTGGCGCAGTAAAACCGGAATTTTCATTTTGGTTTCTTCGATATCAGAGATCAAATGGTCCAAATCTTTTAGACTTTCTTTAGATTCGAGGAGTAATTCGCTTTCTACTTTCTGGATATTTGCCTTAAACCGATTACGCGGTTTAACAAATTGCCCCATTTCATGATCGAAATGATTTTTCTCGATATAATCAACAATCAGTGATTGAGAAAATTTAGAAAAATTATTGCTGATACTGACCGGACCTATCAGGTATTTAATTTGCGGATTAGCCATTAGGAATTTAGTAATTCCACGCCAAAGCATGAACAAGGGCAGGGGTTTTTGTTGGTATTCTTTCCTGATCCAGGAACGACCCAGCTCCATGCTTTTTTTCAATACCGGTTCAAATTTATGGTCTATTTTAAAAAGCTCATCTATATAAAATCCCTTTTTACCGTAGCTGTAATAAATGTCGTCGCCTTTACCAATGCGGTAAGCCCCTACCACCATTTCAGCATCCTTGTCCCAAATAAATAATTGATGGTAATAAATATCGTAGCGGTCCAGGTCGATGGATTTATTCGTTCCTTCGCCCACCTCACGGAAAGTCAGCTCTCTTAAGCGACCAATTTCTTTTAAAATATTTGGAATCCGATCGCTCGGACTGATGTATACTTCGTAATTCTTCTCTTCACAAACCTTGAATTCTTGAAGCTGATCAATGTCAGACCGAAGTTGAGCGGTAGCTATGGCCGGCATGATGGACTGTGGCTTTCTCCGGATCTTGAACAGATTTTTAGGCAGGAAGAATTTCTTATCTCCGTCAATACCAGCTCCGAGGGCATAGGTTCGGGCACGCAAATAGTTTAACAATTTAACCGGGTTGTTGGCATAAGGCGTTTCTTCTGGTTTAATCGCTTTACCAATACGTAATTTTAAGGTATGCCCTTGTTTATTAAATAGTTCTGATGGAAGTTTGGCCGTTCGCAAACTAGGATGTATCATGCCCAGCAGGTTGAAAAGCAGCCCGTTGTTGCCGTGAAAATATACCGGAACAATTGGAACCTTAGCCTTGACCATGAGTTTGCCAACTACGGGATGCCATTTGCGATCGGTGACACTTTGGCTGCCCAATTTGAAAGCTGATACTTCACCGGCAGGGAAAACGCTAATGGGAGTGCCGTCTTTGAGCATCCCTAATGCAGTTTTGATCCCACTGATGCTGGAACCATGTTCAATATTCTCAAATGGATTCACTGCAATCAGGAAATCACTCAGGTTAGGAACTTTTTTAAGAATAAAATTTGAGAGTTGTTTACTGTTCGGGTTGACCATCAAGGTCAGTTTGATCAGTACCAAGCCTTCGATCCCTCCATAGGGATGGTTGGCTATGGCCAGAAAAGCACCGTCTTTTGGGAAATTTTTTAGTTCCGCCTCATCAAATTCAACTTTTACACCCAGAATTTCTAAGATCTTATCAATGAATTCAATCCCAGATAAATGCTCGACTTTAGCAAAAGTCTCGTTTACATCGTTGATTTTCATTATTTCCATCAACAAAGAAGCCAAACCCGGCATGGGTAGTTTATCTATTTTG
The DNA here is from genome assembly GCA_947459195.1 of Sphingobacteriaceae bacterium. GTDB lineage: Bacteria > Bacteroidota > Bacteroidia > Sphingobacteriales > Sphingobacteriaceae > JAIPAN01. Next base: position 15,035 of record CANHCS010000038.1, read on the forward strand.
GTAGCCCTGGCAAACTCTTCTTTGGTGATGATACTCATAGACGATCTTTACTATCTAAGCTATCAAATTTCACAAAAAATTCAAGTATATTTAGTAAAATCTACAAAAGAATGTTTCGGAGATCTATTCAGGAATATTTCAAATTCTCTAAAAAGGAATTGAATGGTATCCTCGTATTATGTCTGCTGTTTCTCTTGCTCCTCATTTCTCCCTTTCTCTATGAGCCCCATTTTTTTACGAAGCCCATCAACATTGATGAGTTTAAAGAAGAGGCTGCAGCATTTGAAGCTTCCCTCAAACGCACAAAGCCTTACAGTTACCGTGAAATTTCTACAGCGTCCGAATTAACTGAGCAGAAAGCTGTTTATTTCGATTTTGATCCAAATCTATTGCCCGAATCTGATTGGCGTAAGTTGGGGCTATCTGAAAAACAGATCAGGGTAATTAAAAATTACGAAGCCAAAGGAGGTAGGTTTTATCGAAAAGAGGATGTACAGAAAATGTACGTCATCAGCAAAGAAAAATATCGAGAATTGGAAGCCTACATTCACATCGACCCGAGCAGATTCGAAAACCGCAAAGAAAAATCGGGGGCTCAATTTGCAGTAACTAAGCTCATGCAAATTGATTTAAATACTGCCGATTCGCTCAGTTTGCAACAAATTAAGGGCATTGGTCCGGCTTTTGCATCCCGAATCATCAGGTACCGCGATCGTTTGGGAGGGTTTTATGCCATCACACAACTGAAAGAAGTATTTGGGGTCGATTCCTTGAAATATGCTCAATGGCTGCCTCAGCTCACGCTTTCGAAGAATTTAAAACTGATTTCCATCAACTCGGCAGACTTTGAATCTCTTAAAAAGCATCCTTATTTAAATTACAAACAGATCAATGCTTTGATTCAATATCGAATGCAGCATGGTCCGTTTAACAATTTGCAAAGCCTTGGAAAAGTGGGCATCATTTCTGAAGAAAATTTGCGTAAAATAGCGCCATATTTAAACTTCGAATGATTGAATCACAGCTAAAAAAAGTCATCAGAGATGTGCCTGATTTCCCTAAAACAGGCATTATTTTTAAAGATATCACCCCAATTCTCAAAGATCCAGACCTTTGCAGGGATATAGTAGAAGCATTCGCAGAGCGATTTTCTAAATTGGAGTTTGATGCCATTGCAGGAATTGAAAGCAGGGGTTTTTTGTTTGGATTGATGCTTGCTAATCGCTTCAATATTCCTTTCATTCCCATCAGGAAAAAAGGAAAACTGCCCGCAGAAACCATTGCTCAAACCTATGATTTAGAATATGGTACCGCTACCATTGAGATTCACCGCGATGCTTTTACTCCAGGTACCAGGGTATTGATTCATGACGATTTACTAGCCACAGGCGGAACTGTGGAGGCAAGTGCAAAGCTCATCCAGCAATTAGGAGGAGAAGTGGCTGGTTTCTCTTTCATCATCGGTTTATCTTTTTTAAAAGGTGAAGAAAGACTGACAGATTATTCCAAAGAGCTCGTTACTTTAGCACAGTATTAAATCTAACTACTATGAATAACGCTCAAAGCAGCAACCCGGGGTTCAATTTCTTGCCTGACGAGAATCAGCAAATGGTGGCACAGGTAGCCAGAGATTTCGCCGAAAAACATATCAAGCCATACGTAATGGAATGGGACGAGTCGCAGACTTTTCCGGTGGAAACTTTCAAGAAATTGGGTGAATTGGGGTTGATGGGCGTATTAGTACCCGAAAATTATGGTGGAGCGGGAATGGGTTATTTTGAGTATGTACACATCATTGCAGAAATTGCCAAAGTATGTGGTTCGGTTGGCTTATCGGTAGCCGCACACAATTCTTTGTGTACGGGCCATATTCTCTCCTTCGGTAACGAAGCTCAAAAGCAGAAATATTTACCAAAACTGGCTAGCGCCGAATGGATTGGAGCCTGGGGTTTAACGGAAGCCAATACCGGCTCTGATGCCCTTCGCATGAATACCACTGCCGTTTTAGATGGAGATCACTATGTGGTAAATGGTGCAAAAAACTGGATCACTCATGGTAAAACTGGTGAAGTTGCGGTAGTAATGGTTCGTACCGGTGAAAAAGGGAGCTCAAAAGGAATTTCAGCGCTGATCATTGAAAAAGGAACGCCAGGATTTTCGGCTGGGAAAAAAGAAAATAAATTGGGGATGCGTGCTTCGGAGACCACAGAGTTGATCTTTGACAACTGTCGCGTTCCAAAAGAAAATTTGCTGGGTGCCGAAGGCGAAGGCTTTAAACAAGCGATGAAAATTTTAGATGGCGGAAGAATTTCGATTGCTGCCTTGTCACTAGGTATTGCCAAAGGGGCCTACGAAGCTGCATTGGCCTATGCAAAAGAACGTCACCAATTTGGACAAGCCATTGCTAATTTCCAAGGCATAAGCTTTAAGCTGGCAGACATGGCCACTGAGATTGAGGCTGCAGAGCTTTTGATCATGCAAGCAGCAGATTTGAAAAACAGGGGAGAGCAGGTAACTAAACAATCGGCCATGGCCAAATACTATGCTTCTGAAATTGCGGTAAAAGCAGCAAATGAGGCGGTACAGATTTTTGGAGGATATGGTTACACCAAAGATTTCCCGGTAGAGAAATACTACCGTGATGCCAAATTATGTACCATCGGCGAAGGAACCTCAGAAATTCAGAAATTAGTCATCTCCAGAGAGGTACTCAAATAGTGTTTCTTCTTTAGGCTCCTCCGCTTGATTTGGGTGCTTGCTTTTTTCTTTTCTACATTAATTAAAAGATCCTGTAGGCTGATTTGATACAATTCGCAAATTTGATGCAGCTTCTTTAAATTGATTTTAGTTTCCCCGTTTTCCCATGCCATGTAGGCATTTCTGCTAATTTTTAAACCATTAGCAACCTGCTTTTGTGAGTATTTGTAAGATTTTCTAAGTGTTTTCAAAATACTTCCAAGGCCCATAACAAAAACATTCTTCTTTTTGGGCCTTTATACGTAAAAGCAAACCAGTAGGTTACATTTTTTTTGAAATTTTATTCAGAAGAGCGGATTTTGGTCAACTTGGCCATGAATAAATGCCCCATGAGCTCGGCACGGTACTTTGCTTCATTGGCTACAGGTCCGGCAAATAAGCTGTCTACAATGGTTTTGAATAAGGAAACCCAGCGGTCAAAATGAGCTTGTTCTATCGGTAGATTCCGGTGTTTTTCGAAAGGTTGGCCGCTGTAACCAGGTTGATTGAGCAGGATGGTTGTCCAGAAAGTATACATGCGCTCCAGGTGTTTTGGCCAATCGCCTTCAGCAATTCTGCTGGCAAATACCGGCCCAATCAAGTCGTCACTTTTAACTTTATCATAAAAAGTGTTCACCAAGCGCTCAATGTCCGGTCTTGATTCAATATCTCTCATCCTGATTCAAATTTAATTATAAAACCTGCTGGTGATTTTACTTTAAGATCAAAATTTTTGATTTCCTATAAATTGTGTACATTTGCAGTCCCCAAACGAGAGGAGGTATTTTAGTTTATGATTATTATTAACATAAAAGACGGCGAATCATTAGATAAAGCGCTGAAACGTTTCAAAAAGAAATTTGAGAAGACCGGAGTGATGAGAGAGTTGCGTAGCCGTCAGGCCTTCGAGAAAAAATCTGTAGCTCGTCGTACTGAAATCAAAAAAGCTATCTACAAACAAGGATTGAATCGCGAAACGATTTAATCTCTTTTTAGCAAATAAATTCAAAAAACTATTCGTATATTCAATTCATCGGATATATAAATAGTTTTTTATGTTTTTAGAGCGGTTCAACAACTATTTACAGTACGAGAAAAGACTTTCTGTACATACCCTTACCGCCTATCAAAAAGATCTTCAACAATTTTCAGAATTTCTTTCACTTCAGGAGCTTAGCCTCGATGAAGTAAAAGCAAGTCACATTCGCTCCTGGATCATGGAGTTGATGGATGCTGGCCTCGATGCCAGATCGGTCAATCGTAAAATTTCTGCCCTGCGTACCTATTTTAAATTTTTACAGCGAGAGGCCTTGGTCGATCAAAACCCAATGAGTCAGATCCAAGCTCCGAAAATTGCCAAACGGCTTCCTGTGGTGGTAGAAGAACATAAACTAAATACTTTATTAGACGATACCGATTATTTCACAGATGATTTTTCGGGCTTGAGAAACAAAGTAGTGCTAGAGCTGCTTTTTGCTACCGGCATGCGTTTAGCAGAATTACTGGGTTTGCAAGATCAAGATATAGATACTTATCAAGAACAGTTAAGAGTTTTGGGTAAACGAAACAAGCAGCGAATTATTCCACTTACCAAACCGCTGATTACCTTGTTGAAACACTACATTGAAGAAAAAAATCGGTTGTTTGGTCGGGAAATTACGGCGCTCATCCTTACTGATAAAGGAAAGAAAGCCTATCCGGTTCAAATTCAGCGTATCGTAAACGAGTTATTGGGGAAAATCTCTACCCATCAAAAGAAAAGTCCACATGTGCTAAGACATTCATTTGCTACTTCATTATTAAACCGTGGAGCCGATCTCAACGCCATCAAAGAACTGTTGGGTCATGCAAACTTATCTGCAACCCAGGTTTATACCCATAATTCTGTTGAAAGACTAAAATCAGTTTATAAACAAGCCCATCCAAAGGCATAACAAAGGAGGAAACATGGAAATCAATGTTCAGTCAATACATTTTGATGCCGACAGCAAGCTGTTGGACTTCATAGAAAAGAAGGTCTCCAAATTAGATCATTATTTTGATCAGATTTTGAAGGCAGATATTTATTTAAAATTGGAGCATACCATTAAAGAAACTAATAAAGTTTTTGAGATTAAATTGGCGATTCCGGGAAATGACCTTTTCTGCAAGGAGCACGCACCTACTTTTGAGGCCGCTACTGATTTAGCGATGGAATGTGTAAAATCTCAGCTCAGTAAACATAAAGAGCGGGTGAGAAACCATAACAGTAACCATAAACAGACCATCTCTGATGGGGAGTCTTTTTAATACGCTTTCATAGCGAATGGAAGCTTAATGAAGGCGCATTTCGGCAGCTTAAAACCCTGCCGAATTTTTTTTCAGAAAAAATTTTGTTCCACTCTTAATTTGTGTAGATTTGCAATCCCTTTCGCAAGGCCATGTTATGCGCTTTTTTTGACGATTTGGGATGTTCTTTAAAGTTAAGAATAAATAAATAAGCCTCCTTAGCTCAGCTGGTAGAGTCCCGAATATTCGGGATAATCAGTAGGTCATTATTAAATATGACCAATTTTGCAACAAAGGAGGCTGGTAAAATTAGCCTCCTTAGCTCAGCTGGTAGAGCAACTGACTTGTAATCAGTAGGTCATTGGTTCGATTCCGATAGGAGGCTCTTTAAAAGTACTGGGGGGATTCCAGAGCGGTCAAATGGGACGGACTGTAAATCC
>CANHCS010000039.1 GCA_947459195.1 Sphingobacteriaceae bacterium
AGATTTGAACCAGAATTTTCTTTTTTAGCACTTGCTGCTTTAGATGCGTTTGCCATTGTTTTAATTTTTAGTTTTTGGTTTTGTTTTAATTATGAATTATTGGTTTTTCGTTTTTAACGGATAACAAAAATATAACTTTCAGCAAATAATCAGCTAAAGTCACATTTTTATTACCCTATTTATTTTTAAATAAACTTCTGCAATGAAAACTATTTTTTTTTGCAATTGCAAATCATAGCAAAAAATTAATATGGGTTCTAAGCAGATACGGTGATACGGGGTGCAGCAGATACTATTTCTTCTGACGCATATTCGGCAAACTGAGCAAAGTTTTTAACGAAAGCCTGGGCGAGTTCAGCAGCTTTTAGATCATAGGCCTGCTTATCTGTCCAGGTATTTCTGGGATTCAATATTTCTGAAGGCACCTCGGGACAGGATTGAGGCATCATTAAGCCAAAAACCGGATGTTCTTCGTAAGTCACCTTATCTAATAAGCCATTTAAGGCGGCAGTGATCATCGCCCGCGTATACGATAATTTCATACGGTGACCAATGCCGTAAGGTCCGCCCGTCCAACCGGTGTTGATTAACCAAACATTTACGGCCTCTGTTTTTAGTTTTTCTCCTAAAAGTTCGGCATAAGCGGTAGGATGCAAAGGCAAAAATGCCTTACCAAAACAAGCCGAAAAAGTGGTTTGTGGTTCGTTGATGCCGGCTTCTGTACCCGCAACTTTTGCCGTGTAACCCGAAATGAAATGATACATGGCTTGTGCCGCATTCAATTTAGAGATGGGCGGTAATACCCCAAAAGCATCGGCAGTTAAAAAGAAAATATTTTTAGGTTTAGGCCCTACTGAAGGTATTTTAGCATGGCTGATGTAATGCAGTGGATAAGAAACCCGGGTGTTTTCGGTTTTTTGAATGTTTGAAAAATCTACCGTACGGCATCCATCATAAAAATTGATGTTTTCCAATAAGGAGCCAAATTTAATGGCACGGTATATTTCTGGTTCTTTTTCTGCAGTAAGATCTACACATTTGGCATAACAGCCACCTTCAAAATTGAAAACACTGTCCTTGCCCCAACCATGTTCATCGTCACCAATTAAATCTCTTGATGGATCGGCCGATAAAGTGGTTTTTCCTGTTCCCGATAAACCGAAGAAAATGGCCGTATCTCCGCCATTGATCCCTTGATTAGCCGAACAGTGCATAGATAAAACCTGATGATTTTTGGGTAAAAGGAAGTTCAATACAGAGAAAATTCCTTTTTTAATTTCACCGGTATAGCCAGTTCCGCCAATCAAGATCATTTTTTTACTAAAATTGATGATACTGAAATTATGCTGACGGGTACCATCTATCGCCGGATCGGCCTTAAAACTTGGAGCAGCAATGATAGTCCATTCCGGACGATCGGCAGGATCTGGATTTTCAGGACGAAGAAACAAATGATGCGCAAACAGGTTTTGATAAGCCGTCTCGGTCACTACCCTGATATTTAAACGGTAGTTGCCATCGGCACAAGCATAAGCATCGCGAACATAAACCGGCTTTGTAGAAAGATGAGCGATTACTTTTTGATGAAGCGCCTCAAATTTCTCAGGATCGAATTTGATATTGATATCTCCCCACCAAACTGAATTTTCAGTGATGGAGTCAGCAACAATGAAACGGTCTTTCGGGGATCGACCGGTAAATTCGCCGGTGTCAACAGCCAATGCGCCAGAATCGGCCAACAGACCTTCTTTGTTCGCCAGTACTTGCTCCACTAATTCCGGAATGCTGAGTTGATAATGTACAGCCGGGCAATTTTGTAAATGGAGGTAATCCAGCTGTGTGTTTTTCATAGGTTTTGAGCTCATATTTTAACGGTTTCTGAGAAAAAATCAGCAAAACAAAATTAGGAAGAAAACAACGTTCTGGTAATAAAATGGTTTTAAATTTTAGCTAATTGTAAAAACAACACTAAGATTTAAACTGTTGTTTATCAGCTACTTATTTGCGACAAATTGTGAAATATCAGCCACCTATTTTTTTCACTTTATAACCCTCTGCCACAAGCATTTGTAGGATTTTTTCACGAAAATCTCCCTGAATCAGAATTTCTCCATCCTTTACGGCACCGCCCACCCCACATTTTTGTTTCAGTTTCTTACCCAAGGCTTCCAAATCCTCCGTACGGCCAATGAATCCAGTAATTAATGTAACCGACTTACCTCCTCTTTGTTTACGATCCAATTGAATTCTTAGTTCTTGCTGAGATATAGGCAAAGTCTCTGCCTCCTCAATGGGTTCAGGCTCGTAGTTAAAATCGGGATCGGTAGAATACATGATCCCATTCCATTTATTTGTTTTCTTCGACATGTTTAATTGATCACATTCAAGGATGCCGGATTGACCACAATGTGCAATTCGGCTTCCAGTTCAATAGGTTCGCCATCCAAATGCACCGGCCCAGGCACATCTCGTTGGATTAAGGCTTCTTTAATTTTAAAAATTTCAAGGTAGGCAGACCGATCGGCCGTTTTGCTAAACATCCGGTAAGCCAAAACAGGGAACATGTATAGCGGAAAAGGCTTTACCACACATATATCTAACAAACCATCCGTTAAAGAGGCATTGGGGGAAATGTGCGCATTGTTACCGTACTGACTTGAATTAGCCAAACTAATCATGAAAGCTTTTCGCTGAATGGTTTTCCCGTCTAATTTCAAAATATACCATTGAGGTCGGTATTTTAATACTTCGGCAAAGGTGTTTCGGATATAACCCCATAAACCCCTGGTTTTATCTCGGGCAAAACGGGTACTGATTTGCGCATCGAAACCAATTCCACTCACGTTAAATATAGGATGACCATTGAGTGTAGCCGAATCAATCCTTGTAAAATTGAATTGTTTGATCAGCTCTAGGGCTTCTTTCACTTGAAAAGGGATCCCCAAAAAAGTGGCCAATCCATTACCCGATCCCATAGGAATGATGCCGAGGTATTTATCAGACCCCACCAAAACAGATGCAATTTCATTCACCGTACCATCTCCACCAACTGCAATAAACAAGTCGGTATCGGGCAATAAGTCCTTGACCAATTTTTTAGCATGACCCACAAATTCTGTATGACACAATTGATAAGAAAATTGGGTACGATCCAGGTGCTGCTCGATCAACTCAGGCAATTGAACTTTAGATTTCCCGCCCGAAATGGGATTGATGATGAAAGCGATTTTCTTTTTCAAAGCATTTATGGCTCTTTTGACGAACAAATTAAAGTCAAATAATCAAGAATATAAAAATTGTTCTACTTTTGCCTTTGCAAAAAAGTGGATCGATTTGCGTTGATTGCAACCACGTTAAAAAAAGTGCTAAAAAACTCGATTTTAACCTTTCTGAATCCCTTTTCTGCATTTTATTTTTTAAATTTTTAAACTTAAAAATACGATGCCTTACTTATTTACCTCTGAATCTGTTTCTGAAGGCCACCCAGACAAAGTAGCCGATCAGATTTCTGATGCACTTATTGATAATTTCTTGGCTTGGGATACCAATGCCAAAGTAGCTTGTGAAACTTTGGTTACTACCGGACAAGTGGTGTTAGCCGGCGAAGTAAAATCAAGCGCTTACCTGGATGTTCAAAAAATTAGCCGCGAAGTGATCCGTAAAATCGGATACACCAAATCTGAATACATGTTTGAAGCCGACTCTTGCGGTGTTTTATCAGCTATTCACGAGCAATCGGCCGATATCAATCAAGGGGTTGACCGTAAAGAAAAACAAGATCAGGGAGCGGGCGACCAAGGTATGATGTTTGGTTATGCAACCAATGAAACTGAAAATTATATGCCATTGGCACTTGACCTTTCTCACAAGATCTTGATCGAGCTGGCAGCATTGCGTCGCGAAAATAAAGAGATCAAATACCTACGTCCCGATGCCAAATCGCAAGTAACCATCGAATACAGCGACGATCATCGTCCAATCCGTATCGATGCCATCGTGGTTTCAACTCAACACGACGATTTTGCCGAGGAGAAAGCCATGCAGGAACAGATCAAGAAAGATATCATCAACATCCTGATCCCAAGAGTGAAGGCACAATTGAAGCCCGAACTGCAAAGTTTGTTCACTGATCAGATCAAATACCACATCAACCCTACCGGGAAATTCGTGATCGGTGGTCCTCATGGTGACACCGGCCTAACCGGACGAAAAATTATTGTGGATACCTACGGCGGTAAAGGTGCACATGGCGGTGGAGCTTTCTCAGGGAAAGATCCTTCAAAAGTGGACCGTTCTGCTGCTTACGCAACCCGTCACATCGCCAAAAACTTGGTGGCAGCTGGTTTGTGTAGCGAAGTATTGGTACAAGTTTCCTATGCCATCGGGGTAAAAGAGCCCATGGGAATTTATGTAAACACCTATGGCACTGCCAAAACTGGTTTGGGTGATGGAGAAATTGCAAAAAAGATTGAGCAAATTTTCGATATGACACCTTATGGCATCGAAACCCGTTTAAAGTTGCGTAATCCTATTTATTCTGAAACTGCAGCTTATGGCCATATGGGACGTAAAAACGAAACCGTTAAGAAAACCTTCAACGGCAGCAATGGCGAAAGCAAAACCCTGGAAGTGGAATTATTCACCTGGGAGAAACTCGACTATGTGGATAAAGTAAAAGCCGCTTTCGGATTATAAATTTTTAGGAGCATCTGTCAAAAGCCTCCCGATTTTCGGGGGGCTTTTTTTATCTTGCAAAATGGAAAATAAAAATCCCTGGACCATTCTGTCTGAAAAAGAGCTTTATACCAATCCCTGGATCAGTCTGAATGAATATCAGGTGCTCAATCCGGCAGGTAATCCGGGGATCTATGGCAAGGTGCATTTTAAAAATCTGGCCATTGGCATTTTGGCACTCGACGCTGAACAAAACACCTGGCTGGTGGGTCAATACCGATTCCCATTAGATGAATACAGTTGGGAAATTCCGGAAGGTGGTTGCCCCCTGGGTACCGATCCGCTGGAGAGCGCTAAAAGAGAATTGCTGGAAGAAACGGGTATAAGCGCAGCTAATTGGAAAGAAATACAACGCATGTACCTCTCCAATTCAGTAAGTGATGAGTTGGCCATTATTTACCTGGCGCAGGATCTCTCTTTCGGGGCAGCAGAACCTGAAGAAACTGAACAACTGCAGGTCAAAAAAGTGAGCTTTGAAGAGGCTTATCAGATGGTGTTGGACGGAAAGATTACCGATTCGATCAGTGTGGCAGCTATCCTGAAATTGAAAACCATGCTTTAATAGGACTCAGGATCAGGTCCTTAAGAAATATTTTTTACAAGAAAATGGATAATAATTGAATTATTTGAGCGTTATTTGTAAAAAAATCGACCATGAAAAAGGAAAAAACTACTATCTCTCCCTTCGTTTTAGTATTAGTTCCCATGCTCTTAGGCTTGATCTATCTGGCCGGCAATACCGATTTACAAATACCTGCCGAAAAATACAACGCAAGTATTCACTTCAGTGTTCCTGAATTCCAGGTAGTGGTAAAAACTGTTTTTGCCCTTATTTTTTAAGCAATATTACCTGCCTGGTTGCGGTATAACCACTAAACTTTCATGTCCATCGGCATCTACCGACTGAACGCCGAAAAAGTAATTGTCTTTTGAGTAGTTCAGGGTGAGGCTCGTATCCTTCACAAAGAATTTCTTTTCCCAAACCGCACTGCTGGTTTCACGCATCAACACATAATAGCCAAAAGGAGTTTCTCCAACAGGAGCTTCCCATTTTAGCGTACTCTTATTGGTCAATTCGCTGGTGAGCATGCGCACCTTTTGTGGTTCTCTGGGTGCCATGGCCAGGTTAGCCATTGCGGCCAGGTTCATTCGGGCAACCTTTTGAGTATAATTATAGTCTACATAATCGGGCAGGTCGCCGTAATTGATACCATTCTCGGTTCGAATATCCTGATGCTGACGGATGAAATTTTCATTCATTTCAGTCACCCTGATGGCTGCAAAGCCTTCCTGAGAAAATGGCGTATGGTCGCCACCTCTTAAATAGCGATCGCGGCGATAGATCAATTTCACATCTAATTGATCTACATATCGTTCACCAGCTTCTTTCAAATAACGGGCAAAAGACCGGGCAGCACCATCATTTTCTGAACCAGTACTGTTTCGCAAGTTAGCTTGAGCGCTGGTTTCGGTTTGAGAAATGGCTTCGCTGAAGATCCGAACGCTGCGGTTATCTTTCAGATCAGTTTCAGAACTATGGGTGTTGCCTACAATATCATTGGTGATCATACCGGCCACATTCCATTTTTCGGCTTTTGCTCTTTTGGCGAGATTGGTAGCACCGTAAAGTCCTTGCTCCTCACCTACCATGGCCACAAAGATTAGGGTGGCGTTAAACCGGTGTTTACTCATCACCCTAGCCAATTCCATTGCTACGGCTGTCCCCGAAGCATCATCGTTGGCGCCGGGTGCAAAACTCTTGGCATCTATCACATCAGAAACCCTTGAATCATAATGACCCGAAACAATGAAAACGCGGTCATCTGCTGGGTCGGTACCAGGGAGGATGGCCAATACATTTTTCATCACGGTAGGTACACTCACCCGGCGGCCATCAGCTGGCTGCGTAAAGGTGTCGAACTCCACCTTCAATCTTCCGCCAGATTCTTTGGCATACTTTTCCATTTCGGCCTTGATCCAGTTTCTGGCAGCCCCAATCCCGGTTTTTGTACTCAGCGTATCGCTCAGGGTATGACGTGTATGAAAGCTCACCAGCTTTCTAACGGTTGCTTCTATTTGTTGAGCAGAAACTTGCTCAACCATATTTTTAATGGTAGGATCCAAAGATTGAACAGTGGTTTGTGCACTTGCAACAAGTGCAAAAAATAAGCTGAACAGTAACGCGAAAGGCTTCATGATTTTCTGCTTTATAATAAAAATGTTATGTTGAATTTAGGATAATAATCCAGAATTATAAATAGGTTTGTTAAAAGCACACCAAAAAATAAGTTTATGAAAAGATTTTTTATTCTTTCAATGCTGCTATTCATCGGCCTTGGCAAAGCAGGCTTTGCACAAGAAGAGCAGGTAGACCAACAGGCTATTCAAAAAATTAGAGAAGAAGGACTCAACAAATCGCAGGTTATGCAAACTGCTTTTAACCTTACCGATGTAGCAGGTCCGCGTTTACCCAATTCGCCCGGCTTAAAAAGAGCACAGGATTTTGCGATCAATGCCCTAAAAAGCTGGGGAATCAGCAATGCTGGTTTAGAGCCATGGGGTAAATTTGGCAAGGGATGGGAGATCCAAAAAAATTATGCGGCTATTACCGCCCCATATTACCATGCCATCATTGCATCACCAAAAGCGTGGACCCCGGGAACGGAAGGTATGATCAAAGCAGAAGTTATTTTAATAAAAGCTGATACCGTAAGCGACTTGGAAAAATACAAAGGTCAGCTGAAAGGGAAGGTGATTATTTTCGATGTAAACAACACCCTGAATACGAGTTTTAAATCGGATGGGACGCGTTTTACCGAAGAAGACTTGGAAAAAATGACGGCTCCGGCAAGTCCACGACCCAGCGGCGCAGGCGCATTCAACAACGATCAAATGGCCCTTTTACGTAAACAAAGAGCGTTACGTGCACAAATCAACGAGATGCTCGTTCAGGAAAATGCCGGTCTCATTCTGAGCAACGGAAGAGGAAACCATGGTACCTTTTTTACCAGCAATGGTGCTTCTTATGCTGCAGATGCAAAACCGATTTTGCCTGAGTTGGAAGTTTCTCAGGAAGATTATTTACGCATTTTAAGGTTAGTAAAGGCCGGACAAAAGGTAGAGATAGAAGCTGATTTGAAAACCAGATTTATTGAAAACGAATATACTGACCATAACCTCGTTGCGGAAATTCCGGGAACTGATAGAAAATTGAAAGAGGAAGTAGTGATGTTAGGTGCTCACTTAGACTCTTGGCACGCAGCTACAGGGGCTACAGATAATGCAGCCGGATCGGCCGTGATGCTGGAAGCCATGAGGATTTTAAAGGCCATTAACTTCAAACCAAAACGTACCATCCGAATTGCTCTGTGGAGCGCCGAAGAACAAGGTCTCTATGGTTCCAGAAATTATGTACTGCAACATTTTGGAGATCCAAAAACCATGGAGCTGAAACCAGAACAAGCCAAGGTTTCGGCTTACTACAACCTCGATAACGGAACAGGAAAAATCAGGGGAGTATATCTTCAGGGTAACGAAAAATTAGCTCCGATATTTAAAACCTGGTTAAGTCCTTTCTCAGATCTGGGTGCAAAAACTGTTAGTCCTCGCAACACCGGCGGTACTGATCATTTATCTTTCGATGCCGTGGGTATTCCTGGGTTTCAGTTCATACAAGATCCCATTGAGTACAATACTCGTACACACCACACCAATATGGATACTTACGACCGTTTAATTGAAGACGATCTGAAACAAGCAGCTACCATTATTGCTTCGTTTGTGTATCATACCGCTCAAAGAGCGGAAATGCTGCCTAGAAAAGAATTGCCTAAACCACAGGCAAGCCGCTAGGTATTGAAGTGAATTAAAACAGAGCCCCGGAGAAAATCTTCGGGGCTCTGTTAATTTAAAGCAATTCAAATTCCTGGTGTCGGTTGGGTATTTCGACTCTTTGAAAACCCTTTTCTTGTAATGTTTTCTGAAAATTTAACTGCACCTCATACTCTCCGTGTACTAAAAACAGGGACTTTATTTTTGCGGGATGTTGGCAGCTGAGGAACTTTATCAGGTCATTCCGATCGCCATGTGCACTCATAGAGCGGATAGATTTTACTTGTGCATTGACCCAATGCTCATCCCCAAAAATAGAAACCACCTCTTGACCCGACATCAGTCTACCACCCAGTGAATTTGGTTCACAATAGCCCACCAGTAAAATGGTATTATTTGGATTGGCAATATTATTTCTGATATGGTGTTTCACCCGACCTGCATCGGCCATTCCCGAAGCTGAAATAATGACACAGGGGCTTTTATCATCATTCAAAGCAATAGAATCTTCAACAGATTCAATAAAAACCAAGCCTTCAAAGTCGAAAGGATCATGATCCTTGATCATTACCTCTTTTACACCATGGTTATATACTTCGGGATGTTTTTTGACAACCTGAGTAGCTTTTCCAGACAATGGACTGTCTACATAATAAGGAACCTTGGGCAGCTGGCCTTTTAATTCGAGTGCGTTTAAATTGTACAATATTTCTTGAGTACGGCCCACACTAAAAGCCGGAATGATTACTTTTCCACCCTTTTCAATACAGGTTTCTTGAATGATTTGCCGTAATTTTTCTTCCGTTGGTTCTGCAGTTTCATGAAAAGAATCACCATAAGTCGACTCGATGATGAGGTAATCTGCCTGAGGGAAGGTCTGGGGCGAATTCAATAATAAATCACCATATCGGCCCACATCGCCACTGAAGGTAATCCGACTTGTTTTACCCTCTTCATGGACGGCCAAATGGACAGCAGCGCTGCCTAAAATATGACCCGCATCGGTAAAACGAAGATTGACCTGTGGATTGAGTCGATGATCGGTTTCATAGTCTAAAACCTTGAACTGACGGAGGGCCACTAGTACATCCTCTTCAGTGTAAAGTGGTTCAATTAAAGACTGACCTCTTTTAGTCCTTTGTTTATTCAAATAAAAGGCATCTTGTTCTTGTATTTTGGCAGAATCGAGCAATAATATTTTAACCAGATCAAAGGTTGGCGGTGTACACCAGATCTCTCCTTCAAAACCTTCGGCCACCAATTTGGGAATTAAACCACAATGATCAATGTGTGCATGAGACAAAATCAGGAAATTAACCAAGCTGGGTTCGAAACCAAAATGGGCGTTCCATTCTTCAGTTTCTGCAGCCCGGCCCTGAAAAAGTCCACAATCTAATAAAATACGGGTTTGGTCTTTTAACGTGATCAGGTGCTTGCTGCCGGTTACATTCCGGGCCGCACCATGGAAGGCGATTTTCATGCTTAAAACTCATGATTTTAATCGGCAAATAAAAATAAACTAAAAAAATAGTTGTATAACTAAAAACTTAGTTATATGTTTGATTTAAATAAATGGAGTATTATAAAATGGAGTTTAAAGAATTGACTAAGGCAGAAGAGCAGATCATGCAGGTTTTGTGGGATTTGAAAGCCGCCTTTGTGAAAGAAGTAATTGAACAACTGGAAGAGCCCAAGCCTGCTTACAATACCGTTTCTACCATTATTCGGATTTTGGAAAGCAAAGGCTTTGTTAAGCATGAGGCCTTTGGCAAGAGCCACCGCTACGCTCCACTCATCAGCAAGGAGGCGTATAAGAGCTTCGCCACCGAGAAATTACTATCCAATTATTTTGGGAGTTCTGTAGAGAACATGGTTTCATTTTTTGTGCAAAAGGACAAAATTGACCTGAAAGAAGCGGATGAGATTTTGAAAATGATACAAAAATTTAAAAACAACCAATCATGAACGGCATCCTCTATTTGCTCCAGGTAAACCTGTACCTGATCGCATTTTATGCTTTTTATCGCTTGCTGTTAAGCAAAGAAACCTTTTTTGGCCTGAACCGTGGCTATCTTATTGGTAGCACCTTGCTTTCCTTTGGCATTCCTGTTTTTCAATCAGACTGGCTAAAAGAATGGCTGGCGCCCCAACAAGTACAAGAGGTTGCCCAGCAATTGAATTATCAAACTTATGAGTTCATTACTGCGACACCTACCGCAGAGGTGATCAGCATGGCTGATATTTTAGTCTGGATTTATTTTACTGTAGTTGGAATTTTGCTAATTAGGTTGATCTATCGACTCATCAAAACCTATCGTTGGGTGAAAAATCCGCAAAACAACTTACAGGCCTGTTCATTTTTTAACTATATAGCGGTAGATGAAGACCTCGAAGGCCGTGAAGCAATCATGGTGCACGAACAAATTCATGTGCAGCAAGGCCATTCAGCGGATGTTATATTTTTTGAATTGAACACCATCGTCAATTGGTTCAACCCGGTTGCCTACCTCTATAAAAAGGAAATCAGAAAAGTACACGAATACATTGCAGATGAAGTAGCCAGTGAAACACTTACTGAAAAATCTGCTTACGCTATGCTCCTGTTTCATGAAAATTTTGGGCTGAAAACCCAAGACCTCACGAATTCATTTTTTAACCAATCTATATTAAAACAACGTATTATGATGTTACAAAAAAACAAATCGAAACGCAGCGCCTTATTGAAATATGGCTTTACTGCACCGCTCTTTCTGGGTATGCTGGTGGTATCCTCAGCATTTGTGAGCGAAAAAAGCACCCAAGGTAAAACAGTACTTGAAAGGGGATTGCTAACCGATTCTACAAGAACAAGTAAACAGAAGGTGAAAAGCCCAATTTACATTGTAGATGGCAAGGTAACAAGCTCAGAAAAAGTAAAAAAGATAGACCAGAAAAATATTGAGTCTGTCAATGTGTTAAAAGGCGAACCGGCAATTAAAAAATATGGCAGAATTGCTGGTGATGGTGCGATTGAAATTAAACTTAAAAAAAGCGATGCTACTGATGCAGGCGCCGAGAAAAATGCGAATGCAATTAAGACTGTACTTCTTGGCAGCAAGGGAATGGTTATGAAGGTTGAAGGTGAAAAAACTAAGGGTGGGTCAATAGAGGTCCTTTCGAGAACTGCAGACATCAAATCTGAAAATGCGGCCTTAAAACCTCAAATCGTGGTAAACGGAAAAATGATGGATGAACAATTTGATCTCAATTCTATTAATCCTAAAGACATTGAAAGCGTGAACGTGCTGAAAGATAGAGCAGCAATAGAAACTTATGGTGATAAAGGTAAAAATGGCGTAATAGTCATCACACTAAAAAAGAATTAATAATCGTTTCAGTAGCTATATCACAAAAAAGCCCCAAATTATCGGGGCTTTTTTGTTGGTCACCTTGAGCTTTTCGAAAGGTGCTCATAGTCGTCCTTCGACAGGCTCAGAATGAAGTTGGATTAAGCTTCTTCCTGCTTAAAGAACTTCGCGGTAAAGAAATCGCGGTTCATGCGGGCAATATTGGTGATCTTAATTTCCTTTGGACATTCAGCCTCACAAGCACCGGTATTGGTACAGCTACCAAAACCTTCTTCGTCCATTTGCGTCACCATGGCCTGTACACGTTTGTAACGCTCCGGCTGTCCCTGTGGCAATAAAGCCATCTGAGAAACCTTAGCCGATACGAATAACATCGCAGAAGCATTTTTACAAGCTGCCACACAGGCACCACAACCAATACAAGTGGCCGAGTTGAAAGCCTCATCAGCTACCGGCTTCGGAATGGCAATGGCATTGGCATCGGGCACACCGCCGGTGTTTACCGATACGAAACCGCCAGCCCGTTGAATACGATCGAAAGCACTGCGGTCAACCGCCAAGTCTTTGATTACCGGGAAAGCGGTAGCTCTCCAGGGCTCGATGGTAATGGTCTGTCCATTCTGAAAGCTGCGCATGTGCAACTGGCAAGTGGTAATCGCTTGCTTTGGTCCATGCGGACGGCCATTGATGTGCAGCGAACACATTCCGCAAATTCCTTCGCGGCAGTCGTGATCAAAATGGATCGGGTCTTCGCCTTTTTTTACCAGATCTTCATTTACCACATCTAGCATTTCCAGAAATGACATATCCGGAGAAATATTTTGAGCAGGATAGTTGACAAAACTACCTTTTGCATCGCTGTTTGGCTGGCGCCATACTTTAAGCGTTAAATTCATGTTTCCACTCATGGTTGTATAAGTTTGGAGTCGTGAGTTTGGAGTCGACAGTCGTAAATAGACTGAGGACTGTGAACTGTCGACTATTTATAACTTCTTTGTGTCAGTTTAACGTTTTCGAATTTCAATTCTTCTTTGTGTAGGGCTTCCGGCTTACCTTCGCCTTTGTATTCCCAAGCTGCCACGTAAGCATACTTTTCATCGTCACGCTTAGCTTCACCTTCTTCGGTCTGGCTTTCTATACGGAAGTGACCTCCACAAGACTCTGTACGATCTAAGGCGTCGTCGATCATCAGCTCGCCTAATTCAATGAAATCGGCTACCCGACCAGCTTTCTCCAGCGACTGGTTGAACTCTTCGTTTTTACCCAGCACGATGGCGTTTTTCCAGAAATCGGCTTTCAAATCCTGAATCATCTTTTTGGCCTTTTTCAAGCCTTCTTCGCTACGGGCCATACCGCAGTATTCCCACATGATCTTGCCCAGTTCACGGTGGTATTCGTCTACGGTTTTATTTCCTTTCAGGGATAATAATTGCTGAATACGATCTTCAACGGCTTTTTTGGTTTCGGCAAAAGCCGGATGTTTTTCATCCACTGCTTTCGGACCAATGGTAGCCAAGTAATCGCCCAAGGTATAAGGGATCACAAAATAACCATCGGCCAAACCTTGCATCAGTGCCGAAGCACCCAAGCGGTTGGCACCGTGGTCAGAGAAATTGGCTTCGCCCAATGCATACAATCCCGGAACGGTGGTTTGCAGATTGTAATCTACCCATAAACCGCCCATGGTATAGTGTACCGCCGGATAAATGCGCATTGGCTCTTTGTAAGGGTTTTCGTCGGTAATCTGATAATACATATCAAACAGGTTACCATATTTCGCTCTTACCGCATCTTCGCCCAAACGTTTAATGGCATCGGCAAAGTCGAGGTATACGGCTACGCCGGATGATCCCACTCCGCGGCCTTCGTCTACCATTTCTTTGGCATTCCGTGAAGCCACGTCACGTGGTACCAAGTTACCAAATGATGGATATTTTCTTTCCAGGAAGTAATCTCTGTCGTCTTCCTTGATATCTGAAGCCTTGACCTTTCCTTCGCGGATTTGTGCGGCAATTTCCTTGGTCTTAGGCACCCAAACACGGCCGTCGTTACGCAATGATTCTGACATCAGGGTCAGTTTCGACTGGTGATCGCCAGTTACCGGGATACAGGTTGGGTGAATTTGCGTAAAGCAAGGGTTACCGAAGTAAGCCCCACGCTTGTGTGCTCTCCAGGCAGCCGTTACGTTACAGCCCATGGCATTGGTCGAGAGGTAGAATACGTTTCCATAACCACCAGTACATAAAAGTACCGCATGTCCGGCATGCGTTTCGATCTCTCCGGTTACCATGTCACGAACCACCACACCTTTGGCTTGTCCGTCTACCACCACTACATCCAGCATCTCGTGACGGCTGAACATCTCCACCTTGCCTTCATGAATCTGACGGTTCAAGGCGGAGTAAGCTCCTAAAAGTAATTGCTGTCCGGTTTGACCGCGGGCATAAAAAGTACGCGACACCTGTGCTCCACCAAAAGAACGGTTGTCTAACAAACCGCCGTATTCGCGGGCAAAAGGCACGCCTTGCGCCACACACTGATCGATGATATTGACTGAAACTTCCGCTAAACGGTACACGTTCGCTTCACGGGCACGGTAGTCACCCCCTTTAATGGTATCGTAAAACAAGCGGTAAACAGAGTCACCATCGTTGCGATAATTCTTGGCCGCATTGATACCGCCTTGTGCCGCAATGGAGTGCGCCCGGCGTGGTGAATCCTGGTAACAGAAAGCTTTCACATTGTAACCCAACTCGGCCAGCGAAGCTGCCGCAGAAGAACCCGCTAAACCGGTACCTACCACAATCACCGTATATTTACGTTTGTTGGCAGGGTTCACCAGTTTGAGGTTAAACTTGTGTTTCGACCATTTTTCGGCTAATGGTCCTTCTGGAATTTTAGCATCTAACTTCATTTCAGAATATATTTTTTCGGTTAAACCGGATGTTTATCAATCTTATTTACAAAAGAAAAAGTACAAAGGCATGGCAGCAAAAGCCAGCGGGATCAATACCCCAAAGCCCCATATGCCAATCGTTTTAATCAATGGCACATATTTTTTATGATCCCATCCCAAAGTTTGAAATGCACTGCTAAAGCCATGAATCAAATGGAATGACAAGGCGGCCATACCTAACACGTACAGCGCAACCAGCCACCAGGTTTGAAAAGCAAATGCGGTGGTGGCATATAAATCTTTGGCACGGGTAATCTCTACGCCATTGTCGGTGTATTTTACGTAATCTTTAAAATCGGCAGCGGCCAGTTCCGTTTGTGTGGTCTGCCCGGTGCTTAAATCGGTGCGATACTCTACAAAAGGCACCTTGCCCCAGTGATATTCGTACCAGAAATTGCTCATGTGCACCACAATGAAAACCAGCAATACAGTTCCTAAAATACCCATGTTTCTGGAAGTCCAGGGGCTATTGGCAGCACCGTTGTACGCTCCATAACTTACCTTACGTGCTTTTTTGTTTGCCGTGGTAAGCAATAAGGCATATAAGGCATGCACGATGATGGAGGTGTACAATAAATAGGAAACTATTTTAATAGGTGTAAAATGAGTCATGAAATAAGCGTAATCATTGAATGCTTTTCCGCCATCATTTTTAAACAACTGCAAATTTCCGATTAAATGGACTACCAGGAAAGTACATAAAAACAGGCCTGTTAAAGCCATGATCAATTTCTTTCCTAAAGACGATGTGAATGTATCTTTTAAACTACTCATTAACGTGTCGTTTTTAAAGGTTTTGGTGAGCAAATGTATTTAATAAATAGAAAAAATTAGAAGATGTGGTGACTGTCAAAGAGGTTTTTGTTTATTTAGAAACGTTCTAATTTATAAATCGGTAAAATGCGGATAAAATGTGTCATTTTAAGCGATTTATCTTATGTTCGTTTGTTATTTTAAGCTGATGAACATTAAACACTTCTTCACTATTTTATCTATCAGCCTGATTACTTTTTCGTGTCAGCCTACAAAAATTTACCTGGTGCGCCATGCCGAAAAAGCGGCTGAACCGGTTAAAGATCCGGGTTTAACAGATATCGGAAAAGAACGGGCCCTCGATCTGGCAGCCTATTTCAGTAAAATAAAACTCGATGCGGTATTTTCTACCCCGTTCAAGCGGACGCAAGAGACCGCGTCACCCTTGCTGAATCAGAAAAAAATCAACTTGAAAGATTATCAGCCAAACCAAGCAGGAGATGTTGCAGCAAAGGCATTGGCGAACAAACAACATACACTTATTATTGGACACAGTAATACTTTGTTGCCAGCTATCCAATCTTTAGGCCTTCAGCCCAATATGGAACAAATTGCCGATGACGATTATGATAATTTATTCATCATCTCTAAAAAAAGAGGAAAATTAAAGCTGAAACATGTCACTTATGGTGTCGATTCTCCAAAAGCTAAGGATCAGGCAGCTAGCTATCAGATGAAAATCAATTAATTATATGGCCTTCCCTTCAATTTTTAATCAAAAGGATGTAAATGTAATCATCCAAAGAATTCATCAGCTAAATCCTCAGAGCAAAGCGCTTTGGGGGAAAATGAATGTCTCACAAATGTTGGGACACTGCTGCATTCCTTACGCACAAATCTTTAACGAGCGAAATGACAAAACACCATTTGTTATGAAGTGGCTTTTACGATTATTTTTCAAAAAAAGCATGGTGAACGAGGTTCCTTATAAACCTTCTTTGCCTACCGCTCCCGCATTCCTTATTACTGATCAGAGAGACTTTGAAAAAGAGAAGAATCGACTTATTAAGTATATAGAACGCTGTCGCGATTTAGGGGCCGAGGAATTGAAAAGAAGGAAACAGACAACTTTAGGCTATTTGACTGAAAAAGAATGGAATAACTTAATTTATAAACACCTGGATCATCATCTCAGACAGTTTGGAGTATAAACAAAAAGGCCCCCAGAATTCCGGGGGCCTTTTTGTTGTCTATTTACTCAACTACCTTGCCTGGAAAGAATAATTGATCCTCGATCCGTCTGGGGCAATACCATTGATTTGCAGCATATCATTGCGGCGGTTGGCCAAAGCCTCGTCGATATCGTCCACTTTAGTCAATGGTTTACCATTCATGGAGATGATAACGGTGCCTTTCGGTAAGCCTACTTCATCAAATAAACCTCCACGACGAACTTCAGCTACAATTAAGCCGGCATTGATGCCATATTTCTTCTTGGTAGCATCGCTTACCGGGGCAAAGCTGGCACCCAGCTTATTAAAAATTTCTTCAGCCGATTTGCTGTTGGAAGCTAGTTTCAGTCCCTCATCAGATTTTAAAACCAGATTCACCGTTTTTTCCTGACCGTTGCGCACAAAAGTAACTGCAATCTTATCTCCCGGACGATGGCGACCAATCTGCTCCTGCAATTCTGAAGACGCATTCACACTTACGCCCTCGATCTTCACAATCACATCGCCTTCTTTTAAACCGGCAGCATTGGCAGCACCGCCATCCACTACCGAGGCAACATACACCCCGCGGGTTGATTTCAACCCTTTTTCTTCAGCCAGCTCGGCAGTCACCTCACCAATGGTTACTCCTAAATAACCACGTTGTACGGAACCGAATTTTTGGAAATCGTCCATTACCTTTTTAGCCAAATTAATTGGAATGGCAAAGCCGTAACCTTCGTAATTTCCGGTTTGCGAGGCAATGGCCGCATTGATCCCAATCAATTCACCTTTGGTATTTACCAAGGCTCCGCCAGAGTTTCCACGATTGATGGCGGCATCGGTTTGAATAAAGGCCTCGATGGGACGGCTTTTGGAGATGGCCGGATCCTGACCATCGCCTAAAATTCCGATGGAACGCCCTTTGGCACTCACAATACCGGCAGTAACGGTAGAGGTTAAGTTAAATGGATTCCCCACCGCAAGCACCCATTCACCTACACGCACATCATCCGAATTGCCCATCTTTACAATAGGCAAGCCTTTAGCTGAAACCTTGATTAGGGCCAGGTCGGTATTTGGATCGCGACCAATCACTTTGGCTTGGAAAGAGCGTTTGTCGTTCAAGATCACTTCAATTTTATCGGCATTATCTACCACATGGTTATTGGTCACAATGTAACCATCTTCAGATAAAATAACCCCTGAACCAGAAGCCATTTGAGGTCCCTGCGGTCGACGACGGTTGCCAAAAAAATCGCGGAACATATCCTCAAATGGATCGATGCCCATTCCCTGCTGATTGCCACCAGAATAGGTGGTTTTGATGTGCACCACTGCAGGTGTAACCGCAGCAGCAGCTTGGGTAAAGTCTAAATCGCCAGTGGAGGAAGTAACATTGTAGGGATTATTGGCAAAATATACCTTTTGCTGATCTTCCAGAGACAGCCCTCCCGCATACTTGTTTTCTACTAGTTTGTACGCTCCCAGCGTAAATGCACCACCCAAACAGGCGGTCAAAAACATTAATCCGAATCTTTTCATATCTAATTTTTTCATGCGCTTGATGATTGTAAAAACCTTTGTTCAAATTTAATACCAGAACGAATGTAAAAGCAATAAGCGAATGCAATAAAATTGTTAATAATTGTTAAATCAAGCGCTGATTGGGCACTCTGTTCGAAAATCCGTAATCTTGTAAACAGATCAAGCAGCATGCATTTCTATAAATACCAGGGCGCCGGCAATGATTTCGTGGTTTTTGATAACCGCGATCTGAAGATCAACCATGCCCGCCCTGAATGGATTCAGCAGCTTTGCAACCGCCGTTTTGGAATTGGGGCAGATGGACTCATCCTCTTGGAAAATGCCCCCGGATATGATTTCAAAATGGTGTATTGTAATGCCGACGGCCAGCCAGGTACCATGTGTGGCAATGGCGGACGTTGTGCAGTGGCTTTTGCCAAATACCTGGGCATAATTGACAGCGAAACGAACTTTTTGGCAGTAGATGGTCCTCATTATGCCAGTATTTCAGCTAAGGGCAACTGGGTGAGCCTGCAAATGATCGATGTAGATCAGATCGAAAAAGATGGCGAAGCCTGGGTACTGAATACCGGATCTCCACATTATATCTGCATGACTGAAAACCTTCATAATAAAGATATGTTTACCGAAGGTCGTGCCATCCGCTATAACGATACCTACCGGGATCAGGGCATTAACGTAAACTTTGTAGAGCCTTTAAACAATGGTGGTTTCGCTGTTCGCACTTACGAACGCGGTGTAGAAGATGAAACCCTGGCCTGCGGCACTGGAGTAACCGCAGTGGCTTTGGCCATGGCCAAGGCTGGTAATCAGATTGGTAAACACATTACCCCCATTAAAGCACGTGGTGGAGAACTGCAAATCCGCTTTCACTATGATGGTACGCGATTCAGTGACATTTTTCTGGAAGGCCCCGCCGAATTCGTGTTTCAAGGCG
This sequence comes from Sphingobacteriaceae bacterium, assembly GCA_947459195.1. Taxonomy (GTDB): domain Bacteria; phylum Bacteroidota; class Bacteroidia; order Sphingobacteriales; family Sphingobacteriaceae; genus JAIPAN01. Next base: position 19,318 of record CANHCS010000039.1, read on the forward strand.
ATATCTAAATCTTCAGTATTTCTATTGTCATCAGGCAGTTAAACTTTGAAATATGGCTTTTTAGCCGTATATTTAAAGTTTTTTCCATACTACCTTTTGAAAATTTTTCCTTTAAATGCTTCGTGTACAAAGTGATAAACCATGTAAGCTCGTTTACGCCATCTGTAAGCACGAGTTCCTGGGCTATTTGATCGAACCACATATGGTTCAGTTGAATACCAATGGGAGTTTTTCACTCACTTATCAACGAATATTTAGCAATACTGCCAAAGAGTTCGATCGGTTTTTAGACGAGAGCGATTATCAGCTCATCCAACTATTGGAGGAAATAGAGCAGGGTAATCTGATCAAGCGTTATCATAAAAAAGCGATCCGACCGCTCGAGTTTTTTTCTAAAGTGTTTGATGAAAAGTTCTATGAATTCATCAGACCTAAAATTGAAAAAAAACTGATGGAGGCTTTGAAATTGCTGGGCACAAAACCTTTGTTTTTGATGGGCAAAGAAGGCTGGCCGGTTGAAAAACCTATTAAAATTGCCGATGAAGCCGCCACTGTGCTCTTCCATTTTCGGAGAAACAAAACCGAAACCCGCTATTTTCCCACCATCAAATACCAGGGTTTACGTATCGAATTCATGTTTAAAGATGCTCAAATCATCTGCAACCAACCGGCTTGGTTATTGTTGGACGATACGCTTTATTACTTTGAAGATGAGCTGGAAGGAAAGAAATTACAACCTTTTCTAAACAAGCGATTCATTGCTATTCCCAGTGCCTCAGAAAAGACTTACTTTGAAAAATTCGTCGGCCCGCTTATTGAAAAGCATCATGTGTATGCCGAAGGTTTCAGCATACAAACCGAAAAATACGAAGCAAAGCCTGTTTTAAAAATGATCAGCCTGAATACCGGCATGCATCAACTACAGCTTTATTTTAAATAC
>CANHCS010000040.1 GCA_947459195.1 Sphingobacteriaceae bacterium
GTTTTCAACAAATTCGGGGGTTTGTTTCAGTTCTTCTAAACCTTTCCAGTATTTTTTATTGCTTTCCATGTAAGCTATATAACTGTTATTCGATGCTTAATAATTATCTATTAATAGTGACACTTACCACACTCTAATCCACCCAATACTGCTGCCGTCACTTTCTCTCCTTTTTTCAATTGCTCATGAGCCGCAATCAGCTTGTCATAATAACCATTGTCTTTGTGATTCACTTCTGTTTCACGGTGACAGTTGATACACCATTTCATGGTTAAAGGAGCATATTGATAAACTTCTTCCATGTTTTGGATCGGACCATGACATTTCTGACACTCAATACCGGCTACGGCTACGTGCTGAGCGTGGTTAAAGTAAGCCAGGTCAGGTAAGTTATGGATACGAATCCATTCTACCGGCTTAGGATTGTCTCCGTACTCCTTGGTATCTGGATTGTAATCTAGAGCCTTATAAATTTTTGCAATCTCAGGGGATATTTGTCCGTTGTACTTCTCTGTTGCTTGTACATAATTGTGGCAATTCATACAAACATTGAGCGAAGGAATAGAGGCGTTTTTAGATGTGAATGCACCGCTATGGCAATATTGACAGCTAATTTGGTTTACACCGGCGTGTAACTGGTGTGAAAACTTAATTGGCTGAACAGGTTGGTAGCCTTGGTGAACACCGGTATTCCACATGGTTACCGAAGCGTAGGAACCCAGCAGTATCAAGCCAAGTAATACCACGAAAAATACAAATTTCTTATTCTTAAAGCGTAGCTTAAAGGCTTCCACTCGATCGCTCCAGCTGGCCTTTGGCTCAGCGGCCTCTTCCTTGATACCTTGTTTTTTATTAAACAAGCTTTCCAAAGTTCCAATTACGCGATTCAATACCAGAATTACCAAGAAAGCAATGATGATCAAAATGATCACCCCACCCACCATCAAATTGCTGATTTCGTCATCTTTGGCTTCTGCACCACCACCGGCAGCGGCACCCGCAGCAGCGGCAGGCTTGTCACCCTCTTCTTTGATGTAAGCTAAAATGCTTTTAATGTTGTCATCACTCAACTCAGGGAAAGCGGTCATTGCTGCCTCATTGTACTCTTTGTACAAAGCAACTGCTTCAGGATCTCCGGAAGCGATCATGGCTTGCGAATTTTTGATCCATTTGATTAACCATTCTTCAGAGCGACGGTCGCTTATACCCTTTAATGCCGGGCCAACCACTTTCTGATTAAGAGCGTGGCAAGACGTACATTTTTGCTTAAATAAGGCGGCTCCTTCTGCAGCACTCTGAGCATTGGCCGAAACTTGACTCAATAAGAGTATAAAAAATGCAAAAATTAAAGTCCGGATACCACTTCTAAAAAACATGGAGATGTTTCTCATATTGAGTATGTTATGCTTTAAATTGTTAAGTTTAAAATCTTTAAAAAGGGGTTTCTAACAATAGAAAATCCGCATTTTCAGTTGACAAAAGTATCATTTATTCAAATAGGCCTAACAATTTGATGACTACTAAAAATAATTTATAATCATTCTAAATAAGAGGCGTTATTGGCCTAAAATCTATTGCTTCAAAATCCAGGCAAAAATCAGCGGCGCCACAATGGTTGCATCCGATTCTACGATGAATTTGGGCGTATGAATATCTAATTTACCCCAGGTGATTTTTTCATTAGGGACCGCACCAGAATAGGAACCAAAAGAAGTGGTCGAATCAGAAATCTGGCAAAAATAACTCCAGAACGGAATGTTCTCCATTTCCATGTCCTGATACAACATCGGCACCACACAAATAGGGAAATCACCAGCTATACCACCACCGATTTGGAAGAAGCCAACTCCTTTACCCGATGAATTCTTCACGTACCAATCAGCCAGCCAGGTCATGTATTCAATACCACTTTTCATGGTGCAGGCTTTCAACTCGCCTTTAATTACATAGGAAGCGAAAATATTACCCATGGTAGAGTCTTCCCAACCCGGAACCACGATCGGCAGATTCTTCTCGGCAGCAGCCAGCATCCAACTATTTTTCGGATCGATTTCGTAATACTGCTCCAAGTCGCCGCTTAAGAGCATTTTGTACATAAATTCATGCGGGAAATAACACTCTCCTTTGTCATCTGCATCTTTCCAAACCTGGTGAATGTGCTTTTGTAAACGGCGGAAAGCTTCTTCTTCGGGAATACAAGTATCGGTAACGCGGTTATAATGGTTTTCTAATAGATCCCATTCATCCTGCGGACTTAAATCGCGGTAGTGAGGCACTCTTTTATAATGAGAATGCGCTACCAGGTTCATGATATCTTCTTCCAGGTTGGCTCCTGTACAAGAAATAATGGCCACTTTATCTTGACGAATCATTTCTGCCAATGAAATGCCCAGTTCGGCGGTACTCATGGCACCAGCCAGGGTGATCATCATTTTACCTCCTTCGGCCAGATGGGTTTCATAACCTTTGGCAGCATCCATTAATGCCGCAGCATTAAAATGCAGGTAATTCTTTTCGATAAATTGGGAGACAGGACCTCTTGATACACTCATTTTTTAAATTTTGGCCAAAAATAGGAATATTAAAGCACGAACAGAAAATATACTTGTCATCCGAAATTGTATTTTTGTTCAACCACCAATCACATGAAAAGACTCCTGAGCCTGATTATTTGTTGCTGCTGCTTGAACAATTTGCATGCACAAAAGAAATTAATGGAACGTTTTCTAAAAAACGACACCACCCGTCATAACAGCTTTTTACCCGTTCCGGTGCTTGGTTACACGCAAGAATTGGGATTCGAATTCGGATTGGCAGGCTTATTTGCCTTTTATACCGAGCCCGAAAACCCCAATATCCGGCCATCCAACTTTTATGTGTCGGGCATCTACACCACTACGGGTTCATACCAATTAGTGAGTAAATGGGATATTTGGTCAAAAGCAAATAAATACCATTATCAAGGTGAGTTTCGCTACCTCAATTTCCCTTTCAATTTTTATGGAACTGGCAACCAAACCACACTGGCCGATGAGGATAAGCTTACCCTCAAAAGATTTAGAATTTTGGCTGAAGCTGAAAAGGCTTTTGGGGAAAAGGTCTATGCTGGGATCAACCTTCAATACGACCAGCAATTTTTTACCGATAATGCAGCCGGTGGGATTTATGAAACAGCAGCTAATATTAAAGACCGCGATGGTGGCAGGGTATTGACGCTGGGATTATCTCAAATTATCGATACACGGAGCAGCAATACTTATCCCGAAAAGGGCTCCTATGTGAAGGTCACTTACCAATATGCTCCCGATTTTTTTGGAGGTGAAAACTTTACAGGTTCAACCTTTAGGCTCGATCTGCGAAATTTCCAGAAAATCAAACCCAAACTCATTTTGGGCCTCAATTTGAATTACAATAAAGTGGATGGTAGAGGAGGCAATCCTTTCTATATGATGTCGCAATTAGGTGGGGACCAGATCATGCGTGGTTATTATTTAGGTCGCTATCGCGAAGCTAACCTATTAGCGGCACAAGCCGAGCTCAGGTTCCGTCCCGCACCCCGCTTCGGTATTGCGGCATTTGCCGGCGGAGGAAATGTTTATCCAACTGGCATGTCTGCTTTCAGGAACTTAAAACCAAATTATGGAGCAGGAATTCGCTATTTCTTTGATGTGGAGAAAAGCATGAGCTTGAGGTTAGATTATGGCATGGGTGAAAAACCAGCCGGAGAAAAACGCATTTCCGGATTTTACATTTCCCTGGGCGAATCCTTTTAAAACCTGATCGTGAAATTTTCTTTGGCCTGACCTTCCCTAAAAAAAATCAGACCAATGTAATACAGATCAATACTCACCCTCACTTCATCTCGGTTGATGAGAGTTTTCCAAGCGGCTCTTTGTGCGGTATTTAGATAAATACCCCGAAAAATACAGAGAGTGCCTTGATGGGTCTTTGGCAACAATTGATTAAATACTTCCAAGTAATTTTCCTCCGCATCAATCAATACATAATCTCGAACTTCATTTGGTTCTTTTAGCCAAAATTCTAGCAGCCGGTTAATAAGGGCATTTATTTTGACAGGTTTGATACCCGACACCCGTTCGGGTACCCGGGCTTGGTAGGCATAGATCACTTCATCTACCAATTTATATACAAAGGGAGAGTGCGTACCGTGCCGAGAGTGCGATACGAGCCAGTGGCAGATATAGTCAAAACAATGTCGAAACACGCCCAAAAATAATCAAAGCTTTGGCAAGGCACAGTAATTGATTATTTTTATAAAGATGAATACGAAAGAGATTGCGGCACTCATTAAACTACTCGACGATCAGGACCAGGAAGTTGCTCAACATGTTGAAGAAAAACTACTGAGCTACGGACAAGAAGTGATTGAATACCTCGAAAACGCCTGGGAGCAATCTTTCGACGCCATTTTGCAGCAACGCATCGAGAATCTGGTGCATAAGATTCAGTTCGCCAACATAAAAACTGAGTTGCAGCTTTGGCACATGAGCGGGGGCTTCGATCTGCTACAAGGCATCCTGATCATTAACCGTTACCAGTACCCTGATTTAGATGAGCAGAAGGTCATCAATCGGATTGAAAATATCAAACGGGATGTTTGGCTGCAGATGATTTATGAAATGAGTGCGCTGGAGAAAGTCAAACTGATGAATCATGTATTTTACAATCTGCATGGCTTTTCGGGCAATACCAGCAATCACCTAGATCCGCAAAACTCTTACATCAGCCAGGTATTAGAAAGTAAAAAAGGGAACCAGATCTCTTTGGCCATTATTTATTCTATAGTGGCTCAAAAATTGGATATTCCCATTTATGGCGTCAATCTACCCCAACATTTTATTTTAGCCTATGTAGATGAAAGTTTGGAGTACGACCCCAAAGGCGGTGTGCTTTTTTACATCAATGTATTTAATAAAGGTTTCGTATTTCACAAGAGAGATGTAGATGCTTTTCTCAGACAATTGCAGTTGAAGCCCTCACCACAGTTCTATCAAGCCTGCAGCAATACTGATATTCTGATCCGAGTGCTTCGCAACTTAATTAGCGCCTATGAAAACTTTGGTCAAACTGAAAAAGTAGCTGAGATCAATGAATTGTTAGAAGTCCTAACAGCTTAACCTGCTATCACCGTCATTTCGAACGAAGAGAGCAATCTCTCGTGCATGAAAGATTTAGAATTCCATCAAATACGCCTTCAGAAAATCGTTCAATTCTCCATCCAGCACCGCTTGTGCGTTTGAGGTTTCATGATTGGTACGCAAATCTTTTACCAATTTATATGGGTGTAGCACATAATTCCTGATTTGCGAACCCCACTCAATTTTCTTTTTATTCCCCTCAATCGCAGCGGTTGTTTCCATCCGCTTGCGCAATTCAATCTCGTACAATTGCGACTTCAATAAACGAATGGCATTCTCCTTATTCTGCAATTGCGAACGCGATTCCTGGTTTTTGATGATGATGCCCGAAGGCTTGTGGTATAAACGCACCGCCGTTTCCACCTTGTTCACGTTCTGCCCGCCGGCACCGCCAGAGCGGAAGGTCTCAAACTCAATTTCTGCCGGGTTGATCTCGATCTCAATCGTATCATCTATCAGCGGATACACATACACCGAAGCAAAGGAAGTATGTCGTTTCGCATTCGCGTCAAAAGGCGATACCCGCACCAGGCGGTGTACCCCGTTCTCCCCTTTCAGGTAGCCGTAGGCAAAATCGCCTTCGAACTGCAAAGTCACTGTTTTAATCCCGGCCACATCCCCTTCTTGCGAATCCTGCTCCGTCACCTTATAGCCATTCTTCTCCCCCCACATAATGTACATGCGCATCAACATGCTAGCCCAATCGCAGCTTTCTGTACCACCCGCACCCGCCGTAATCTGCATTACCGCATTCAGCTGGTCCTCCTCCGCACTCAACATGTTCTTAAACTCTAGTTCCTCCACCTTCTGCAAAGCAGCAGCATACTGCTCTTTCAAATCCGCCTCACTGGCATCACCAGCCTGAAAAAACTCCAGCATCACCAGCGTATCCTCCACGGCCGCATTCACTTCCGCAAAAGCATCTGTCCAGATCTTTTTCGATTTGATGGCCTGTAAAACTTTTTCAGCTTGCTTCGGCTCGTCCCAGAAAGTAGGACCTACCGTAATTTCTTGCTCTTTGGCAATTTCATCGAGTCGCTTATCGATGTCAAAGATGCCTCCTCAGGGCCGTTACTCTGTCCCTTAAATCTTGTACCTGTTCTTTGGTCATACAACAAAAATAGGATTAATGTTTGAAAACCTTTGTCAATTGCAAGCAATCCCTGCAGCCCCGCTTTCCGCTCAAAGCGCCAAAGGCGCAAACCGCTCCAATCGGGTTTATTGTTGAACGTCATTTCACACTACTCAATACTCCATACTCATTACTCAATTCCGTATCTTCGTCAAAAAGAAAAGAATTACATGTTAGCACGAGTAAAATTTGACCAAACCGCAGCTTATCAAAAATTACAGAAACATTTCCAGGAGATTCAGGGATCACATTTACGCGATCTTTTTAAACAAGATCCTACCCGTTTCGATCAATTTTCGCTGCGTTTCCAAGACATTTTACTCGACTATTCTAAAAACCGCATCAACGCCGAAACCAAGGCCTTACTCATTGCACTTGCTAAAGAATGCGGACTGAAAGCCGCCATTGAGGCCATGTTTAAGGGTGAAGCCATCAATGAGACGGAGAACCGTGCCGTGTCGCATACCGCCTTGCGTAACCCCAATACCTCCGGCATAAAGGTAAACGGACAGGAGATTCTGCCTGAAGTACACAAGGTGCTGAAACAAATGGAAAACTTTTCCGAGGCGGTGAGCTCAGGTACATGGAAAGGCTATACCGGAAAAGCCATCAAACATATTGTCAATATTGGTATCGGTGGCTCCGACCTAGGTCCCGTAATGGTGACCGAAGCCCTAAAAGCTTACCAGCATCCGCATATCGAGCTGCATTTCGTCTCCAATGTAGACGGCACTCATATTGCCGAGACCCTGAAAAAGGTGGATCCGGAGACTACACTCTTCATGGTTGCTTCCAAAACCTTTACCACCCAGGAGACCATGGCCAATGCCTTTACAGCCCGCGACTGGTTCTTGAAAAACGGAGCTAAAGCCGAGGATGTGGCCAAACATTTTGTGGCCATCTCCACCAACGAAAAAGGGGTGAAAGATTTCGGCATCGATACCCAAAACATGTTTGCCTTCTGGGACTGGGTGGGCGGTCGCTACTCACTTTGGAGCGCTATCGGCCTCAGCATTGCCTGCGCCATAGGTTTCAAAAAATTCCGCGAATTATTGGACGGAGCACATGACATGGACCAACACTTCCGTACCGCCGATTTTGAAGAAAATATGCCGGTCATACTGGCACTCTTAGGCATCTGGTACAATAATTTCTTTGGTGCCGAGAGTCAGGCTATTTTGCCTTACGACCAATACCTGCACCGTTTCGCGGCTTATTTCCAACAGGGCGACATGGAAAGCAATGGTAAGCAAGTAGACCGCAATGGCGATGCAATTACTTACCAAACCGGACCGGTCATTTGGGGAGAGCCTGGCACCAACGGGCAGCACGCCTTTTACCAATTGATCCATCAGGGTACCAAATTGATTCCGTGTGATTTCATCGCTCCGGCACAAAGCCAGAACCCGATCGGCAATCATCACCAATTATTACTGTCTAACTACTTCGCCCAAACCGAAGCCTTAATGAACGGCAAAACCAAGGAAGAAGTAGTAGCCGAACTGAAAGCAGCCGGTAAAACTGAAGCTGAAATTGAAAAACTTACGCCTTTTAAAATTTTCAGAGGCAACCGCCCGAGCAATTCCATACTGGTCAAAAAAATCACACCTAAAATGTTGGGCTCGCTTATCGCGATGTATGAACACAAGATCTTTGTACAGGGCGTAATCTGGAATGTATTTAGTTTCGACCAATGGGGTGTGGAACTGGGCAAGCAATTGGCCAACCAGATATTACCTGAGCTGGAAAACGAAAGCAGCATTTCTTCTCACGATGTCTCTACCAATGGCCTGATCAACCAATACAAAGCCTGGAGGTAAAATCCACCGTCAGACCGAGCCCTTTGACACCTTGAGCTTGTCGAAAGGTGTATCATCCTTCGACGAGCTCAGGATGACGGTCGTCATTTCGAATTCCCACTTTTGGCAGATCGTCGAAATGACGAAAGGAATTTAATCTTTCACACAACGGACAGAAATCCCCATGTTTGCTTCACCGAAACCAGAAGCCAAATTCATGCCAATTGCCTCAATTCCCCAATTAGACTTTGCCGCATTATTATAGGACCACCAATAAGCGCCGTAACCTATTAGCCCGAATGATCCCAATGGACTTCTGTATCCAGCCGGAAGGGCAGAGAATTTACTTTTATTGTTACTCGCCTGATCATTCCCTACATTACCAACTGTGGCATCTGCATCCCAGCCAGTATTAATCGCCAATGATTTACCAATCTTATTTCCTGAAGTGGTTCCATCGTAATTATACCCATTGGCAATCAAAAAGTCTTGCAACTTTTGCCAATCCGCATCTGTAGGTACATGCCAGCCTGCTGGAGCCAACTTGCCGGTATTTACGGCATACCAATTGTATAGTGCTCCATATTTATCCTTATTATTCAAATCATCGTTATCATAATAACACATCATAGGTTCGGTAATGTTTACATCAGACCAAGTTGCATCTGAGGTTACATAGGCGATTGGGGTGCCGTCATTTAGCTTATGTGTTTTTAAATTTTCTAGCATCCATTCCTGGTCGCCAATTTTAATGGTTTTATAAACGTTTCCGTCAACATCAGTTACTGAACCGTACTGAGATCCGGCAGGTTTATCTTTTTTACAAGAAAAAAGAATAGCACTTAATCCGATAAATACTAAAATGAGTTTTGCTTTCATGATTCAACTATTAATAAAGTGCAATTTCGTCCAAGCAAATCGCTTATTGAGTAAAATTCCGACGAATGACCCTACCAAGGCACCGAACTGCCGAAATAAGCCGATGGATGCATTCAAGGCCTATTTCTTACATGGAAAGTTTTAATCTTTCACACAGCGAACAGATAAGCCGGTATTTGGACTGGCATAGTCATAATTGAGGTTTTCCGCAAAATATTGCAAAATATAAAAAGAGGATCCACTCTGTCCAAAACCAGCAGACCACCAAAGTGCATCCTGAGATACAAAAGATGAGAATGTACCATCTTGATACCGAAATCCGCCTGGAGACCCATTAAACCCAGATTTATTATTGCCTGCTTGTTCATTTCCAACACTCCCAACTTTGTCGTCTACATCCCAACCAGAAATACTTGCCACCGATTTCCCAATTTTATTGCCCGTAGTGGTTCCATCATAATTATAACCATTGGCAATCAGGTAATCTGTCAATTTTTGCCAATCGGCATCAGTAGGAACATGCCAGCCTTTCGGAGCTAATTTACCGGAATTAACTGCGTGCCAGTTATATAAGGCGCCGCTCTTATCTTTATTGGTCACATCATTATCATGATAACACACCATAGGTGAAGTGATATTGATATCAGCCCAGGTGACATCCGAAGTGACATACGCAATCGGCGTGCCGTCATTGAGTTTATGAGTTTTTAAATTCTCGGCCATCCAAATCTGATCGCCAATTTTTACTGTTTTGTAGACATTACCATCAATGTCTGTTACGGTTAGTTCAGCCTGCTCTTTCTTACAGGCCAGCTGCATGGCCAACATAGCCAAACAGCTCATAATTTTGATTACATTTTTCATGACATTTACACTTAATCTTTTATACAACGAATGGATAAACCCGAATGTGGGGTAATTGAATTTGAATTCAATGCTACTCCATTCGCATCAAGCCCCCAATAGTTAGATGGGTTTAACGCAGCCTTGAAAAATGCCAGATAACCTAAACCAAGGAATGTACCAGAAGCATCCCTATATCCTACCGGGATTACATTGAATCCTGATCTGTTATTAGTCAACTGGTCGTGACCCACACTCCCGACATTTTGAACGATATCCCAACCTGTTTTAGCAGCCAGTGATTTAGCTATTTTGTTGCCTGATTTACTGCCATCATAATTATAGCCATTGGCAATCAGGTAATCCTGCAATTTCTGCCAGTCGGCATCCGTCGGGACATGCCAGCCCTCTGGTGCCAGTTTGCCGGTTTGTACCGCATAGGAGTTGTACAAAGCACCGAATTTATCCTTATACTTATCAACGTCGTTATCGTAATAACACATCATAGGTTCGGTAGAATTTAAATCCGACCAGGTGATATCTGCTGTTACATAAGCTATCGGCGTGCCGTCATTGAGCTTATGAGTCTTCAAATTTTCAGCCATCCAAATCTGATCGCCAATTTTCACTGTTTTGTAGACATTACCATCAATGTCTGTTACGATAAGTGATGCTTGCTCTTTTTTGCAGGAAAAAAGAATAAAAACAAGCCCAAAAGTGAAGGGCAGCCATAAGTTCTTTTTCATAGCGGGTTTTTATTTTCAGAACAAAAAGATCTCGAATACAGTTAACTATAAATGACGAACGGTATAATTAGCAGGACGAGCTGCTAATTTTAAGAGATGAGTGGCAAGGTATTTTGCCAGCGGGAGAATCTTCGTAAATTTAATGGAGCAAAATTCAAGGGATGAAGATATTGTATTTTCTGGCCATCAGCCTGCTGGCTCCTATTGTGCTAAGTGCTCAAGTGAAAAACGAGGACTTACGGGCTTTACTCGAATCTAAACAGTTCGTGTTCAAGGCAAATACGGCCATTCCTTTTGCAGATGCCGACTTATATCAGGCGCTGCGGATGTTGGGTAACCCCGGTGGTGGCACCATACCCTTAAATACTTCGGTGTATGATCTGCAAATGAAAAGTGATAGTGTAGTAGCTTATCTCCCCTATTTCGGCAGGGCATTTATGGGTGTTGCCGAGCGGGAGGACCTCAGCATTAAATTCAATTCGAAAAAGTTTAATTACCAATTAGATAGGAGAAAAAAAGGTGGATGGAGGATCAAGATCATAACACAGGATCTGAACAGAAATTTTACCCTTTTCCTGGAAATTGCTGAGAGTGGCTACGCTACATTGAATGTTCGCGATCAAGTCCGCCAAGCGATCAGCTACTACGGCTATATCGATAAGTTGGATGAATAGGGTCTTTTATTTCAATAATTTGATCTGAAACAATTTGTTCCATTTCTTGCCGGTCACCCAAATTCTTCCCGTAGCCGGATCATAGGCAATACCGTTCAACACATCGGCATTGGCATTATTAACACTTAGGCCACTCAAATCAATTTCGGCTGTTACTGCACCGCTTTTAGGGTCAATGACCACTATCCGGCGGCTTTGGTAAATGTTGGCGAAGATCTTTCCATCGATAAATTCCAATTCATTCAACTGCTCTACCGGTCCATTTTGATCATAAACTTCTATGAATCCTTCTTCCAAATAGGTTTCCCGATTCAGGAAATAAATCATATTGCTACCGTCAGATTTATAGAGTTTTTTGCCGTCGTAACACAATCCCCAACCTTCGCGACTGTTTTGGTATGGAAAATCTGAGATCATTTCCAAACTGGATTTATCGAGCACAAAGCCCATATTTTCCTGCCAGGTTAGTAAAACTACTCGGTGGCCAACAACAGATAGTCCTTCGGCAAAATAATCGTCGGGCAAGTCAACCGACTTCAATACTTTACCTTTTTTGGGATCTACCTTACGAATGGTGGAACTGCCGTACTCGCCATCGCTTTCATAAAAAATACCATCCTGATAAACCAAACCTTGAGTATAGGAGCTGGTATCGTGCGGAAAACTGGCCTCCAATTGATATTTCCATTTTTCGGGTGCCTTGGCCGGCTTAAGCAACACGCTGGTACTAGCCTCCTGCACTTCGGCACCACGATAAACCCTGGCCGTCAGGATTCGGTTGCCCATTTTCAGGCTATGGGTAGCCATGGTATAGGTTTCACCTGCCTTTAGTACCGCCAGTTTTTGTTCATCCAGCAAATACACGATGGAGTCGATACCTTCCGGATCTTCCAGCTCAAGGTCTAAACTAATGGCCGTTCCGGTTTTGAACTCGGTTCCTGATTCGGGCGATTTGAACGCTACCGCATTCCCGGAAGTTTTGCTCCTTTTACAAGCGAACAACACCGCACAAACAAAAAATAGTATGCTTATTTGCTTCATCTGTCTTTAATCCTGATCCGGCCAAAAGGCATCGGGAATATGTTTTACTTCCGGCTGTCCGGAAGTGTTGATCAGTACCGAAACCACATCAAACCGCACTTCTCCCTGATGTTCCATTAGGCGAATATAGGCTTCGGCGGCCAATTGCAGTTGCGTTTGTTTGTGGCAATCCACAAAATCTTCCGGCTGACCAAAGGCTGTTCCACTCCTGGTTTTCACCTCTACAAAAATGAGGGTGCTATCCTGATAAACGATCAAATCGACTTCGGATTTCCCAAAGGTCCAGTTTTCTTCTAAAATTTCGTAGTAATGCTTGAGGAAATATTCCTTGGCCAGCACCTCTCCTCTTTTGCCCAAATCCTGCTGCAGCGCCATTATTTGACGATTACCGAACCCAGAAATTTGGAGATACCCTTTTCCACTTCTTTCACCTGCATGTAACGTTTCATCAGGATGGCCTGATTGTCGTTGTCTGTTTCTTTTTGAATCTCCTCTCGGATATTTTTCAGGATACGATCTACCTTGCGTTTTTTTAAGTGGAAAATTCCGCCTAAAATGGTACTTCTTAAATTTTCCGACTCCTGGCGCACATAAATTTTTCGCTTATTGTACCAGTTTTCACTGAGCACATAAGGTGACGAGACAAGCGATATAGCTAAATCTGCAATTTTAGCGTCTGCATGCTTGATGAAATGCTGTTCGTTAGGGATGTTCCCAGAACTTAACTCAGATTTATACGCTTCGATGATTGAACGGCATAGAGGATGTTCAAATTCCACATCACTTAAATTTCCAATCACATAAGGTGCGATATAAGTACCGGTTATTCCATCCCAATGGACCAATTCGTGACCGTATTGAAGCAGAAGGCGGATAATTTCCTTCTCCTGACTTTCGTCGGTCTGTACAAGAGCCACCAGCTGCGGATCGGCATCGGCTATTTCTTCTAAAGTTTGAGTGGGTTCCGGTAGCGGAGTGCGTTTCTGTTTGACCTGACGGATCTTGTTCAGCTCGGTAATCAATACCCGCTCTTCGATCTGCAAGAGTGAACTACATTCTCTTAAAAAAACAGAGGCCTTAATGCTATCTGGAATTTTCGCGATGCTTTCTACCACTTCACGGATCACCCCGGCCCGTTTCAGCGGATCAGTTCCTGCATCTTTTAATAAAATATCGGTTTTGTAAAGGATAAAATCTCGTTGGTGCTGCTCGATGTAGGTCTTAAAAGCTGAACTGCCCACTTCCTGCACATAGGAATCTGGATCATGCCCATCCGGAAAAAGGACCACTTTTACATTCAGCCCCTCTTCCAAAATCATATCCAATCCGCGGAGCGAAGCCTTGATACCCGCCGCATCGCCATCGTATAAAATGGTCACATTCTGGCTGAAACGACTGATCAAACGAATTTGCTCGGTAGTTAAAGACGTGCCCGATGAAGCTACCACATTTTCTATTCCCGCCTGATGTACCGAAAGTACGTCGGCATAACCTTCCACCAAAAAGCAGTTATCCTGATCGCGAATGGCCTTTTTGGCCTGAGATAAGCCATACAGTACATTCGATTTATGGTAGATCTCACTTTCAGGCGAGTTCACATATTTCGGTACGTTCTTATCGGTTTTCAGGGTTCTGCCACCGAAACCAATGATTCTACCTGTCAGATTATGGATCGGGAACATCACTCTACCACGGAAGCGATCGTATACTTTACCGGCCTCATTTTTAACGGTCAAACCGGTGGCCTCCAGGTAATCTTCGTTGTAAGCTTCTTTTTTCGCTTGCTGAAACAAGGCATCCCATTCTTCGGGCGAATAGCCCAATTCGAATTTTTTGATGATGTCTTCGCGGTAGCCACGCTCCTTAAAATAACTCAGACCAATGCTTTGCCCTGTATCCGTTTCCCAAAGCTGCTGCTGGAAAAATTTAGCTGCCCAAGCTGAAACTATGTACAAGCTTTCCCTTCTATCATTCTTCTCCTGGTCTTCAGGAGTAAAAACGGCCTCCTCTACTTCAATCTGATATTTTTGAGCGAGGTATTTCAGTGCCTCCGGATAGCTGTATTTTTCGTGATCCATCACGAAACGAACCGAATCGCCTCCCTTGCCGCAACCAAAGCATTTGTAGATACCTTTTGCTACCGAAACGTTAAAAGAAGGCGTTTTCTCGTTATGGAAAGGACAAAGCCCGATGAGGCTGGTACCCCGTTTTTTGAGGTGCACAAAATCTCCCACTACTTCCTCTATGCGGGAAGCATCCAATATTTTATCAACGGTTTCTTGTGGGATCAAATTAAATCTAAATCAGGGATTTAAATTTATATAAAATTTGGATGAAACACTAAGATTTAATCCTTACCCGGGCGATAGCCTTTATGTAGAATCAGAAAACTGGCCCTTTCTTCGCGTTTTAGGGGAATATCCCAATTTCCCTGATAAGAGATCTTGGTAGGCAATAGGGCTTCGTTTTGATCGAAGTAACCCAATTCAATGTTCATCTGTACATCAAAACTGAAGAGCAAATTATCGTATTTCATGTCTACATAACGCCCCAGGATCTGAAAATTACGCTTATCGAAAATGGTGGTGAGTTCTTTGATCATCAAACCATCTTTAGTCCAGTTTGTTAAATCAGGCTTCACTTTTACTTTAAAACGGTAAACTGGGATGGAATCGAGGTAAGTGCCGCTGTAAAAACTATAATCGTAATATTGGCGCATGTTGGGAGTAAATAGCTCTGTTTTACCAGAAATAAAAGGTATCCCTTTCACCGGTTTACCGGGACTGAAGATCAAGGTCTTTAATTTATTCTTGTACGATTCGTTGCTTTCGCCCTTTCCTCCGGTCAGCGATTCTGAGGGTACGAAATCTGAATTATAAGCATTCATAAAAATGTAATCGAACATCTCAACGGTGTACAATGAGTATTTTCCGTTACGTTTGTACACCTTACCGCTATCTTGTTTAGCTAGAAATTCCATTTTGTAGGGACCATCGTTATTATGGCGGATTTTACGATAGATCCTGCCATCTATTTTATTTCTTTTATTATAGGTAAAGATCCGGTTCTCCGCCAGGAAAGTGTATTTCTTCATATTGCGGAAAGCCTGATAAAAGCTGGTGTCGTTCAGAATTTCATCGATGAATGACTGTGCGGTTAAGCGGGTGGAGGTGATCATTACCGCCGAATCGATGGTAACGGTTAAAACCGTATCTGGATTGAAACGGGGGATTTGCTGACTATATCCGGACAGGACACCAGCAAGCAGACCTATGGTAGCGATTAGTTTTTTCATTTGGTGTGATGTAAAGATGTGTTGTTCTGAAACTTAGTTGCCTAATCTTTTCAGCGCTAAATAAGCCATTAAACCAGTACTGATGGCAAAAGCTTGTTCGTCGATATCGAAAGTGGGCGTATGTACCGATGAGGTGATCCCTCTCGCTTCATTACGGGTACCCAAACGATAAAAGCAAGCATCGGCAACCTGAGAGTAATAGGCAAAATCTTCAGCAGCCATCCAGATATCAAGGTCGATGACATTGTCATTCCCCAAATATTCTCGGGCATAAACCTTCGCTTGTTCAGTGAGTTTTTCTTCGTTAACTAAAAATGGATAGCCTTTACGGATTTCAAACTCACAGGATCCACCCATGCTTTCAGCAATGCCTTCGGCCATTTTCTTCATTTTAGTGTGGGCCTCATCCCGCCATTTCTCGTCTAAAGTTCGGAAAGTGCCTTCCAGTTTCACCTCGTTCGGAATTACATTGGTGGCTCCATTGGCGATGACCTTTCCGAAAGAAAGTACGGAAGGAAGTTTGGGATCGGCTACCCGACTCACAATTTGCTGCAAAGCAACCAACATGTGTGCAGTGATGATCACGGGATCAATATTTTGTTGCGGCTGAGCGCCGTGTCCGCCTTTGCCCTTTACAGTTACGTACAGCTCATCGGTAGAGGCCATGTACTTCCCGGAGCGAAAGCCAACCTTACCGGCTTCGATCAAAGGCATCACATGCTGTCCAAAAACTGCTTTTGGCTTCGGATTGTCCAGCACTCCTTCTTTGATCATTAAACTGGCGCCACCCGGCAATACTTCTTCCGCAGGCTGAAAAATCAATTTCACCGTTCCGCCAAATTCTGATTTCATTTGTTGCAAGATGGCTGCGGTACCCAGAAGCGAAGCCGTATGAGCATCGTGACCACAGGCATGCATCACGCCTGGTTTTGTCGATTTATAGGGTACTTCATTGGCTTCTTCAATCGGTAGGGCATCCATATCGGCCCGAAGGGCCACTACCTCATCCGAAGGTTTTTCGCCTTTAATCAAGGCTACCAATCCGGTATTGGCCATCTTTTGATAAGAGATGCCTAATTCATCGAGTTTTGCTGCAACAAATGCAACTGTTTCATGCTCTTTATAAGACAATTCGGGATGAGCATGCAAATGCCTGCGGTTTTGGATGGTTGAATCAAAAACTTCGGCGGCCAATTGTTGAATTCTTTCTTTAAGCATCGGATATGAAAATTAATTACACCATCCCCTGACCGTGGCAGGACTTAAATTTCTTACCACTTCCACAAGGGCAAGGATCATTACGACCAATTTTCTGCTCTACACGTACCGGTTGTGTTTTCTGAATTTCTCGGGTATCTTCTACCGGCATGCCATTTGCTTGTTGAGCCAGCTCAGGTTTAGAGATTTTCAGTTTGCTGAGGTCTGATTTTGGCTGCGGACGAGCTTCTTTCAAATTGTCCGGTCCTTGATTCGGGATCATTCCCTTGAACAAGAAACTCACCACATCTTTATTTACAGTCGAAAGCATTTCTTTGAACAAGTTAAAGGCTTCCATTTTGTAAATTATCAAAGGATCTTTCTGCTCATAAACCGCATTTTGAACCGATTGCTTCAGCTCATCCATTTCATGCAGGTGCTGTTTCCAGGCGTCATCGATGAGGTGCAGCACCACCGATTTTTCGAACGATTTGAACACTTCTCTACCTTCGGTTTCAACTGCCTTTTTCAAATTGCTGGCCACCTGTAAACCTCTTTGTCCATCGGTAAAAGGCACCAGGATATTTTCGATCTGCTGGCCTCTTTCCTTTAATACTTCTTTAAGTACCGGCAAAGTTTGCTGCGCAATACTATCCGATTTACGTTGATAAAAGGCACTCACTTCCTCAAATGCCCGATCTGTTAATGCAGTCAAGCTCGTAGAGGAGAATTCTTTTACACTAATTTCCGGATCGACAGAGAAAATACGGATCATCTCTAATTGGAAGCCTTCGTAATTATCGCTTTCCTTGTATTCCGTTACCACTTCTTCCACAACGTCGAAAATGGTATTGTTCAGATCCACATCCAAGCGTTCGCCGAAGAGCGCATTTTTACGTTTGGCGTAAATCACCGTACGTTGTGCATTCATCACATCGTCATACTCGAGCAAACGCTTACGAATGCCGAAATTGTTTTCTTCCACCTTTCTCTGGGCACGCTCAATGGATTTGGTGATCATGGAATGCTGAATCACTTCTCCTTCTTCAATACCCATGCGGACCATGATGTTGGAAATACGTTCTGAACCGAACAAACGCATCAGGTTATCTTCGAGCGAAACAAAGAATTGAGAAGATCCCGGGTCACCCTGACGACCGGCACGGCCACGCAACTGGCGGTCTACCCGGCGAGATTCATGACGCTCGGTACCAATGATGGCCAAACCACCTGCTTCTTTCACCCCTTCACCTAATTTAATGTCGGTACCACGACCCGCCATGTTGGTGGCAATGGTCACGGTGCCTGATTTACCGGCTTCGGCCACAATATCAGCTTCTTTTTGGTGCAATTTGGCGTTCAATACGTTGTGACGGATGCCTCTCAACTTGAGCATTCGGCTCAGCAATTCAGAGATCTCCACCGACGTAGTACCCACCAGCACCGGACGACCTGCTTCGGTTAATTGTACAATTTCATCGGCCACTGCATTGTATTTTTCACGCATGGTACGATAGACCAAATCTTCCTTATCCTGACGCTTGGTTTTAACGTGAGTGGGAATTTCCACCACATCCAGTTTGTAGATCTGCCAGAACTCACCTGCTTCGGTGGTGGCGGTACCCGTCATACCACAGAGCTTATGGTACATGCGGAAATAGTTTTGCAAAGTAATGGTGGCGTAGGTTTGAGTGGCATCTTCCACTTTCACGTTTTCTTTGGCTTCAATTGCCTGATGCAAACCATCAGAATAACGACGGCCCTCCATGATGCGACCGGTTTGCTCATCTACAATTTTTACTTTGCCTTCGTCGATGATGTATTCTACGTCTTTTTCGAATAAGGTATAAGCCTTCAATAACTGGTTTACCGCATGGATTCGTTCCGATTTGATGGAGAAATCACGCATCAATGCATCTTTTCTGGCAATTTTTTCCTCATTGGAGAGCGATGATTTTTCCAACTCGGCAATCTCGGTGCCTACATCGGGCATCACAAAAAACTGAGGATCTTCACCTGAGCTGGTGATCAGTTCAATCCCTTTTTCGGTCAACTCAACCGAATTATTCTTTTCATCGATCACAAAAAACAATTCTGCATCGGCCTTGGGCATTTCTTTACCCTGATCTTGCAGGTAATAATTTTCTGATTTGTTGAGCACCTGCTTCATGCCGGGCTCACTCAAAAATTTGATCAATGCTTTATTTTTAGGCAAACCTCGGTGTGCTCGCAATAAAGCCAAACCTCCGTCATCAGGACCTGATTTTCCGTCGACTATTGATTTTTTAGCCTCATTTAATACTGAATTGATATAATTTTTCTGGGCGGTAACCAAACGCTCAATTCGAGGTTTCAAATCGTAAAATTCGTGCTCATCACCCTTAGGAATAGGACCAGAAATGATCAAAGGCGTACGGGCATCATCAATCAAAACTGAATCGACCTCATCCACCATGGCATAATGCAGTTTACGCTGCACCAAACCTTCGGGACTCAATGACATGTTATCACGCAGGTAATCGAAACCAAATTCATTGTTCGTACCAAAAGTGATATCGGCTAAGTAAGCTTTGCGTCTATCTTCCGAATTAGGCTGGTGTTTATCGATGCAATCCACACTTAAACCATGGAATTCGAAAAGCGGGCCATTCCATTCAGAGTCACGTCTGGCCAGGTAATCGTTCACCGTCACAATGTGCACGCCTTGTCCGGCCAATGCATTCAGATAGGCAGGCAAGGTTCCTACTAAAGTTTTACCCTCACCGGTGGCCATTTCGGAGATTTTTCCCTGGTGCAAAACAATACCACCAATCAACTGCACATCGTAATGAACCATGTTCCAGGTCACTTCGTTGCCGGCAGCGTTCCAGGTATTATGGTGGATGGCTTTGTCTCCTTTGATCACCACATTGGGTTTGCGGGCGGCCAGTTCACGGTCAAAATCGCTGGCAGTTACCTCAATGGTTTTATTTTCGGTAAAACGACGGGCCGTTTCCTTCACCACTGCAAAAGCCTCCGGAAGGAGTTCCATTAATATTTTTTCCAGCTCGTCGTCGCGTTCTTTTTGCAGCCTGTCTAATTGGTCGTAAACCGAAGTCTTTTCGGCCATGCTCAAGCTAAGGTCTTCTGCTTTGGTTTTTACGGCGGTAATCTCCTGATCTATCTCTTGTAAATCGGCCTGAATTTTTTGTTTAAAATTTAGTGTTTTAGCACGGAGCTCGTCGTGGCTCAATGCAGCCAATGTGGGATAGATAGCTTTTATACGGTCAACCAGCGGTTGAATTTGTTTGATATCTCGATCAGATTTACTTCCGAAAACTTTATTTAAAATTCCTAACATGTTTATACAATCAATAAGCCCTCTGCATCTCAATAATGCTGCCACGGCTAAAATACAGCCATGCTGGCAGTGGGATGGGTAAAAATACTGATTTTGCGGCATATAA
>CANHCS010000041.1 GCA_947459195.1 Sphingobacteriaceae bacterium
AGCAAGCTTACCTTATAATCTCGTTCGACTTGCATGTATTAGGCCTGCCGCTAGCGTTCATCCTGAGCCAGGATCAAACTCTCCATTGTATGAGTGTTTGTATCTGACTCTATTTTATCAATAGAATCTGTGTTTTTCTATTTATTTGAATTGACTTTGAAAGAATTGAGTTCTTTCGAACTCGTTACGCTACATGATATCTCTTAAAGAACTTTGCGCCGCTCCTCTCGGTTTGGCTGTATCATTTTGCTCGAATGAGCTTCAATGTTTCTGGCTTTTGAAAATCAACATCGCGTTGATTTTTGTTCCGCTTTTTATCTTTATTCACACATCTCCTCGTTTTGCGGACTGCAAAGGTAGAACCTTTATTTTAATTCTGCAAAAAAAATTTGAAAATTTTTTCTCCCACTCTCATTTCCGATTGACTCTTCCTTTCTGAGCGGGCTACAAAGGTAGAAAAAGTCGGCATACTACACAAGTCTTCCTCATAAATTTTTGCAAGTATTTTATAATTGACTGTAATACAATGCTATATTTTTTCGCCAAGTGTTTGACTATGGAATTATATTGTAATTTTATGGGCATGGAGCGGAATATACCGGGAGCATTGATTCAATCATTAAGAACACAGAAAGACTTTATTGAAGAAGATTTTCTGAAAGTACATGAAATGGGAGAACCTATTACTACCGTAAGAATGAACCCCGCGAAATCACCTTCGGTATTCATGAATGAGATAGCTGTGCCATGGCATAGCTGTGGAAAATATTTAAATGAAAGGCCTGTATTCACAGCTGATCCGCTTTTCCATGCCGGATGTTATTATGTGCAAGAGGCTTCTTCTATGTTTTTGGCCCATGCTCTTCAGCAAACCACCAATTTGAGCGAAAGATTGAGGGTGCTGGATCTATGTGCCGCCCCTGGTGGCAAAAGCACCTTGTTAAATAGTTTATTGAATGAACAAAGTTTATTAGTTGCCAACGAAATCATTAAAAGCCGGGTCCCCGTATTAGCAGACAACCTCAGCAAATGGGGTACCGCAAATACTTATGTCAGCAATAATGACCCGAGGGATTTTGGCAGATTGGTAAATTATTTTGATGTGTTGGTGGTAGACGCTCCTTGCTCAGGATCGGGAATGTTCAGAAAAGATCCGGCGGCAATTGATGAATGGTCGGAAGAGGCGGTTAAGTTATGTAGTCAAAGACAGCAAAGGATTTTAGCAGATGTCTATCCGGCTCTAAAGCGAGATGGTATTTTAATTTATTCTACCTGCTCTTATTCTGAAGTCGAAAATGAGGAAATTGCCGATTGGCTTTGTCAGGAGTTTGCATTGGAAACTATTCGCTTAAATATTGATCCATCCTGGGGGATTGTCGAAACTACATCTCGGCAAGATCAAAATTGGGGTTACCGATTCTATCCTCAACACTTGAAAGGGGAAGGATTTTATTTATCTTGTTTCAGGAAAAAAGATGGAGAGGTTCATTCAGATTTTAAAAATAGAAAGCAGGAACCAATAAAAATACCCATTCAGCATTTACAGGAAATGGAGAATTGGATAGCATCGGCTTCTTTAGAAATCAAACTTTTTCAAGATACCTATTACGCCATTCCTGTGGGGCAGGCGCATGACCTTGCATTCCTACAGGAGCGATTGTATTTAAAAAAATCTGGGACTCGATTGGGTAAATTTGCCGGCAAGGATTTTATTCCCGATCAGGAACTGGCATTGAGCATCTGGGCATCTCCAAAAACCAAACGACTCAATCTAAACAGAGCAGCTGCTATCAGCTATTTAAAGAAAGAAGACCTACACTTTACATCCGATTTAAGTGGTTGGGTATTGATGTGTTATGAGGGCTTTGGTTTAGGATGGGCAAAAGTATTACCCAAACGTATTAACAATTATTACCCTAAGGAATGGCGTATTATAAACCAGGCCATTAAATAAATTAATACTGTCCGGTAGAAAGCATCACTAAAGTGCATGCTACTATTGCCTCCATCCCCTTTTCTTTTGCCAGAGATTCTAATTCAGGATTTTCAGTTCCTGGATTGAATATGATTCGCTTTGGATTGGTTTTCAGGATATAATCATAATAGGCCTGCTGATTTGCCGTGCCAACATATAAAGTAATGGTATCGATATCAGAATGTATAGTTTCCGGTTGCTCGATGGGCACTCCGGCGACCTCGCCGCTCTTGATTCCTACGTTGACGATTGGGTGTCCGTGCTGTGTGAGCCGTTGAGCTGCCAGGTAGGCATAGCGCTGCGGATTGGTAGTTGCTCCTAAAATGAGGGTTTTCTTTTTCATCGGTACAAAAATACAGGCTTCAATTCAATTGTTTAAACACAGCTTCGGCACAATTCATGCCATCGACCGCAGCAGACACAATCCCACCGGCATAACCAGCTCCTTCGCCACATGGATAAAATCCGCTGATTTGTGGATGCTGCAAGGTTTCCCGGTCTCTCGGAATGCGTACCGGCGAAGATGTTCTCGATTCAACACCCACCAGCAAGGCTTCATTGGTGAAGTAACCCTTCATTTTTTTACCAAAAATGGGCAATGCTTGTTTCAATCGCTGATAAACCAAGGTAGGCAGTACTTCTTTCAGCTCAGCACTTTTGGTCCCAGGCAAATAAGAATTGTCGGGTAAATCTGCCGAAAGGCGATTATGGACAAAATCGACCATGCGTTGCGCAGGTGCCACCAATTGGCCGCCTCCTACTGTATAAGCCTGCTGCTCTATCGCTAACTGAAATTCTAACATCCGCAAGGGATGCGCTTCCGCACCGGGCACATCTTCGAGATTGATCTGGACCACCGTACCGGAATTGGCATAGGGATTATTTCTCTTAGAGGGCGACCAGCCATTCACCACAATTTCATTAAAATCTGTGGCGCAAGGTGCAATGATACCACCGGGGCACATGCAAAACGAAAAAACGCCACGGCCATCCACCTGCTCCACCAGGCTATAATAGGAAGGTGGCAGGTGCGGACCACGAGCATCGCAATGGTATTGGGCCTGATCGATCAAACTTTGCGGATGTTCAATACGCACACCTAAAGCAAAGGGCTTGGCTTCGATCAAAATATTTTTTTGATGCAATAAGTAAAAGATATCACGAGCAGAATGGCCGGTGGCCAGAATAACTGCCTCGGCTGTTAATTGATTTCCATCTGCCAGCTGGACTCCCTTTAACTTACCGGCATCTAACAAAAAGTCAACCACCTTGGCATCAAAATGCACTTCGCCACCGGCGTTTAAAATTTCATCCCGCAGAGCGGTAATAATTTGAGGTAATTTATTGGTACCTATGTGTGGGCGGGCATCGATTAAAATATCTTCGCTGGCGCCATGGGCCACTAGGGTTTTCAATACATACTGGATATCACCCCTCTTGTTAGATCGGGTGTACAATTTCCCGTCAGAATAAGTTCCGGCACCACCCTCTCCGTAACAATAATTAGATTCTGGATTAATCAGCCCTTGTTTGTTGATGGCTGCTAAATCCCTGCGGCGCTGTTTCACATCTTTTCCGCGTTCCAACACAATGGGTTTGAGGCCTAATTCGATACAGCGTAGGGCAGCAAATAATCCGGCCGGACCAGCTCCTACAATAATTACGGGCTTTTTGTCAGTTACTTTGGGATAATTGACTGCAATAATTTCAGGTGTCGGATTTTCGTCGATAAATACTTCTACTTTCAAACGAAATACCACCTTACGACCTCGAGCATCGATGGAGCGCTTGCGGATTTTAACACCAGAAATGCGTTTAGGATCGGTTTTTAGCTGTTGGGCAGCCAGCTTTTGTAGCAATTCCGGATGGGCTGTTTCTTCCGGCAGAAGGACAATCTCTATTTCTTTGATCATACGGAGCCGGGTTTTTATCCCGGATTGTAACAAAGGTATGAATTTTGATATCTAAGCAGTAAATTGAACAAAAATTAAAAAATGAAGATCATGAGAAAAATCGTGTATATGATTGTGGCCGCTTTCGCGGTAATTTCTTTGAGCTCTTGCGGCTATAATTCGATGGTAACCTTGGATGAACAAGTGCAATCTCAGTGGGCACAGGTGCAAAACGTTTATCAGCGTCGTGCCGATTTGGTTCCTAATCTGGTGAACACCGTAAAAGGAGCGGCCAATTTTGAGCAAGAAACTTTAACGAAAGTAATTGAAGCACGTGCCAAAGCTACTTCCGTAACGGTGGATGCCAGCAAATTAAGTCCGGAGAATATTCAGAAATTCCAGGCTGCACAGGGTGAACTGAGCCAATCGCTCAGCCGTTTATTGGTTTCTGTTGAACGTTATCCGGAATTAAAAGCCAATCAAAACTTTTTAGAATTACAATCTCAGTTAGAAGGCTCGGAAAACCGCATTACCGTTGAGCGTCAGAAATTTAACGAGGTTACCCAAGAGTATAATGCAAAAATCCGCACTTTCCCAAATAACCTGACCGCAAACATCTTCGGGTTTGAGAAAAAGGGCTATTTTCAGGCCGAAGCGGGTACCGAAAAGGCGCCTAAGGTACAATTCTAATGAACATCTTTAACGAACAGGAACAAGAACGCATCCGCGAAGCGGTAGCTGCAGCGGAGCGTTCCACTTCTGGAGAGATCCGCATTTGTGTAGAGAGAACCTGTAAGGGTCCGGCCATGGAAAGGGCCATCAGCTATTTCAATAAATTAGGAATGGCCAAGACCAAGCTACGCAATGGCGTCTTGATTTACCTCTCTATCGATGATCATCATTTTGCGATTATTGGCGATATGGGTATTGACAAGGTGGTTCCTCCAAACTTTTGGGACAGCACCAAGGAAGCAATGCTGACTCATTTCAGAAAGGGTGAATTGGTTGCCGGATTAGAAAAAGGCATTCATTTGGCAGGCGAACAATTAAAAAAATATTTCCCTAATCTTTCGGATGATGTGGATGAACTAAGTAATGATATAGCTTACGGCGAGGAGAAATAATCACATGAATTTGAGAAACATCTTTACTCTTCTACTCCTGCTGCTTGGCTTAAACACCTGGGCTCAAAAGTTTCCTGAGAAACCCAATCGCCTGGTAAATGATTATACGCAAACGCTCTCTACCGAGGAGGCGAATGCACTGGAGCAAAAATTACTGGCATTTAATGACTCTACCTCCACTCAAATTGCAGTGGTTTTGATCAACGATCTGGAAGGATATGATGTGGCAGATTATGCAGTTCGTTTGGCAGAAAAGTGGGGTATTGGCCAGGCGAAGAAGAACAATGGGATCATTTTATTGGCCTCTGTAGGTGACCGAAAAGTGACCATCCAAACCGGATATGGCATGGAGGGAGCTCTCCCCGATGCCATTGCTCGCAGAATCATTGAGCTTGCTGTCAAACCCAATTTCAAGCAAGGAAATTATTTTCAGGGATTGGACCAGGCAACTGATGCTATTATAGCCTATACCAAAGGTGAATTTAAAAGTGAGTCTTCCTCTAAGAAAGGCAGGGGATCTTTCCCAATGGGATTGATCGTGATCATCATCATGATCATTGTAGTGGTTGCTAAAAAAATAGGTGGCGGCGATAACGGACAAGTAATTAGCGGCAGAGGCGCCTCGAGCCCATTCTGGTGGTTATTAATGGGAGGCGGTGGACATGGTGGCGGTGGATACTCTGGCGGTGGCGGTGGCGGTGGCGGATTTGGCGGTTTTGGCGGAGGCAGTTTTGGTGGAGGCGGCGCAAGTGGGGATTGGTAAGCAACTTAAAAAGCCCTTCGATTAATCGGAGGGCTTTTTAGATTAAGACCAGTCTCAATTATTGAGCATATAAATAGGTTAAGACATTATTGTCAACCACATATAAACGGTATATGCCACCGCTACTTGCCCAAGAAAATTCGGCAGATTGATTAGATAGAATACCAGTATCTAAGTCTATGTATTTATTAATTGTGACAACAAAATCCACTTTTTCCATCAATACTGAACCGTCGGTGTTGTAAACAATAAAATTGATCACAAGAGTTAATCCATTGCTGTTATAAATATCCTTAATCTTCATTTTCCCATAATTACCCAAATCTGTTTTCAAGAAAATGGTCGACCCAATTTCGAAATTAGTTTCCGTAGGGCTATTTTGAAATAAGGGTTGAGGCTTAAGATAGGATGAGAATTGAAGGATATAATCCCTATCTATTTGGGAATAACCAATACTTTGTGGTTTAGATAAATCAACTTTAATTTCTTCTTTTTTACAAGAATTTCCTAATATAACAACCGTAGATATGATTAGAAGATAAAACTTAGCTTTCATGAATTGCATTTATTCTCACGAACGCAAAAATTAAAAGCTTTATTATCCAGTCTGAAATATTTTTTAGTGATTTACAATTTGCAATTATCCTTCTTAGAAGTATCTATCAGGTAAACAATCTTCCAACCATCTGCATACTTTACTAAAGTGATATTGTCAGTTCCGCAATGAGAGAACTTTGCTCCAATATGAAAGGTATAGCTTCCCCAAACCTGAGCAAGGTTACCATCAATCAATATTTGATCGAAATTGATCTTCTCATCCCAAATCTGCTCGGCGGTTTTCGGCTGGGCAATGGCTTTGAGCCAAGGTTCAATACGATCGCCCGAAACCGTTCCTGATAAGCCATCTTTTGCATTCCGGATGGTTTGCAGTACGGCTCCAGGCGCAAACACCGATTTTACCATGGCCGAATCGCATTTCTTCATTCCCTCAAAAACAGTATTCACTGTTTTTTTGATGGCCTCGATTTCCGGATTGACAGATTGCGCTTTGGCTACATTTATCCCAATACAAAACAAAGACAGAAGTAGTAGTTTTTTCATGGTCTAGAACTTGATATATGCTGTGAGTAAAAAAATGATCGCTAATTGCATCACTGCGTTTAGAAATAAACGGAGGTACTGCGATTTTATGTTAGGGAATGAAGATTTATTACTCAAAACTAATTTGAACGAATAGACAATTAGTCCAAGATTAAAAATAATAACCAGGCCAATCGGATAAATGAGCCATTCGGGTAAAAAATCTCTTTTAACTGCACCAAAAATTACATAACTAAGAATAGTTAAAAAACTGCTTGACGAGATCAATTCTGAATACTTCGCTTGAACTAGATTTTGTATAGGTTCGTCCATGATACAGATTGAATTATAACTGTAATTACGCCATTTTAGATTGAAATTCAAAATCAGGGTTTATACGTAATAAAACTAAAAAAGGCCACCAAAATTTGGCAGCCATTAATTTTTTTTACTTCATTAAACAGAAAAATAAACTTAGCTCATTTTGAGCTTTTTCTGAATATCGGCTACATAGCCTTTAAATTTCTTATCGGTATCAATCAAATCTTCAACGGTTTGACAAGCATAAATCACTGTAGAGTGATCGCGGCCACCAAAGAAAGCGCCGATAGATTTAAGTGAGGTTTTGGTGTGGCTCTTGGCCAGGTACATCGAAATTTGACGGGCCTGCACAATTTCACGCTTGCGGGTTTGCGATTTTACCATTTCGATAGGCACCTCAAAATACTCGCATACCAATTTTTGGATGTAATCCATCGAAATTTCCTTGCTCGAATTTTTGATAAAATTCTTCAGCATGGATTTCGCCAGGTTGAGGTCGATTTCTTTTTTGTTGAGGGTAGATTGAGCCAATAATGAAACCATGGCACCTTCCAGTTCTCTCACATTATTGTCGATGTTGTGTGCCACATACTCAATCACATCCGATGGTAAATCAATTCCATCTGAGTACATTTTCTTTTTGAGGATGGCCATACGAGTTTCCAAATCGGGCACCTGCAAATCGGCGGATAGACCCCACTTAAAACGGCTCAACAAACGCTCTTCCAGTCCGGCTAAATCCTTAGGGGCTTTATCTGAAGTTACAATCAACTGCTTACCAGATTGGTGCAGGTGATTGAAGATGTGGAAGAAGATATCTTGTGTTTTTTCTTTACCGGCAAAATTGTGGACATCATCCATGATCAATACATCCATGGCCTGATAGAAGTTCACAAAATCGTTGATATTGTTGTTTTTTAATGCATCAACAAACTGTTGCGTAAATTTCTCACAAGAAACATACAAGACCAATTTGTCGGGCATATTGCGCTTGATCTCATTACCGATGGCCTGAGCCAGGTGGGTTTTACCTAAACCTACCCCACCATAAATCATCAGCGGATTGAAAGAAGTGCCTCCTGGTTTGGCAGCTACGGCATAACCTGCCGAACGGGCCAAACGGTTGCAATCACCTTCCACAAAATTATCGAAATTGTAATTCGGGTTCAATTGCGGATCTACCTGCAATTTCTTTAAACCCGGAATAACGAAAGGATTTTTAATGTCTTTATTCAGGGCAACAGGCATCGGCATCGATTGGTTCTTCGCTTCGGCACCATTGCTATTGGAAGGCATATTGGTAGTGAAAGGAGTACTGTTGGATGATTTCTCAACCACAATGTTATACTCCAATCTTCCTTCTTCTCCTAATTGTTTTTTAACTGTTTTTCTGAGTAAGCCTACGTAATGCTCTTCTAACCATTCGTAAAAGAATAAACTGGGTACTTGTATGGTCAACACATTACCTTCTAAACGCAAAGATTTAATCGGCTCAAACCAAGTTTTGAAACTTTGGGCCGGTATGTTGTCTTTGATAATTTGAAGGCAGTTGTCCCATACTTCGGTACAAGTTTTTTCCATATACGTATCTTAATCTATTGAGTTACAAGCATTATAAACAAAGGGAGGTAGCGGCCCATTGGAACCTCGAATATTCTAAAAATATTTTAGATATAAAACTAAATTTCAAAATTATTGTTAACTGCTTGTACGTTAGCTAAATAACTTACTTTTTTGCCTCGATTTTTTTGGAAAATAAAGTCGATTCTACCTAGGTTAATTCCGGCAAAACCTACCTGATTGATCAAAGTTTCTTTACTGTTTAAATTTTTAACTACAAAAGGCTCCTCCAGGAAAGTGTGTGTATGACCCCCAATTATTAAATCGATATGATTTGTGTTGCGGGCAATCACTTTATCAGAGACTTTATTATCTCGGTAATCAAAGCCTAAATGAGAAAGACAAATGATCAAATCGCAACGGTGTTCGTTCTTCAGTTCAGCTTCAATTTTTAAGGCTTTAGCGATAGGGTCGAGATAACGGGTATTCCCATATTGTACCTTGTTCACCAAACCCTCCAGTTCAATCCCTAAACCGAAGACCCCAATTTTGAGCCCGTCTTTTTTGAAGATTTTATACGGTCTGGTTTTATCGTGCAGCAAGGTGTCGGATAAATCATAATTAGCATTCAGGATGGGGAAATTGGCATGCGGTAGTTGCTTGTAAAAACCCTCCACTCCATTGTCGAAATCGTGGTTACCCATGATTCCGGCATCGTAACCCATCATGCTCATCATTTTCAATTCCAGCTCTCCACCGTATAAATTGAAGTAGGGAGTTCCCTGAAAAATATCTCCTGCATCAAAAAGAAGCACATTTTTCTCTTCCGAACGAATTTTATTGATTAAAGCAGCACGAGGAGCAACTCCCCCTCGTCCTTGATATTTTGAGCCATCCATTGGAAAAGGATCGATGCGGCTGTGCACATCATTGGTATGCAGAATGGTTAATTTTACCAAATCGTCTTTCGCATATGCCGAATCTGAATTGATACCCAAAGCCAATAATGCAGTCCCGGCAACAGTATTTTTTAAAAAGCTTCTTCTAGTCCAGTGTAATTCTTCCATCGAGCTGCGGATTTATGGTTTTACCTGCTTTAGTTTGTTGTTTCAAATATTCCAGAATGGTATCTCGTAATTTGATGTCGAATTCCTTACGATTGTATGCTTTGGCAAAAATGTAACCGCCATCTCCCTGATTGGCCATATAATCAGAAGTTAACACAATGTATTCCTTTTGGTTATTAAATTCTTGGCCGTTGATAAGAATATTGACTGCTTTTTTGTCTTTAATTCTGAAACGAATTCCGGATACCGGATCACCACCCATCTCGGCAATATAATTCAGGAAAAGCTGCATGTCGGTTCCGTTGAAAGTGACAGCTACCAAACGGTTTTCAAACGGCATGAGTTCATAGATTTTATAGAGTGGGATTTTGCCTTGTGGCAGTGCCAATCTCAACCCTCCATAATTAGTGTAAGCAATATCAAATACGATCCCATTTTGACGGGCAATCTCAGCCATGGCATCAGCCATTAAATTGTTCAATCGGCCTTCTGGTTTGGCACGAGCAATTTCGGTCTCTGCTACAGCAACAATATCATTCATGTTGGAATCTAAACGTTGCTTATAGGGCTTGTAGAAAGCCAACATAGCCGAGTCGGCAGGCAGATCTTTAGAAATGGAGTACTGTTTTTTGATCGAATTGCTCAGTTGTAATTTTGGGCTGCAAGCGACCAGTACCGACAGAACGGCACCAATAAAGAAAAGGTTTCTGATGTGTTTCATGTTAATATTCCCCAAATTCTTTACGTAAAGTATCGGCAATTTCGCCGAGGGTGGCGTAGGCTTCCACCGCTGTTAAAATATGTGGCATCAGATTTTCAGTTCCGGCAGCCGCTCCAGCCAATTCGGCCAATGCTTTTTCAACAGCAGTAGAATTACGTTCTGCCTTTAGTTTATTCAGTTTATCGGTTTGAACCTTTCTGATTGAATCGTCCACACGGAACACCTCTGCATGAACACCATCGTTCTCTGTGAACTTGTTCACGCCCACCAAAATACGATTCCCTTCTTCCAGATCTTTCTGGTATTCGTAGGCGGCATTACCTATTTCCTGCTGCATATACCCAGATTCGATGGCATTGACAGAACCACCCATGGCATCGATGGTTTCAATGTATTTCCAGGCGGCAGCTTCGATTTCGTCGGTCAATTGCTCCACAAAATAAGAACCGGCTAGGGGATCCACGGTATCGGTCACCCCGCTCTCAAACGCAATGATCTGCTGCGTTCGCAAGGCGATTTTGGCAGCAGCTTCCGTTGGTAAGGAAAGTGCCTCATCGTAACCATTGGTATGCAGCGACTGGGTCCCGCCCAACACAGCAGCCAAGGCCTGGTTGCTCACCCGCACAATATTATTTAAAGGTTGCTGTGCAGTTAATGTAGAACCCCCGGTTTGGGTATGGAAGCGCAATTTTTGAGCAGAAGGCTCGCTAGCACCCAGCTCTTGGGTCATTTTCGCCCACATGCGGCGGGCCGCCCTGAATTTGGCAATTTCTTCAAAAAAATTATTGTGGCAATTAAAGAAGAAAGACAATCGTTTTGCGAAAACATTGATATCTAAGCCTTTGTGGATGGCAGCTTGTAAATAAGCCTTTCCGTTGGCCAGTGTAAAGGCTAACTCCTGTACGGCTGTGGAGCCTGCCTCCCGAATGTGATAACCAGAAATAGAAATGGTGTTCCACTTGGGAACCTGCTGGCTACAATATTCGAATACATCGGTAACCAAACGCATGGAGGGCTTGGGTGGATAAATATAAGTGCCCCGGGCAGCATACTCTTTTAAGATATCATTCTGTATGGTACCTGAAATCTGCTGGATATTTGCTCCTTGTTTTTTGGCTACCGCGATGTACATGGAAAGTAAAATAGCTGCAGTAGCATTGATGGTCATCGAGGTGGTGATCTTTTCCAGCTCAATTCCATCAAATAAAATCTCCATGTCTTTTAATGAGTCGATGGCCACACCTACTTTACCTACTTCGCCATCGGCCATAGGATGGTCTGAATCATAGCCAATTTGCGTGGGCAAATCGAAAGCAACCGATAAGCCCATGGTACCCTGTCCCAACAAATAATGATAGCGTTTATTAGATTCTTCGGCGGTAGAAAAACCGGCATATTGGCGCATCGTCCAGGTTTTGCCACGGTACATATCTTTTTGTATACCTCTGGTAAAAGGGAATTCGCCGGGGCGTTCGGTAATTGAACGTGGTTCGGAATAAACTTCTTTAATTTCTATACCCGATGTGGTGGTAAATTTTTTCTCAGCCATTTCTCAAAATGATTCCCAATATCGGGTTTTTGGAGAAAATAAATATACATCCAGTGCTAATTTACTTTGTTGACTTAGCGTAAAAAGGAACTTTATGACCGAGCAGACCAAGGAATAAGCTTATATTTGTATGATAAAACTGTTAAGTATGAGTACTACAACAATCAACCAAGCCCCGGTTAGTTTTACCGAGGGTGCCAAAATAGAAATCAAGAAGCTGATAGAACAACAAGAGATCGGCCCTGATTTTGCACTGAGAGTTGGTGTAGAAGGTGGTGGCTGTGCTGGCATGAACTATATTTTAGGCTTCGACCAGAAAAAAGATGGGGACCAAGAATATGAGATGGACGGCATCCGCATTTTTATGAATAAGGCCCATGGCTTGTATTTAGCCGGTATGGAGATTGATTTTCAGCACGGTTTAAATGCCAGAGGCTTCACTTTTAACAATCCGAATGCCAGCAGCACCTGCGGTTGCGGCACCTCTTTTTCAGTATAATATTTCTGAGTGTAACATTTCCCCTAGTCCCGCTGTCAAATAAGCGGGATTTTTTATTTACAGCCATACATAATGAACTATTCGGAGAACGTTAAGGTTGCCATGCAATCGGTAAAAAGCAATAAGCTGCGTACATTTTTAACTGCGCTCATCATTGCTTTTGGTCTGATGGCTTTAGTAGGAATTCTAACTTCCATCGATGCGATCAAAAGCTCGCTCAACAACACCTTCTCCAGTATGGGTTCCAACTCATTCACAATTAGAAACCGCGGAATTGGCATCAGGATAGGTGGTGGTGGCACCCGGCCTAAGAGATTCAAACCCATCAGTTACCAGGAAGCAGTTAACTTTAAAAATCGTTTCGATTTTCCTGCCATCATTTCGGTAAACACCTTTGCATCCTTTGCCGGCACTGCGAAATACGGAAACGAAAAGACCAATCCAAATATTTCGGTTTTGGGTGCTGACGATAGTTATTTATTTACCGGAGGTTATAAACTAGCTGCTGGTCGTAATTTCTCCCAAGGTGAGTTAGACTATGGCAATTCGGTTACCATCATCGGACACGAATTAAAAACCAAACTTTTCAAAAATAGCGACCCAATTAATCGCATCATCACCGTTGGGAACAATAAGTTCAGGGTGATTGGAGTTTTCGCCGAAAAAGGCTCCAGTGTTGGTTTTGGCGGTGATAAGGTTTGTGTGATCCCACTTTTAAGGGCCAAGCAGATCATGACCCTGAGTAACCCCTCTTACACCATTTCTGTGATGGTAAACGATCCCGGTAAAATGGAAGGGGCGGTAGGTGAAGCCACCGGAGTATTCAGAAATGTAAGAAAACTAAGGGTGCAGGATGAAAACAATTTTGAGGTGACCAAGAGTGATGCCATTGCACAAACCCTGCTCGAAAATATTAAATACGTAACCTTGGCGGCCATTGTAATCGGTTTCATCACTTTGGTGGGCGCTTCAATTGGCTTAATGAATATCATGCTGGTCTCTGTAACAGAACGTACCCGCGAAATTGGCATCAGAAAAGCGATCGGCGCCACTCCCGAAGTCATTCGTCGTCAATTCTTAATGGAAGCCGTGGTGATCTGTTTATTGGGCGGACTCAGCGGGATCATCCTTGGGATTTTAATTGGCAACCTCGTGGCCATTGCTCTCGGTGGCAACTTCATCATTCCATGGTTATGGATGACCTTAGGGATCATCATCTGTGTAGGCGTTGGCGTGATTTCGGGTTTTTATCCGGCCTCAAAAGCTTCCAAATTAGACCCGGTCGAAGCCCTGCGCTACGAGTAATTATTTCAATTCGTCCAAAACTTTGAACATCTTTTGACGGATACCTACCGTAGTCCCGTTGTAATTATTGATGATAAACGAGAAAACCAAATTTTGACCGGCTGCATTGGTGTGGTAACCTGCATAGGCTAAAACATCTGCGATGCTGCCGCTTTTCATTTTCATTTGATTGTAAACGGGCAGGCTCTCGTAAAATGGAGCATACCAGGATTCTTTTCTAACAAATTGTAAAATCCTTGCCATGGATTGAGTGGTCACCCGGTTGGCTGGAGAAAGGCCACTGCCATCATAAATATTTAGTGAACGAGGATCGATGTTCAACTTTTCTTGCCAGAAATCTTTTACCAATGACACCGCAGCAGCGGTACTGGTCGGGTTGCCCTTCTTCCATGCAAAAGTCTTGAGAAAATTTTCGCCATACAGATTGATACTCTTCCTATTGAACCAGTAAACCAAAGCGCTCAAATTGGGAGATCTAGTGGTATGAATTAGTCGATAGCTCGGATTGAGTGAAATTTTCTCAGATTGAAGCTTACGCCAACTGCTACTTCCATTTGCAACTGAAATACCAGCAATTTTTAAAGTATCTGCCAACCGGTAGGCAAGGTCCAAAGCTGGGTCGGGAATGGCGGGTGAAACGGGTTTATTTAAATCGATGGCATAGGTGCCTCGCAAATAAATCAGATTAGAATTTGGTGTCACATAAGCATAAACCTGATCGCCGCTACCAGCTTTGCCGGTGCGTACCTCATTCACAAATTGCAAATAAGGCATGGCCGGAAACACTCCTTTAATTTGAACGCTGTCGCCTACTTTGGCGCCAGGCTGCATCCTTACATCAAACTGATTTTCCCGCCAACTTAAAGAACTGGCACCGCCGCCGTAATAATTACCTACATCCTGCCAAATCCAGCCATCAGGAATAATTTGGGTGCCAAACAAATGATCATCGGCAATAATTTGACCCTTGATTTGTTTGATGCCTGCGTTTTTAATGGCATTAAGCCAAGCTCCCAACACCACTTCAGTTTTTGTTTGGTCGAAACGCCAACTCCCCAAACTTGGATCCCCTACACCTAAAATATAAATATCTCCATCTAAAACCCCATTAGGACTCAGACTACCGGTATATGCTAATTTGGTTTCATAAACAAAATCAGCACCCAACAAATAAAATGCAGTTGCTGCAGTGATGGTTTTGAGACTCGAAGCCGGTGCCAAACCCATAGTCCCATTTTTAGAAAAAAGCACTTCTCCATTATCTGCATTGAGCACGGTTAAAGAGGCCGAGGCAAAAGCCATTTGCGGATCGGCCTCGAGACGCTCATAGGCCTGTTTAATTTTTTGAGATAAAGAAGTTTGGCCTTTAACCAAGCAAAAGGAGAACAGAAACAATAGGGTGGCTAGGTATCGCATAGCTAAAAATATAAAAATTTAGATACAGAAGATCTCTTATCGTGCGAATCGATATATTTAAACATCCTAAATGCAATTTAACCAATTATGAAACAATTAATGATTTATGTATTCCTGGCCATGTTCAGCCTGAACTTTGCGGCGGCACAGGATAAAAAAGCCATCACCCACGAAAGCATGTGGATGATGAAAAGAGTAGGCACCCCCGAAGTGAGCCCCGATGGGAAATGGGTCGTATTTAGTGTGCAAGAACCCTCCTACGATGAAAAGGAAGTGATCAATGATTTGTGGCTGGCTCCGGCAGACGGTAGTGCGGCTCCACGCAAAATCACCTCAGGCAAAGCCGGTGAATCGGGTTATCAATGGAGTCCGGATAGTAAAACCCTGGCTTTTGTAGCTCGCAGAGATGGCGAAGAGGCAAGCCAAATTTACTTGTTAAATATCAAAAACGGTGGTGAAGCGCAGCGGTTCACCAATATCTCAACAGGTGCAAGTGCCCCTAATTGGAGTCCCGATGGAAAATCTATTTTATTCAGCAGCAGCGTATATCCTGGTGCCTTTACCGATGCCCTTAGCAAAAAAATTGCCGATGAAAAGAAGAAGATCAAATACAAGGCCCGTGTTTATACCGGTTTCCCCATCAGAGATTTTGACCGTTGGAGAGATGAAAAACAAACCCATCTTTATGTTCAAAGTTTAGATAGCAGCTCCGCTACGAATGTTTTCAGCAAAATGAGCATGGTTAATCATCCTGGCTTCCGATTGGGTGGCTATAGCTGGACTCCAGATGGCAAAGGGATTGCTCTTTCAGCTACGCTGGATGGAGAAGTGCAGGCTTCTCAAGAAGCTAAATATAAATTGTACCAGCTGGGTTTAGGCGGACAGGAAGCAAAATTGATTTTGGAAAGCGAAAATGCGGGTTTTTATGCTCCGAAGTTTAGCCCTGATGGCAAAATTTTATTTGCTACCGAAAGCGCTTATGGCAATTATAAAGTTTATGATTTGGGTAAACTGGTTCGCTTTGACTGGCCATTGGTCAACAATAAAACCTATATCGCTGCTGAACTGGACCGTCCGGTGAACAGCTATACCGTGCAAAATCAAACTATTTTCATGAGTGTAGAAGATCAGGGGCATGATAAAATTTATCAGTATAATCTGGCTAAAAAGCAATTGAACCTACTTACTAAGGGTAAAAAGGGTTGCTTCAATGCAGTATCGGTTTCTGATGATGCTAAAGTAATTGTAGCCAATTATGATGATGCCAATATGCCACCTGAGGTGGTTCGTGTAGATGCCAACAGTGGAGAAACTAAAGCCATCAGCACGTTTAATAAAGCGACCTTGGCAGCTTTAGACATGCCAGAGATCGAGGAATTCTGGTTTACCAGTTCCAGAGGCAAACAAATTCACAATATTTTAGTACGCCCTGCAGGCTTCGACCCAAATAAAAAATATCCACTTTTTGTGGTGATGCATGGCGGTCCGGCCAGTGCTTATAAAGATAATTGGGGTTACCGTTGGAACTACCACTTGTTGGCTAAGCCC
Organism: Sphingobacteriaceae bacterium; assembly: GCA_947459195.1. Lineage (GTDB taxonomy): Bacteria > Bacteroidota > Bacteroidia > Sphingobacteriales > Sphingobacteriaceae > JAIPAN01. The sequence continues at coordinate 16,821 of CANHCS010000041.1, forward strand.
GGCTATGTATTGGTGCTGACCAATTATACCGGCTCTACCGGATTTGGCGAAAAATTTGCGCAGGATATTCAGTACGATCCATTTAAAGGACCAGCTGATGAAATTAACGAAGCGGCTGCACATGCCATCAAAAAATGGAATTTCATCGATGGCAGTCGTCAGGCTGTAGGTGGTGCCAGCTATGGTGGTCACCTGGCGAGCTGGATGCAGGGCAATACTTCTCATTACAAATGCATTATCAATCACGCCGGTCTGGTGAACTCAGAAGTACAGTGGGGCACCAGTGATGGTATTTATGGTCGCGAAGTGATGAATGGCGGATTACCATGGGAGAAAACCAAAACTTTCACAGAACAGAATCCTATCCGCTATGCGGCAAATTTCAAAACACCGATGTTAATTACCATTGGCGAACGGGATTACCGGGTGCCGATCAATAATTCGTTGGAAAACTATGCGATACATCAGCGATTAAAAGTTCCAGTAAAACTGGTGGTTTTCCCGGATGAGAACCACTGGATCTTGAACGCCGAAAATGGCCGTTTCTTCTACCAACAGGTACATGAATGGCTGGGTACTTATTTGAAGTAAATCCAAACAACAAAAAAGCCCCCGAAATTCGGGGGCTTTTTTGTTTTAATAATCTGCACTTAAATAAGCTGATGGGCTACCAGATACTCTGCAATCTGCACCGCATTGGTAGCAGCACCCTTACGCAAGTTATCGGATACAATCCACATATTTAAAGTATTAGGCTGCGATTCATCTCTACGGATACGTCCAACAAAAACTTCATCACGGTTATGAGCATCTTTAGGCATGGGGTATTTCAAATTGGCTGGATCATCTACTACCAAAATACCTTCCTGATTTTCCAACAACCGGCGAACCTCGGCTAAGTCAAAGTCATTTTCAAACTCAATATTTACCGATTCCGAATGACCCCCCATCACCGGAATACGAACCGTGGTAGCTGTAACTTTGATCGAATCATCACCCATAATTTTCTGGGTTTCTTTGATCATTTTCATCTCTTCTTTAGTATATCCGTTCTCCTGGAATGCATCGATTTGAGGGATGACATTTAAATCGATTGGGTAGGCATAAGCCATTTCTCCCTGAATTCCTTTACGCTCGTTCATTAACTGATCTACGGCCTTAACACCGGTTCCGGTTACTGACTGATAAGTAGAAACCACCACCCGCTTGATTTTATATTTTTCGTGTAAGGGCTTTAAAGCCACCACCATCTGGATGGTAGAACAATTGGGATTGGCAATGATTTTGTCGGCTTTAGTCAACACCTGAGCGTTCACTTCTGGCACTACCAATTTTTTGGTAGGATCCATCCGCCATGCCGAGGAGTTATCGATTACGGTGGTTCCTAAAGCAGCGAATTTTGGTGCCTGCTCTAATGACGTGTTGCCTCCGGCGGAGAACAAAGCAATATCTGGTTTAGCTGCAATGGCTTCTTCCACGGTCACCACTTTGTACTGCTTGCCTTTAAAAGTAAGTTCCTTGCCAGCACTTTTTGCTGAGGCCACCGGAATCAGTTCAGTCACCGGGAAACTACGCTCCTCCAACACTTTCAACATCATGGTACCCACTAAGCCGGTAGCACCAATCACTGCAACTTTCATAATTTATAATTAATATTTTTTATTTATTTTTAAGTAAAGTGTTTATATGCTACAAATATGAAGAATTGTTTACTCATTCTGATATTCTTGATTTCTAAATCTGCTTTAGCACAGTTGAATGAAAACTTTAGTGATGGGGATTTTACGAATAACCCTGTTTGGAATGGCAGCAATAATGGCATTGATTTCAGCATCATTCCTAACGGAAATACCTACCAATTAAGGTCAAGTTCTACGCAAAGTAGTAGTAATTTTTACTTGAGCACAGCAAACAATCTGGCCACTGAAACGGTTTGGGAGTTCTGGTGCAACCTGCAGTTCAATACTTCTAGTAGCAATTTTGTAGACGTTTACCTTGTCTCCGACCAGGAAAATCTTCAGAATGTAAGTATAAACGGCTATTTCATTAGGATGGGAGGAACGGACGATGAAATATCGCTGTACCGCAGAACTGGCGCCACTAATACGAGTGTAAAGATAATTGATGGCACTAATGGGGCACTAAACACCTCTAACAACTTCTGTAAGATAAGAGTAACCAGAACATCCGCTAACTTATTCATATTAGAGAGAGATTTAAGTGGTATAGGATTCGATTATTATTCAGAAGGAAGTACTGTAGACAATGTGATTCTGACTTCTTCCTATTTCGGAATTTTAGTCCAACAGTCAACATCAACATTTTTCCAGAAACATTATTTCACTGATTTTAGCATCAACCCGTACAGCCCAGACACCACACCCCCGCTATTATTATCAGCATCGGCCATCAATCCGTTCACCATAAAAATACAATACAATGAGCCTATGGACAGTTTGCTGGCAAAAAATACATCGAATTATAGCTTAGATAATGGAATTGGACAACCACTAAGCGTGATTACCGATGGCAACTCCGGCAAATACAAATTAATTTTCGGCACGGAGCTAAATACTGGAGATTATGTACTTACCGTCAATGCGGTTACTGACAAAACGGGGAATTTTATTGTAAACAATACGACCGCATCGTTTCATTTTGATAAACCCTACGAAGCCCAAATTAACGACGTAGTCATCAACGAAATTTTTGCAGACCCTTCTCCTCAAATTGACCTCCCAGGTGTCGAATTCATGGAATTATGGAACACGACTGATCAGCCCATATCTTTAGATAAATGGACTTACAGCGATGGCACCACCAGCTACACCTTTGGAAATGAAAGCTTGTTACCAAATGAATTGGTGATCCTTTGTACGAATACAGATGTGGCCAACTTCAGTAGCTACGGAAAGGTAATTGGTATCTCTCCATGGCCAAGTCTCAATAATTCCGGCGATCAGCTGAGTTTAAAAAACGCCAACGGACAAGTCATAAACCAGGTAAATTATACGGATAGCTGGTATAAGGATGCGCTTAAAAAACAGGGTGGCTGGTCGCTGGAACTCATCAACCCAAAAGCTTATTGTTCAGGTATTCAAAACTGGGCAGCCAGTCAACATATTGCTGGTGGAACACCTGCTCA
>CANHCS010000042.1 GCA_947459195.1 Sphingobacteriaceae bacterium
TAGACGAAGCAGAAGTAACTCCGGAAGCTTCTTTTACCAACGATTTGGGCGCCGACTCATTAGACACCGTAGAGCTGATCATGGAATTCGAAAAAGAATTTAATGTTGCCATTCCTGATGAGCAAGCTGAAACCATCGGTACCGTTGGTCAAGCGATCGCCTATTTAGAGAAAAACGTAAAATAACCCGCCCCACATACAAATGGAGCTTAAAAGAGTTGTAGTAACAGGTTTAGGTGCACTCACTCCGATTGGAAACACTGTTCCGGAGTACTGGAATAGTTTAATCAACGGAGTGAGTGGCGCCGCACCTATTACCCATTTCGATGCAACAAAATTTAAGACTCAATTTGCGTGCGAAGTCAAGAACTTCGATCCGGAACAATTCATGGACCGGAAAGATGCCCGAAAATTAGATCCCTTTGTACATTATGCCTTGGCTTCAACCGATGAAGCCGTAAAGGATGCGAATCTGGACTTTGAAAAGCTGGATACCAACCGTATTGGTGTGATCTGGGGATCGGGTATTGGTGGATTAAAAACCTTTATGGATGAAGTGGCGGCTTTCACCACAGGTGATGGAACTCCACGTTTCAACCCTTTCTTCATCCCCAAAATGATCCTGGACATTGCTCCGGGTCATATTTCCATTAAATACGGTTTGAGAGGTCCTAATTTCTCCACCGTTTCTGCTTGTGCCTCTTCTACCAATGCATTGATCGATGCATTTAACTACGTACGTTTAGGTAAAGCCAATATTATTATATCAGGAGGATCGGAAGCGATTATTTATGAGGCAGGAATGGGTGGTTTCAATGCTATGCATGCGCTCTCAACCCGCAATGATGATCCTCAAACTGCTTCTCGTCCTTTTGATAAGGATCGCGATGGTTTTGTTGCCGGAGAAGGATCGGCTACGCTGATTTTGGAAGAACTGGAGCATGCCAAAGCCCGCGGTGCTAAAATCTATGCAGAAATTGTGGGTGGTGGCATGAGTGCCGACGCCAATCACATTACCGCCCCACACCCTGAAGGATTGGGTGCAAAATTAGTCATGACCAGTGCTTTGAGTGATGCCGGTTTAACTACTTCCGACATCGACTACATCAATGTGCATGGTACTTCTACTCCGCTGGGAGATATCAGCGAAACCAAGGCCATTAAAAGCTTGTTTGGCGAAGATGCTTACCGTTTAAATATCAGCTCTACTAAATCCATGACCGGCCACTTGTTGGGTGCTGCCGGAGCAGTGGAAGCCGTAGCTTCGGTATTGGCGGTGAAAAATGACATCATCCCGCCAACCATCAATCATTTTACCGACGATCCTGAAATTGACCCCAAACTCAATTTAACCTTCAACAAGGCACAAAAACGTGAAGTAAGAGCCGCTTTGAGCAATACTTTCGGATTTGGCGGACACAACGCCTCGGTGATATTCAAAAAATATCAAGGCTAAATCTGTTATCACACCTATTTATTACATAATTTTAAGTCCTCAGGTTTTTGATTGTACACCTGAACCATATCCATATGCCCATTTTTCAGTTTTATAAGCTATATCTTTCTTCCGACAGGAAATTGGTGCTTAGCCTAAAAAACATGTTGGGCTTCGTTCCCGGGAATCTCAATCTTTATAAAATGGCTTTCAGGCACCGATCGGTGGCCATAACGCTTAAAAATGGAGCCAAAAGTAGCAACGAACGTTTAGAATTTTTGGGCGATGCGGTGTTGGGAGCGGTGATAGCCGAATTATTATTTAAAATTTATCCCTATCGTGACGAAGGATTTCTAACCGAAATGCGCTCCAAAATTGTGAGTCGGGTACACCTCAACCAATTGGCTAAGAAATTGGGTTTGGATCAGTTGATTGAATTTGATCCCCGCATCGTGAACTATCCTACCAAACAAGGTTCTCTTTTGGGAGATGCTTTTGAAGCCCTCATTGGGGCCATTTATATGGATAAGGGCTATAATTTTACCAAATCGGTGATCCTCCATCAAATCATTCAGCCCCATGTGGATATTCATACCCTCGAGCTCACCGAAACCAATTTTAAAAGTAAACTCATCGAATGGTGTCAAAGGCATGGGAAAGAAGTATTGTTTGAATTGATGGCCAATGAAGAAGGGGAGAGTGCCAAGCTTTTTACCATTAATGTGATGGTTGATGGTGAAAATTTAGGTCAGGGAAGAGATTATAATAAGAAGAATGCCGAAAAAATGGCAGCCGAAAAAGCTTGTCAGACTTTAGATATTTAAATTAATCACATGAAATTCATCAGCCGTTTGTTCTCAATCCTACACCTATTTTGGTGCGCTACTGTATTTATTGTGATGATGTTGATCATGTTTCCATTTGTGATCCTGATCAATACCCTTTTGAGTGGAAAAAAAGCACAAGCGCTATCCTTCGTTTGTTTGCGCATTTGGGCCCGGGTATTTTTAGTGCTCGGTCTTTACCGATTGGTGATCAAAAACAAGCAGTACCGCGATCCCAAGGGTTCTTATATCTATGTTTGCAACCATGGTTCTTATTTGGATGCCATCGCCGTTGTATTGGCGGCTCCGCAAGCATTTAAACCATTGGGTAAGAAAGAATTGGTTAAAGTACCCGTTTTTGGCTGGATGTACCGGAATTTAGTGGTGATGGTAGATCGAAGCAGCCAGGAGAGCCGAGCTAAAAGTGTGGAATTGCTCAAATCTGAATTACAAAAAGGACAATCACTTTTTATCTTCCCGGAAGGAAAGATGAACCGTGGTGATGAACCCCTGGCGCAATTTTACGATGGTGCTTTCCGTATTGCTATCGAAACTCAAACTCCTATTGCACCCATGGTCTTGATCAATGCCAGTAAATTGCTGCACCGCGATCATCCCACCCGCATTAAACCCGGCACCATGACCATGGTTTTCATGCCTTCTGTTCCTGTTGAGGGCTACAGCCTAGATGACCTTCCCCAACTGAAGGTAAAGGTCAAACAACTGATGGAAGAACAGATTTTGTCGGAGGCTTAAATCAGCCTTAAAGCATTTTTATGCTATCTTTACGCGATGATAAAATCGATGACCGGCTTTGGTTTGGCCACCCTCGATGCGGGGAATTGCAAGTTCACCGTCGAGATCAAATCATTGAACAGCAAATTTTTGGAGCTGTCGCTCAAAATGCCGAAAGCATATTCCGACAAGGAGCTGCTGTTGCGCAACGATTGCAGTAAAAACCTGGAAAGAGGAAAGGCCTATGTGAGCATCACGGTAGAAAAGCAGCAAGGCGAAGCAACAACCGCCGGTATCGACCGCAAAAAGCTGACTATTTACTATCGTGAATTACAAGAAGCAGCCAAAGAACTCGGCGAACCATCGCAAAATTTATTACAGTTGGCTTTGAATATGCCGGAGGTAATAGCTTATCAGGAAGAAAATGGTACGGATGAAGAATGGGCGCTGATAGAACAGACCTATCAGCAGGCGCTAAAAAACTTTCAGACTTTCCGTGCCGACGAAGGCCGTATCCTGAAACAAGATTTAGAGTTACGGATCAAAAATATTCTGGGCTGTCAGGACGAAGTGGAAAAACTGGAAGTCAATCGTATTCCAGCAATCCGGGAACGTATCAGCACCTTGCTGAATGAACAGGTGGGTAAAGAGCATATAGACCAGAATCGATTTGAGCAGGAATTGATCTATTACATCGATAAGCTCGATATCACTGAAGAAAAGATCAGGCTGAAAAGTCATTGCGATTATTTCATCACTACGCTAAATCAGCCCGATGCCAATGGCAAAAAACTGGGTTTCATCGCACAAGAAATCGGTCGAGAAATCAATACCATCGGCTCTAAAGCCAATGATGCCAGCATGCAGCAACAGGTGGTGGTGATGAAGGAGGAACTGGAGAAAATTAAGGAACAATTGCTCAACGTTTTATAAAGATGCAAGAAGGTAAACTCGTCATATTTTCAGCCCCCTCTGGTGCCGGTAAAACCACCATTGTGCATCATTTGTTGAAACAAATACCCCAATTAGCTTTTTCTGTTTCTGCTACTACACGTCAAAAAAGAGGTGAGGAGGTGCATGGAAAGGATTATTATTTCATCAGCAAGGAAGATTTTTTACACCGCATTGCCCAAAAGGAGTTTGTGGAGTTTGAAGAGGTGTATAAAGATAATTTTTATGGCACCCTCCGTTCAGAAATTGAGCGCTTGTGGGCCGAAGGTAAACAGGTGATTTTTGATATTGATGTGGAGGGCGGCTTGCATCTGAAAAAGAAATTTGGCGATCGGGCCTTGGCGGTTTTTGTTCAACCCCCTTCGTTGGAGGTTTTAATAGAACGGCTACATGGCAGGGCTACCGACAGCCAGGAGAAGTTGAAGGAACGAATCGAAAAGGCAGAAAAAGAATTAGCTTATGCCGATAAATTTGACATCATCCTTAAAAATGATGATCTCAAAACTGCCTGTGCAGAAGCAGAACAGTTGGTGAGCAAGTTTTTGGGCGCTTAAATTCGCGGTTATGAAAATTGGATTATTTTTCGGTTCCTTTAATCCCATTCATACCGGTCATTTGATCATTGCCAATTACATGGCCAACCATACTCAGCTTGATCAGGTTTGGCTGGTGGTTTCGCCGCAAAATCCGCTGAAACAAAAATCGGATCTGATCAACAGCTACGACCGTTTAGAAATGGCTCGTTTGGCCACCGAAAACGCTAAAAATATCCGTGTAAGCGATATTGAATTTTCTTTGCCTCAGCCGTCTTATACCATCGATACCCTGACTCATTTGAAAACCCGTTATCCGGAACACGACTTCTTTCTCATCATGGGGTCTGATAACTTGGCGTCATTGAAAAAATGGAAAAATTATGAGCTTTTGCTCCGAGATTTCCGCATCTTGGTGTATCCACGACCTGGGACCGAACACCCGGATTTAGCTGATCATCCTTCTGTTGAATTGACCGATACGCCACTCATGGAATTATCTGCCACCTTCATCCGTCAGGCGATTAAAAAGAAAAAAAATATTCAGTTTTTTGTTCCCGATCAGGTCTTGGCTTTTATTGAAAGCAAGAATTTATACCGCTAATTATTGAAGTTTGCGATGCGCTTTCCCTTTGCATTATTATTTTTTTGTCTGATTGCTACGAGCACCATTGCCCAGCAAACCAAGAAAGATACCACAGTGCTGAAGGAGGTAGTCATCCTGGCTTCCCGTTTCCCGGAGAAAAAAGAAGACGTAGCCCAGCAAATCCAAATCATCAAAAAAGACCGCATTCAGCAGTTGAATGGAGCCAATCCGGCAGATATTTTACAACAAACTCCTGGAGTTTTAGTGCAGAAAAGCCAGTTGGGGGGTGGCAGCCCCATCATCCGTGGTTTTGAAGCCAATAAAGTCTTACTAGTGGTTGACGGTGTTCGCATGAACAATGCTATTTACCGTGGTGGACATTTGCAAAATGTGATCACTTTGGATAATGAAGCTTTGGAAAGCCTCGAAGTAGGTTTTGGTCCCAGCTCGGTTTCCTACGGTAGCGATGCCCTGGGTGGGGTGATCCATGCACATACCAAAAATCCGGATCTGAATCGTACTTCAATCGGTGCATTTAGCAGATATGCCAGTGCTGCCAAGGCTTTCAGTACGGGACTTTCGGCCAATTACGGCCGTAAAAATTGGGCAGTATTCACTCAACTTAGTTTTTCTGATTTTAACGACTTACGTCAAGGAGGCCGAAATTATAAGAATGATGCCTGGAAAACCAAGTATCTGGTAAAAAGGGAGGGAAATCAAGACGTGGTTGCTAACAACCCTAATCCGGATGTTCAAAGTGCTTCGGGATATCAACAAGTCGACTTGATGCAAAAGTGGCTTTACCGTAGCAGCGATCGGGTGAGTCACCTGATTAATTTGCAATATTCTACTTCTTCAGATGTACCGCGTTACGATCGGCTGGCGCAACTACAGAACAATCAGCCTCGCTTTGCGCAATGGTATTATGGCCCTCAAAAGCGTTTATTGGCGGCTTATCAGTTAAAATTACAAGGTTTCAAAGGCTGGTTCGACCGTTCCAACATCACCCTTGCTTACCAGGATGTGGTAGAAAGCAGGCACGATCGCCGATTGAATAATGTTTCCTTGAATAACCGAATAGAAGAAGTAGGGGTATACTCACTCAATGCAGATTTTAGCAAACATTGGGGAGCACAAGAATTGAGTTATGGCTTGGAGTTGAGCCATAATGAGGTAGCTTCGAGCGCACACCGACTCAATATCAACACTGGTGTTCGTTCAGGCTTGGATACCCGCTATCCCGATGGAGGTAGCACCATGACTTCGGCTGCCTTGTTTTTAGCCCACCGTTGGGAACTCCATCCGAAATGGCTCTTGAGCAGCGGCTTTCGATTAAATAAAGTTCAACTCGAGGCCTTATTTAATGATCAAACCTTTTTTCCATTCCCATTCAATACGGTAAAACAAAATAACCTGGCATGGAGCGGTAATGTGGGATTAATTTATAAATCGGAGAACCGCTGGCGGTTTTCTTTACTGGGCTCTACCGGATTCAGGGCGCCAAATGTGGATGATTTAGCCAAGGTTTTTGAAAGTGTCCCGGGGAATGTGATTGTGCCTAATCCGAATTTAAAACCTGAGTATACTTATAACCTAGAGTTGAGTATGGAGAAAAGGTTCGAAAATCAATCTCGATTCCAATTCAACACCTTTTATACCTGGTATCGCGATGCCATCACCACGCAGGCCACTACTTTTAATGGCCAAACCGAAATCATGTATAATGGCGAGCTAAGTAAGGTAACTTCCAATGTGAATGCCAACCAAGCTTATTTGTATGGATTTTCCGGTTCTATTGATCTTTTTATTGCCAAGCATATTTGGCTGAAAAATGATGCCACTTATACCTTTGCCCGAATCACTTCAACTTCCCCCATCCAGCCTTTGGATCATATCCCGCCATTTTTTGGATCGAGCCGAATCGCTTATGAAAATCAAAAATTTCAGGCCGAATTTTTCATTCAGTACAATGGTTGGAAGCGTTTGAAAGATTACCAACCCAACGGAGAGGATAATTTACCTCAGGCTACCCCCAATGGCATGCCCGCCTGGCAAACACTTAATTTCAGATCGGCTTACCAGGTTTATAAAAGTTTAAAATTGCAGCTGGCTTTAGAAAATATATTAGATCAGAATTACCGGGTATTTGCTTCCGGAATTTCGGCTCCGGGCCGTAATTTTATCATCAGTTTAAGAGGAAATTTTTAATCATGTCAAAAGACGGAAGTATTTTAAAACTCAAGCTCCCTACCGACCCGCAATGGGTAAAAAATGTGGTGGAAAGTAACATTGAAGAAATATTAATTGACCATGCTTTTTGTGAACAAAAAGCTGCCAGCAATGCCATTACCTTAATTGTTCAAAATCCAAACTTATCTGATTTGGTGCAGGAGATGGCGCTATTGGTGCAAGAGGAAATGGATCATTTTAAAAGAGTGCATGATATCATTTTAGAACGCGGTTTTGTATTGGGCAGAGAGCGAAAAGACCACTATGTAAACGAGCTATATCAGTTTATTACTAAAGGTGGCGGACGTGAGCAGCAGCTGGTTGACCGCTTACTATTCTCAGCCATGATTGAGGCTCGTAGCTGCGAACGCTTCAAGGTAATGTCGGAGCACATCAACGACCCGCAATTGGCAGCATTTTATCATGAACTGATGATCAGTGAAGCCGGACACTATACCATGTTCTTGAAACTGGCTAAAAAATATGCCCAAACCATCGACGTGGATAAACGCTGGCAGGAATTTTTAGATTACGAAGCAGAGGTGATCAGCCGCTACGGCAAATCAGAACATATCCACGGTTAAGATTTTTTATAAAGTATGAATATGGCCGGGCGCTTGTGCAAGTCCGGCTTTTCTTTTTTCCAGTTGGCCAATGTTTTGGTTTGAATGAATTCCGACTCGGCGGTAATATCGCAGGCAATACACAATTGCGTTTGAGGGTGCGCACTGTTCAGGATGTCATCCAACAATTGATTGTTTCGGAAAGGGGTTTCAATGAATATTTGGCTTTGGCTAAACCTCTCGGCTATGCTCTCCAATTCTTTCAAGCGCTTAGAACGGGCACCTTTATCAATAGGCAGGTAACCATGGAACGCAAAACTTTGTCCGTTAAATCCCGAAGCCATCAAGGAAAGCAGGATGGAGCTGGGACCGGTTAGTGGCACCACTTCTACACCAAAACGATGCGCCTCGGCGACCAGCTCAGCACCGGGATCGGCAATGCCCGGACAGCCGGCTTCACTCATCAAAGCCACATCATTTCCATCTTTGATGGCTTTAAAATAGGGGGCTAGGTTTTGTTTTTCGCTGTGCTTGCCGTAAACTAAAATTTCAAGTTCACTTTGTGGGGTTTTCAGGCCCATTTCTTTCAGCCATTTACGGGCAGTTTTCTCATTTTCTACCACATAATGCCTTATATGATTGATGAGTTCGGTATGTGTGGCAGGCAATACAGCAATTGCGGTATTTTCGGCGAGCGGAACAGGCAGGAGGTATAATTTTCCGAAAGCCATCAAGCTTATTTTAATTTCTCCAGTGCAGCTTTTAATCGCGGCAGCATTTCTTCAATATCCTTAATGGTGCAGCCACCAACCGAAGCCCTGAACCAATTCACATCGCTTCCTGTTCCAAAAGCAGAAAATGGCACCATGGCCATACCCGCTTCCTTGATCAGGTAAAAATTGATATCGGCGCTGGTTTGCAGAATCGTACCATCGGGAGTAGTTCTCCCTGCATAATCGATTTTGACGGTCAAATAAATGGCACCCATCGGATCGATGGCATCTACCGCTAAACCTGCTGCCTTCAGGTTTTTAATTCCTTTGTAAAGTGTCTCCAGACTTTGCTGTAATTGACCTTTAAATGCATTCAGGTAGGTGTCCACTTCTATCTTATCTTTCAAAAATTTCGCGGTAGCAATTTGTTCTGCTTTTGGCGACCAGGCACCCACGTGGCCCAAAATAGATCGCATTTTAGCGATGATGTGCTCAGGCCCGAATGCCCAGCCTACCCTTACACCGGTGGCTGCAAAACACTTGGAAATGCCGTCGATGTACAAGACATAGTCTTTCAATTCGGGGCGAAGGCTAACCGGATCAACGTGTTTTTTATTGTTGAAGGTGAGCAGGGAGTAAATTTGGTCGTAAAGAATGTATAGTGGTTTTTCGCCCGCTTTTCTTTTCTTGTTTTCTTCAATCACCAGGTCGCAGATCTTTTCCAGTTCCTCTTGACCGAACATGGTCCCGGTAGGATTAAGCGGCGAACATAAAGCCAATAAACTTGCTCCAGCTAAATGAGGCTTTAGCTCTTCGGCTGTGGGCATGAACAAATTCTCGGGCTGGGCCATGACCGCTACACCATTGGCTCCCGAAAGGTGGCAATAATGGTTATTGTTCCAGGATGGAGCCGGATAAACCACTTTGTCTCCCGGATCGACCAATGCCAGGTAAGCAGCATAAATTAAAGGCCTTGATCCACCGGCAATTAAGATTTCTTGAGCGCCGTAGTCGAGCTGGTATCGCTCTGCTAAAAATGTTGAAACATTTTCCCGAAGGATGTGCACCCCGTCGGCTGGCGGATAATTGGTGTGATTGGCATGATAAGCATCAATAATGCCGTGTTTTAATCCGTTGGGAATAGGGAAAATAGACGGATCAAAATCTCCGATCGTCAGATTCGCGATTTTCTCCCCTTTCTTTTTCAATTCATTGATCTCAGCCCCAATTTTAATGATTTCTGAACCTTTTAAAGTTTGGGCTAATATGGAAACACTCATGTTGTTTTTGCTTATCGTAGCAAAGATAATTATTAATCAAATCTAACTCACATCACACTTGTTTTTCCAGACCCATCAAATTTTATTAAGTGACAATTAGGGACAATGATCCTCCAATTTTCATCCTTTTCTGTACCTTTAATTTCCTATGCTTCCCATCAATAAATACAACGAAAACTTTAAAAAGGCGCTGGCTGCACTTAATGAAAATCAGTTAAAAGCAGTTAACCAAATTGAAGGTCCGGTGCTCGTAATTGCAGGCCCGGGTACGGGTAAAACCCAAATCTTGGCTGCCCGTATTGGTAAAATTTTGTTGGATGCTGATGTGAAGGCCCACAACATCCTTTGTCTTACTTATACTGACGCCGGTGCAGTTGCCATGCGCAAGCGTTTGTTCGACTTTATTGGTCCGGAAGCTTACCGTGTGAATATTTACACCTTCCATGCATTTTGTAATGATATCATCCAGGAAAACCTGGATTATTTCGGTAAGCTGGAGTTAGATGCCATCTCCGACCTGGAGCGGATGGATCTTTTCCAAAAATTAGTAGACAGTTTTGATAAAGACCATCCCCTAAAGCGTTTCAGAGGGGAAGTCTATTTTGAGGTGAAGCGTTTGCAACACTTGTTTTCGGCCATGAAACGGGAAGACTGGTCGCCCGAATTGATCAGTCAGAAAATTGATGAGCACATCCAATTGATAGCGGATGCTGAACCAGGTACGGAGTATTACAAAACTTACCGCTATGCTCGAAAAAGCGGCGAAAATATGCCCGGTGACTGGAAACCCAAGTTTGCCGAGCTCAAAGAAAATCACGAAAAACTTCGTGCAGCGGCCAGAGAGTTTCCAAAATATCAGCAAATGATGCGCCAAATGGGTCGTTATGATTATGACGATATGATCCTTTGGGTGCTGAATGCTTTTAAGAACGATCCCAATTTCCTGCTCAATTATCAGGAGCGCTATCAATATGTGCTAGTAGATGAATATCAGGACACCAGTGGTTCGCAGAACGAATTGATCCACCTGCTAATCAGCTACTGGGATAGCCCGAATATTTTTGTGGTGGGCGATGACGACCAATCCATTTTCCGTTTCCAGGGCGCCAACGTGCAAAATATACAGCAATACCATTCGAGATATGAGCAGGACTTATATCAGGTAATGCTTACTGATAATTACCGCTCCTCACAGCATATTTTGGATGCAGCCAGGGTGTTGATCGATAACAATCAGGAGCGGGTTCAACTGCTGGGACTGAGCAAGGTGCTTACCGCCCGGAACGATCAATATGCCGGTTCCATAGTAAAGCCAGAAATTCGTGCTTACCAAAGTCAATTTCATGAGTTTGCTCATGTTACCGCTCAGGTGGAAAAATTGATTGCTGAAGGAGCAGCCCCTCAGGAAATTGCGGTAATCTATAAGGAACACAAATCGGGGCAAGAGCTGGCTCGCTACTTTCAATTAAAGGGGATCCCGGTAAGCGCTAAAAAAAAGGTGAATATTCTGAAAGAGCCTTTCGGAAAAAAGATCATCAACCTGTTGCGCTACCTGGCACTCGAGAATGAATCTCCTTATAGCGGCGATGTTTTGCTGTTTGAAATCATGCATTATGATTTCTATGAAATTGCTCCAATGGATGTGGCCCGTATCAGCGTGGCAGTTAATCAACACAATTATAAAAACGAGGATAAAACTTCCATTCGCCACCAGATCTTTCAAATAGCCAAGGGCGAACCAGTCGGCGAAAGTCAAAAACAGATCAAACGGCTGAGTGACGACTTGGAATATTGGATCAAGGAAGCCTACAACCTGACCCTGCATAATTTGTTTGAGAAGATCATGGTCCGAGGGGGTATTTTGGCCTATGTCCTTAAATCGGATCAAAAAACCTGGTTGATGCAGGTACTCACTTCGCTCTTTAACTTTTTAAAGGAAGAAACTCGCAAAAAACCCGATTTGAGTTTGAAAGCCTTCGTTAATTTATTGGACTTGCTGGAGGAAAATGAATTGCCGCTGGAATTGAATCAGTCTGTTTTTAACGAAACTGGGGTAAATTTCCTTACCTGCCACGGATCAAAGGGTTTAGAGTTTGATTATGTTTTTTTAATCGGGTGTAATAAAAACGTTTGGGAAGGCAAAGGCAAAAATCGGCCAGGGGAATACAAATTACCGGAGACCATTTTTTCAAGCGTAGCCGGCTCGAGCGATGAAGAAGAACTTCGCCGATTGTTTTATGTGGCACTCACCCGTGCCCGCCGTGAATTATTTATTTCTTTTGCTGAAGAGAGCGACAGCGGCAAGCCACTGGAATCTTCCGTTTTTATTGGAGAGATCTTGGCAGCCACCGATTTGGAATTGCAGAAAATTGAAATGCAGGAATCTTCCCTTATCGAGTTTTTTGTTACCCAGTTTAAAGAGCAGGAAAATTTAAATCCGGGATTGGTAGATGGTTCTTTCATCGATCACCTCCTAGAGAAATATACGCTCAGCGTCACCCATCTCAACAACTATTTAGAATGTCCCTTAAAGTTTTATTTCCAAAATCTCATTCAAATACCATCCGGAAAGAATGAAACCATGACATTTGGATCGGCTGTGCACTGGGCATTGAATAAACTGTTCCGCAAGTTACCAGACAACGGAAATGAGTTTCATGGATTGGAACAATTTATGTCTGATTTTTACTGGTACATGCAGCGAAACCGAGAAGCTTTTACCACCGAACAGTTTAAGCGAAGGATGGAATATGGCGACAAAATATTGCCAGCCTATTATCAACGATATGTGAATGAATGGGTGAAAAATAGTTTGACGGAGTATAAGATCAAAAATGTGGAAATTGACGGTATTCCGGTTAAGGGAGATTTGGATAAGATCGAGATGAACGGCAACCGGGTAACTATTGTGGACTATAAGACCGGTAACTACGAGAATGCCAAAGCTAAGCTGAAGTCTCCAACTGAAAAAGATCCCCTGGGTGGTGATTATTGGAGACAGGCGGTATTTTACCAATTACTGGTACAGGCCGATGATCGCCATAATTGGGGGGTGGAGCGGGTGGAATTCGATTTTGTGGAACCGCACGATCATCAATACATCAAAGAAAAAGTAGTAATCAGGCCTGAAGATTTGAGTTTGGTGCGTGAACAAATCACTTCGGTATACCACCGTATCCGCAAACACGATTTTACGGGTTGTGGTGATGAAAAATGCCAATGGTGTACGTTTGTGCGGAGTAATTTCCGTCAGCCAAATGATATTTTAGAACAGCCTTCGGCCGAAGAAAACGAAGATTAATGATCTGACATACAGATTTCAAACATTACAATTATATTTGCCTTCCTAAAAGAATTTGATAGCACAATGAGAGAATTACAATTCAGAGAAGCGCTCCGCGAAGCGATGAATGAAGAGATGAGAAAAGATGAAAGTATCTTTTTAATGGGTGAGGAAGTAGCTGAATATAATGGCGCTTACAAAGTAAGTCAGGGTATGTTGGATGAGTTTGGTGAAAAACGCGTAATCGATACTCCGATTGCTGAATTGGGATTTGCAGGTATTGCCGTGGGTGCCGCTATGAATGGCCTAAAACCAATCGTGGAGTTCATGACCTTCAACTTCTCTCTGGTAGCGATCGATCAGGTGATCAACTCGGCTGCTAAGATGTTATCAATGAGTGGTGGTCAATTCCCTATTCCAATGGTGTTTCGTGGTCCTACCGGAAATGCCGGACAGTTGGCTGCACAACACTCTCAGAATTTTGAAAACTGGTACGCCAATTGCCCAGGCTTAAAAGTGGTGGTTCCTGCCGATCCTTACGAAGCCAAAGGCTTGTTGAAATCAGCCATTATCGATCCAGATCCAGTTATTTTCATGGAATCGGAGGTGATGTATGGCGATAAAGGTTTGGTTCCTGAAGAAGAATATTACCTGCCTATCGGTAAAGCTCGAATTGTTAAAGAAGGTAGTGATGTAACCATTGTTACTTTTGGAAAAATGTTGAGCCGTGTAGTGATGCCTGCAGTGGAAGAGCTGACTAAAGAAGGTATCAATGCAGAAGTGATCGATTTACGCACAGTACGTCCAATCGATTATGCTACCGTAATCGAATCTATCAAAAAAACCAACCGCATGGTGTTTGTAGAAGAAGCATGGCCATTGGCATCCATCTCTACAGAGGTGAGTTTCCGTGTGCAGCGTGAGGCCTTTGATTATTTAGATGCACCGATCATCCGTATTACTTCGGCAGATGTACCATTGCCATATGCACCAACCCTCATTCAGGAAGCATTGCCAAATGCGGCAAGGGTGATCAAGGCGGTTAAAGAAGTGCTTTACGTGAACAAATAAAGATTTCCCAATTAATACAAGAAAACCGTTTCAGCTTCCTGGAGCGGTTTTTTATTTGCTCAAGCTGATCTGCCTGCGGATACTTTCTTCCAAAGAGATAAAGGTTTCGGTACGTTGTATTCCGGGTACTGCCTGGATGCCATCATTCAGCACCCTACGTAGATGGTTGGTATCGCTACAAATGATCTTGGCAAACATACTGTAAGCACCGGTGCAATAATGCAGTTCCACAATCTCTTTAATTTGTCGGAGCCGCTCTACTGCATCGTTGTATTGAGAACCTTTCTGTAAGAATATGCCCAGGAAAGCACAAATATCATAACCGATTTTTTGGGGGCTGATATTTAACTGTGAACCCTGAATGATGCCCATCTCCTGCATCTTTTTCATCCGAACGTGCACTGTACCTCCAGAAATGACCAATTTCTTGGCTATTTCAGTATAAGGGATGGTAGCATCGGCCATTAAAATGGATAAAATTTCACGGTCCAGATTATCAATTTCTAAATTTTGGGCTTTCTTATCGGCCATTTTTTGATGATATTTTAAATATTCACTTTAATAATTACAATAATAATAAAAAGTAAGAGTTAACATTATGATAATATTAAAAAAACCATCAATTTATTATCTTTGTAACATTCAGTACTTCAGTATTGATCATCTGTGAGAATTTTAATAGGTGAGGGTAATAACCCTGAGGTTCGACTCCTCTTCTCATGGCAACCTTATTCTTAGGTTTATAATTGGTTAGTTCAAAAAAGCTCCTGACGCCCGTCGAGGAGCTTTTTTATTCAGGTGTGTTTAAACAAAAAAGCCCTTCCAATTTTGGAAGGGCTTTTTGCGACTGTAGTCAAGAAAATTTAGTTTTTAAGCTGATATTTCTCGTTGTAACGTTCGTAAAGTTGCTTATGCAGGTTATCAAGATTGATTTTCTTACCTCGGATAAAAGCAGTTTCTACTTTATTTCCAAGCATATCTAAAGCATCACCACCAGAAATGAAAAGCGTAGCATCTTTGCCTGTTTCTAAACTTCCGGTCGTTTGATCAATTCCTA
Organism: Sphingobacteriaceae bacterium; assembly: GCA_947459195.1. Taxonomy (GTDB): domain Bacteria; phylum Bacteroidota; class Bacteroidia; order Sphingobacteriales; family Sphingobacteriaceae; genus JAIPAN01. The sequence continues at coordinate 15,260 of CANHCS010000042.1, forward strand.
AAATTTTAGCGTTGTTTAAGCTGATGAGGGCTACTGCCTGCTCTTTACCTAAACCATAAGCTGCAGCTGTACCCGCCTCAAATGGCAAGTTGCGCTGGCGCCAGTAACCTACACCGGTTAAACCAACCAATACCCCTGCATCGTGCAATAATTTAGGCCTTTTGTAAGGCAAATAAACATCATCCTCCGTTTTGCCTGGCAAAGTTTGGGTCTCAATTAAGATCACCGGTACCTGATTATCGCGAAGCAGTTCACTTACTTGTACCGCTTCTTCTCCACCTACGATGACTACTCTGATTCCGAATTTTTTGCCAAAATTCACTGCCTGAACAATGCCACGGCTCTCATCTACGTTTACAAACAGTTTTTTGCTTCCGTTGAACAAACCTTTCATGGCTTCAAAGCGAGCATTTACCTCTGCTGGTTTAGACAGTTGTGCATAAGCTTGCGCTTCGGTGAAATATTTATCCAAATTGGCCAAAATCTTTTGGTTAGCTTCTTTCTGATCAGTTACAGGTGTTGCGCCAAAACCACCAAATCCGCCAAAATTGTTAATTGCAGGCCAGTTCATGTGAATGGCGATGTCTTTTTTGTAAGCTGCATCTTCCCAATTCCAGCCATCTAATACCACTACGGATGATTGCCCGGTAACCAAACCTCCATCGGGGGTAGGCTGACTCATCAGAATCCCATTCGACCTTACGGTAGGAATCACCTTAGAATCGGTATTATAGGCAATAATTGATCTGATGTGCGGATTCACTTCACCAATTTCTGTCGCATCATCGGTACTTTTTGCACCTGCGGCAATTTCGGTTAAACCAATATTGTTTACCGGAGCAATAAAGCCCGGATAAACATGTTTACCTGTTGCATCGATTAGTTCTTCCTGAGCATTAACCGGAGCATTACCTTCTGCTACAGCGGTTATTTTCCCGCTAGTAAAGCTGATGTAGCCTTTATTGATCACTTGTCCATTGCCCAAATGTATGGTAGCATTAGCAATGGTTATTGGTTTAGATTGCGCTTTGGCAGGTAAAATATTCGCCTGTCCAAAGGCCAAATTCCCACCAACCAACAGGCTGGCGAAAAGGCATATATATTTTTTCATGTTCTTCGTCATTTATAAATTATTGATAACGGTTAGCATTTACGAATTGCTCCTCTTCCAGACTTTCGCATTCATATAAACGCTGACGTTGTGCCACCGCTCTTTGGGTAGCTGTTCCTCCGTTTTTAGCAGCGATCATTTTTTGGATGATACGTCCACGTTCTGCATTTAAAGCCTTTTGCTTAGCAGCATCTTGTTCCATATCCCAGTAAGCTATGCCGTCTACAAAGGTTTTCTCCGCTTTAGCATATATTGAAAGCGGGTTATCTGACCAGAGCACGATGTCTGCGTCTTTTCCAACCTTGATACTTCCTACACGGTTATCAATGTGCAACATTTTTGCCGGATTAAGGGTTACCAATTTCAATGCATCCTCTTCGCTCATGTTTCCGTAAGTAATGGCTTTTGCAGCTTCTTGGTTAAGACGGCGGGCCATTTCAGCATCATCCGAATTAAAGCCTGTTAATACTCCACCCTGGTGCATTAACTTTGCATTATATGGGATGGCTTCTGCCACCTCATTCTTGTATGCCCACCAATCGGAGAAAGTAGAAGCAGCAATGCCTCTCTTGGCCATACCATCGGCAACTTTATAACCCTCTAAAATATGAGTGAAAGTATTGATCTTAAAGCCCATCGAATCGGCAAGGTGCATCAGCATGTTGATCTCAGACTGAACGTAAGAGTGACAGGTAATGAAACGCTTCTGATTCATGATCTCCACTAATGCGTCCAGCTCCAGGTCGCGACGTACGTTATTACCTTTAACTGAACGAGCAGCCTGATATTCTTTAGCTCTGGTAAAGGCATCAACAAATACTTGCTCCACGCCCATACGGCTCTGCGGGAAACGCTGGTTACCTCCAGGGATTTGGAAGTTGCTCTGTTTTACGTTTTCACCCAGTGCAAATTTGATGAAGCCATCGGCTCCTTCAAATTTCAGTTCTTCGGGCGTTTTACCCCAACGAAGTTTGATGATTTGTGTTTGTCCACCAATAGCGTTGGCTGAGCCGTGCAGGATATGTGAAGCAGTTACTCCACCGGCTAACTGGCGGTAAATATTGATATCTTCTGAAGAAAGGATGTCGCCAATGCGCACTTCTGAAGTAACCGATTGGGCGCCCTCATTGATACCACCGAAGCCGGCAATATGTGAGTGTTCATCAACGATACCCGGACTGATGTGTTTTCCGGTGGCATCAATCACCTTGGCATTTGTAGCACTTAGGTTTTTACCTACCGCCTTAATTTTTCCATTCTCAATCAAAACATCAGTATTGCTGAGTTTTCCTTCTTTTTCATTGGTCCAAACAGTAGCATTTTTAAACAAAACACTTTCGGCCTTTGGAGCACTCTCATTGCCGTAAGCTGTGAACGGATAAATTACAGAGCCGGTGCTAATAGGAGCAGGTACCGGACTTTCTTTTTTAGTTTCGGTTTCCTTAAATGCTTCTTTGAAGCTGGCCGACCAGTTACCTGAACTACCATCTGGCTGTACCACTTCGCCTTTAAAGCTCAACGGAGAAAGACTGGCAATGTAACCACTCATTCTGATTACGCCTGCTGGTTTTTTCAGGTCAAAGTTCAAACTCAACAGGTCGCCGTTACGGTTGAAGCTGGCTTTTGCCTTGGTGCTATCCGCCAAGCGTTCCACATTGGCATCATAGGCGCTGGCAGTTCCGCCTATTTTCAAACTCAAATCACCCAATCCATCTACTTTTAAGGCATAAGTACCACGTAAATCGTTTACATTCATTTTTGCCACCACATACTGACGGCCTTCTACCCAGTTTTCATAGATAACATTGTCTTTTTTGAAAAGCTGATCGGAAGTGATAATGAAATTGGCCAGTTTACCAGCATTTAGCGTACCTACCTGGTTTGCTACGCCCAGCATCTCGGCAGGGATAGTGGTTAAAGATTTGAGTGCTTGTTTCTCAGACAAACCACGTTCGATGGCCGTCCGTAAATTGCTCCAGAAATCGCGTGAGCCCTCTAATCCAAAAGAGGTAATCGCAAAGCGAACACCTGCTTTTTCTAAAGCCGCAGCATTACCAGGAGCCATTTCCCAATCTTTTAGTTGGGTTAAGCTTACATTGCGTGCATCTGCAGGATCTTCTACATCAAAAGCTCTCGGGAAAGTCATCGGAATGATGAAACTGCCGCCGGTTGCTTTTACTGCGTCTATTTTTTGATATTCTTTACCGTCTGTTTTAAAGATGTATTGTTTCCCAAATTCATCTCCAATTTTATCGGCACGTAATACACTTAAAGCATCGTTTACTTCAAAAAACTGAGGTAAAGTCTGAATCTGATTAAAGTGATCTAAAGAAATATTGAATTCACTTTTTTGATTATTGTACCATGCGGCATCATGATAAGCCTGGCGAAGCAAGGCGATTGACCCCATTAAAGAGGAAGGATAATTATTGTTAGATGTTCCTTTGTTGAAAGAATATTGTGCGGCTGCCTGATCTTTTAGAATTGCTTCATGCTCGTTTTCTTCGCCTAAAGTTGCCACCAAAGAAGTGCCCCGGGCAATTCCGTCGCGGTTGATAGCATGTACCACCCCGAACCCGTTCTTTTTATACTCTTCTGCTTTTCTCACATCTTTAGTGAACTGGTTTTTCACCGAAATTTCTGGCCGAATGGCTTCATTCCAATAAAATGCACCCTGCTTGGTAGTGGTAAATACCTGACGAAACTGCTGCTGTCTGTTAACTGTAACCGATACGGATGGTACGCCGTAGCTGGTAAAAGCATCTACCAGCGAAGGATAAATGTATTTACCTTTCAGGTCGATTACGATGTAACCTTTTGGAATGACCAAATTGGTTCCAACAGATTCAATTACCCGGTCTTTTACTAAAAGTGTTCCGTTATTGATCGTCTGATCGGCATTTACTACAATGTTAGCATTGGTAAATGCATACAATCCTGGTCGCTTGTCCCAAGAGCCATTTACAGGAAAAGTTTCCTGTGCCATGGATTGTAAGCTCACCAGAAATAAAAAGAGGAATAAAATTTTCTTCATTTGATGATAGGGTTTTGTTAAGACATCTAATTTAAA
>CANHCS010000043.1 GCA_947459195.1 Sphingobacteriaceae bacterium
ACCTCTTCTAATAGAAATTCGTTCTTCTTATTTCTTTCCTGTTGATCAACACTCGATTGTATATCGCGTAAGGAGCCAATAAGGTGCGGATTCCCGTGTTCTTTTGTTTTTGTTTGCCCGGCAAGCTGATACCAACGGTAAGTTCCGTTGCGGTGGAGGATCCTTAAATCAATAATGAAGTGATCGTCTATTTTGGGGTAATTCTCAAATATATCAGTGATTTTTTTTCGGTCATCAGGGAATACCATTTCATTCAAAAACCGTTTTTTATCCGGAATAATGTCCCCTCTTTGGTATCCTAGAAGTTCATAAAATTTCGAAGACCACCAGAATGTTTTTTTATCGAAATCGAGTTCATACACCCCGGCATCTAATCCTTTTAATACCAGCTGGAAATGTTCGTTGTTTTGAAATATGTATTGGTCTTGTGTAGGCACTGTATTTTTATTAAATGTTTTCCTAATAAGATGATCTAATTAAGTTAACAAAAAATTAATTCACATCAAAAAAATTGGGGTATTGCTAAAAATAATTGGGCATCATCGTATTATTCTATGCAATTGCCCCCCCATAAATTATGGGCATAATTTGTAACAACAGATCAGGTCACTTTTGCTTTACGCATCAGTTTGGAGAATATTTTTGGGAAAAAGCGTTTCAGATAAACACCATAAACCTCTTTACCTCCAATGTAAACTTCCTCTTTACCCTGATCAATGGCCTTGATCATGCGCTCTGCAAATTGTTCAGGTAACATGCCTCGGTCTTGGGCATCGTCCATGGTATTTTGAGTGCTTCCGTCGCCAACCAGGGCGTTAATGGATACATTGGTTCGGATGAACCCCGGACATACGATGGTAAATTTGATTTTATCCTGATAAAGTTCAGCTCTTAACGAATCAAAATAGCCGTGCAAGGCATGTTTTGAAGCAGAATAACCTGATCGGAAACGGGTGCCAAATTTGCCTACCAAGCTGCTTACAGCTACAATGTGACCTCCGCCTTGTTTGATCATCTCTGGTAGAACTGCGTGGCTCAGCGCCACCGTACCCCAAAAATTGACATTCATCAACCTTTGAGCGACTTCTATTTTTGTTTCCATGGCCAAAGACCGCTGACTAATGCCACCTGAGTGGATGAGCAGGTCAATTCTTCCAAATATCCGTAATGCCTCTTGTGCTTTATCATTCAGGCTGGCCGTGTCTTCCAAGTCGAGGGCTAAAACATGAATATTGAGCGCATTGCTCTGGCATTTAGACTTGATCTCATACAGTTTATCCTTGTTTCTTGAGGAGATGATCAGCTTTGCTCCCAAACGGTCATATGCATACACCAATGCTTCCCCAATGCCTGAGGAAGCCCCCGTGATCCAAATTACTTGTTGCGCTCTATTCATGTATCATTTCAAATAATTCTGCAGCAATATGGTCTGCAAACAATTTCCCTTGTCTACTTAAAAGTAAGTGATCATTTTCAATTGAAAGCCAATTTTTATCTAAGAAAATACGGGCCTTTTGGAGTAAATTTTGTTTGAAATCGTTTCCAAATTTTTTTTCAATATAATTAATGTCAGCTCCCCACATGGTTCTTAAACTGGTCATAATGTATTCGTTGAATCGATCTTCTACATTGAGTGTTTCAATAGTAGCCGGTACTTCGTTAACGAGGAGTTGCTCTATGTATTTGGGATTGTTACTCACATTCCATTGACGGCTGCTGCCATTAAAGGAATGTGCCGATGGACCTACACCCAAGTAATGAACCCCTTTCCAGTAATTGGAATTGTGTTTCGATTCTTTTCCGGGTTTGGCAAAATTCGATATCTCATAATGCAAAAACCCCGCAGCTTCTGAAGTTTCCATCAATATTTCGAACTGCCCCGCACCTTGGCCATCATCAATTTGTTTGCTTTTGCCTGATTTGACAAAATGATGTAGGGCGGTGCCTTCTTCTACCGTCATGCCGTAACAAGACAAGTGCGGAATTTGGAGTTGTATCATTTTCTGGATGTTTGCTCTCCATTTCTCATCGCTCAACAAAGGAAATCCATAAATTAAATCAGCTGTAATGTTTTCGAAACCAGCATCCTGGGCTCTTTTTACACTGTCTTCGGCTTCCGCCCCCACGTGGCTACGATTCATCCATTTTAGATCTTCATCAAAAAAAGACTGAATGCCAATGCTGAAACGGTTAACAGGACTTTGTTTGAGCGCTTTTATCTTTTCTCTGCCCAGGTCATCCGGATTGGCTTCCAGGGTAACTTCCGGATTGGCGATCAGGTTAAAATGCCGGTCAATTTGCGCAATCAACAGATTGATTTCATCGGCTTCTAATAATGAGGGAGTTCCCCCGCCAAAATAAATCGTTTCAACCGTTTTGTCTGACAAATAATCTTTTTGTAATTCCAGCTCTTTCATCATGCAATTCAGCAATTCTGCCTTTCCTTTTATGGAGGTGCTGAAATGGAAATTGCAATAATGGCAAGCTTGCTTGCAAAAGGGGATATGTAAATAGATTCCAGACATTGCTCGAAATTAATATTTAATACCGGATAAACACATTGATGCGAATTTGATGGTATTGATTTCGTTAAATACTAAAATAAATTGGTACAAATTGGTAATAATCGGGTACAAATCAGCTCGATACGATGAGCAAATTTGATAAGCTTATTACTGGATGATAAATACCATGCTGAGCATATTAAGATGAATAAAAGAAAAAATCTTGGCGGTTTATTTTCATTTCTACGCTCCAAAACAGAGCCTGCAATCATTTCAACTGTTTGTTTGGAAGTATGCCTAAGTTTTGAGGCCAAATTTCAGGTTTCTTATCGTGATGCATCAGGTAATTTGAGGATCAAACGAGTAAGTGCTCATGCCTGGAGCACTACATTTGACCAAGATGATTCACTAGTTTGTCCAATCGAATTCAAGGTCTTTATTTACACCCCCAATCTCAATTCAGATCAAGAATTAACCATGACGATCAAGATTGATGAGGAGTTACGGGTGCAAAAAAAATACCCCATATCAATGGAAAAAGATTATGCAGGTTGGTTCAGTTTGAGCGAAGCTGAAAATTAATCTTTTTGAATAAATAATAAGCTAACTTTGCCTATTAAACCGCTTAATTTTCGGCAAAATCAGCATGTTTAGAATCAGCATCAATGCTTTATTTTTTATTTTATTGCCAATGGGCTTATGGGCCCAAACTGATGCTCCTAGCGTTTCCAATCAAGTAAATTCTTCAGACTCGCTGACTAAAGTTAATCAAGATTTTGAGCGTGATTCTCTGAAACGAATTGCTGATTCCCTTACCTATTTCTGGATCAAAGCGCCCGATCCGAATCGGAAAAATCAATTCAGAGACAGTCTGATGAAGCATTATCAGGTATACAACCTCGATTTTGAAAGTTGGGCAAAGAAGTTCATCAAGCCCAAAGCTGGCTTGCCGAGTGGCCAGGCCCGAAAGACGGGTGAAACATGGATTTTGTGTGTTATTTTAATTTTGATCGCCGGATTCGCATTGCTAAGAATTTTTTTTCAAAAGGAAATTGCGCTCATCATCAGGAGTTTTTATGATAACCGTCTCCTTAATCAATCTGGAATCACTTCTTTTTTAGATACTTGGCCCTTTGTGTTGTTGTATCTCTTATTTGGATTGACTATTGGGATGTACCTGTTTTTAGCAGGGCGGTTTTTTCAGTTAGATTACGCCATTGATGGTTTTCAGTGGTACTTGCTACTTTCATTTTCCATCATGGTTTTGTTCAGTCTTAAAATTTATTTTTTGAAATTGCTCGGTTTTCTTTTGGAGATCAATAAACTCATCAAACTATACTCATCTATACTTTATCTGAGCTATTTCCATGCGGCTATTCTTTTTTTGCCACTCATTTTTGCTTTTAGCTTGAGTCCGATCTCCTATTCAGAGGCATTTATATATATCGGATTGGCTTCAACTGCATTGCTTTTGGCTTATCAGGCAATACGTCTTAGTTTACAAGTACTTAAGCAATATTCATTTTCTAAATTCTATTTATTTATTTACTTTTGTGCCCTCGAAATTTGTCCGATTTTGATGCTGGTTAAAGCGCTTAGATTTTAGATATTGAACATGGCAGAATCAACAGATTCCAGAAATAAAAAAGTAAAGAGCATACTCATTACTCTGCCCAAGCCAGAGACTGAAAAATCTCCCTACTTTGATTTAGCGAAAAAATACAATCTGAAACTCGATTTCAGATCATTTATTCATGTGGAGGGTGTGCCTGCAAAAGAATTCAGGAAAGACAAAATTAACCTGGCCGATTTTACTGCAGTGATTTTTACCAGCCGCAATGCCGCCGATCATTTTTTCAGAATTTGTGAAGAAATGCGTTATGAGGTGCCTGCAGACATGAAATATTTTTGCTTGTCTGAAACCATCGCACTTTACCTCCAGAAATACATCCAATACCGTAAGCGTAAAATATTTTTCGGTAAACAAACGGCTGCCGATTTAGCGGAAGTATTAAAAAAACACGCTACTGAGAAATTCCTATACCCATGTTCTGATGTTGCTGCAGAAGAAACACAGAAATTTTTGCAGGAAAATGGTTACGATTTCACCCCGGCAGTTATATTCCGTACGGTATGTAGCGACCTGTCTGATCTGGCTGAAGTTTTCTACGATGTAATTGCATTTTTCAGCCCATCCAGTATCCAATCGCTCTACAAAAACTTCCCAGGCTTCACCCAAAACAATACCAGAATTGCCGCATTTGGGGCCACTACACATAAAGCAGTCTTAGACCGAGGGTTGATCTTGGATATTCCAGCACCTACTCCTAAGTCGCCAAGTATGACAATGGCTTTGGAAGAATACATCAAACTGGCAAATAAATAATTGGCCGATTTTCATCTGCTTTTTGCTGCAAAATTTATTTTCAGATATCATTAACAGATCTTTCGTCGTTATTTTGCTAGCTTTAATTAACACCGTTTTATTATCTTAGAAATATTTTAAAAATTGATGAAGTCGACTTTAGTTAATTGGAGTAGAAATTTTATTCCTTTCTCTTTGCTGATTTTGGTCCTGAGCAGTGGTTGCGGTAAAAGCGGTGCAAGTGGCGAATTAGTAGGGTTAAACGCCAATAATTTCCGTAGCAGTTCCACTCCTTATGGCATGGTTTATATTCCTGCCGGTAATTTTGTAATGGGCGAAAACGATCAAGACATGGTGCTTGGTCAGGCAGCACAAAAACGGGAGGTGAGTGTTTCTGCATTTTATATGGACGAAACGGAGATTTCTAATAGTGAATACCGTCAGTTTGTAAATTGGGTACGTGATTCTATCGCCATTACCGATTATCTTCAGGACGATAAATATTTCATCAAGCCAAAAAATCCTACCGATCCCAAATACATCGACTGGAAAAAGCTAGGACCCAACTCGGTGGCCATCTGGGGGAATTTAAAAACAAAAAATCCGAATGCCGACAAGCTTCGGAATATGTTTTATCAGGGCGAGAATGTCTTATTCAACAAAAAAGAATTTGATGGCAGAGGCTGGAGATACAATTTCTCTATTTTCGATTTCAAAGCTTCCATTGAGGGAAGAAACAATAAAACCAAAGCCCGTTCCGATTATTTATTGAAGGATACGGTGTTTATTTATCCGGATACCAATGTTTGGGTAACCGACTTCGCTTATGCGCAAAACGAGCCTATGGTGAGAGATTATTTCTCGCATCCGGCCTTCAACAACTATCCTGTTGTTGGTATTACCTGGCGCCAGGCAAGAGCCTTCAGTGTATGGCGTACCAAACGTTATGAAGCTTACAGAGTAGGCAGAAAACTTCCAGAGCGTGCTCCATACCGCCTGCCAACAGAAGCAGAGTTTGAATATGCTGCCAGAGGCGGGATTAAGGGAGCCATGTACCCTTGGGGTGGCCCCGATATGCGTAACGCCAAAGGCTGTTTAATGGCTAATTTCAAATCGGGCAGCGGTAATTATACTTCTGATGGTGCGGTTTACACGGCTCCAGTAAAATCTTATTTGCCGAACGATTATGGCTTGTATAACATGGCCGGTAATGTGGCTGAGTGGACGGCTTCTACTTACGATGAGGCAGCTTTCAACTTTATAGGAGATATTAACCCAACCTTCACATACGATGCCAAATCGAAAGATGCAGATGCATTAAAACGTAAAGTAGTACGTGGTGGCTCTTGGAAGGATATTAGTTATTTCCTACAAAACTCAACCCGAACTTACGCCTACCAGGATGAAGCCCGCTCTTACATTGGCTTCCGTTGTGTGAGTACGTATACCAATTCAATAAAAGGACGGAAATAGCGTTATAGTTATTCATTAATTAATTATCCCATGTACAAGAAAGATCTTTTTAAAGATTGGAAATATAATGGCATTCATTCATTGATCTCCTGGGGAGCCAGTGTGGTGATCATTGGTTTGATGTTCAAGTTATTACATTGGAAATTTGGGGATTACATGATTGCACTCGGTTTAATTACCGAAGCGATCCTCTTTTTTATCCTCGGTTTTCAGCGTGATGAAGAAAACGGAGAAGCTACCGCAGGATCGGGTTCTTTAGGTATTCCAGAGGTCCAATTAGAGGCTGATACCAGTGCAAAGATTGAGCAGGGACTTAAAAACTTTGCCGATAAGGTAGCCACTATTTCCAATGCAGCCGATACAAGTTTGGCGAGTGCCGACTTTGCGGATAAACTGAAATCAGCAGCTACACATTACGAAAAATTAGGTCAAACTTTCGAGACAGCTAATCATCATCTGGCACAAATGACCGGAAGTTTAAAAGAGTTTGCTGATTCGGTAGAAGAAACGAAACAATTTAAATCTGAATTGGCTCAGCTCAATAAAAATTTGGCAGCATTAAACAGTCTGTATGCCAATATGCTCACGGCCATGAACCAAGCCCGTAACTAAGCTCTCTCAAATTATTTTACGGTAAACGGACCATGTCAAAAAAGAAAGAAACACCAAGGCAGAAAATGATCGGTATCCTTTACCTGGTACTGCTCGGCCTGGTGGCGCTTAGCGTAAGCGATTCCATTTTGGATGCTTTCAAAAACTTGACGGATAGCCTTAAAACCTCTACTGAAAATGTACAAAGTGGGGTAGATGCTTCATTTTTAGCTTTTGAAGCTACCAAACTTAAGGAAGAGCCCAAAAGAGCCCAACCTATTTATGATCGTGCGAAAAAAGCCAGTGCTTACGCCCGTGAATTGGAAAATTATGTCATCCAGCTCAAAGACGAGTTGCAGAAGGAAGGCGGCGGCATCGACCCTACAACCGGAGATTTAGCCAAACGTGGGGATTTAGATATCTCACCAAGGTACATGATCAATCAGAAGCGTGCCAGTGAATTAAAAAAACGGATCAACGAAACTCGAAACAAACTGATATCGCTACTCAGCCCCAAACAGAAAAATGGGATCAATTTTTCCTTAAATGCAGTTGATCCCCCTGCAAAAGGAGGCATCCGTAAATCGTGGGAAGAATCAAATTTTGGGGATGGCATTCCGTTAACTGCAGCTATTACTGCACTGAGTAAAATACAGGCTGATGTGAAAAATGCCGAATCGGAAATGGTGAAGAAAATTTTAGGAGAAATGGATCAGGCAGTTATCAACCTCGATCAATTCTCTGCTGTCGCCGTTGCGCCAAGCTCTTACATCATTCAGGGGCAACCATATGAAGCGGAAGTATTTCTAACCGCTTACGATTCTAAATCGACTCCAAACATTACGGTAAACGGGAATGTATTGAATGTACGTAATGGTAAGGGAGTTTATTCAGTAAATACAAGCAGGGAAGGGGTATTTAGTTGGGTGGGTACCATTACCGTGAAACAAACCGATGGAACGGTAAAAGTTTATCGTACACCCGAACAAAAATATCAGGTGGCCCGGCCATCGGCTGTGGTTTCTCCCGATAAGATGAATGTTTTCTACATCGGTGTACCAAACCCGGTTTCAATTTCAGCTCCCGGTATCCCCAAGCAAAGTTTAAGAGTAAGTATGACAGGTGGCACCATTTCAGGGTCTGATGGTAATTATGTTGTGAAAGTGAACAATGCCGGATTGGCCACGGTAAGTGTATCGGCAGAGATCAACGGCAGGGTGCAAAAAATCAGTAGTACAAATTTCCGTACCAAACGTATTCCCGATCCTAAAGCTAAATTTGCAGGCAAAACAGGCGGCAGGATGAGCTCCGTGGTCATCAAATCTCAAGATTATATCTTTGCTATTTTAGATGGCTTTGATTTTGATGCCAGGTTCAGCATCAGCAGTTTTAGTTTGATCATTGCAAAGCCCCGAGCCGATGTGATTGGTCCTATTCAAGGGAACGGTAATGCCATAAATTCGAACATGAAATCTGCCCTGGCCACGGTTAGCCCCGGAACAAGGGTTATTTTTGATAATATAACAGCAATGGGTCCTGATGGTTTGTTACGTCAGTTAGACCCCATTGTACTAACAGCAAATTAATTAGATATGAAAAAGTATTTTTTCACCTTTTTGTGCTTTTTGTGCCTTGTTTCTGCTCATGCTCAAACGAGTAAAGCTAAAGCCAAAACACGTCCTGCAGATGGTTACTATAAAAAGACCAATGTGGTACAATCCAGATATACTGAGTATCCTCCAATCAAGGAATCTGACATTCTTTTCAGCAGAAGAATTTGGCAGGATATTGATGTTCGTGAAAAAGGGAACGGCACTTTTGCCAACCCACAATCTCGTTTAATTGACATCATGATGGATGCCATCATGGCTGGAGAGCTCACGGCCTACGATCCTACACCTAGAAAAGAAGATCCTACCGGAGATACCTTTTCAACTGTATTTACCCCAGAACAGGCTTTTGCACAGTTTGCCGATAGTGTATTGGTCCCAGTTTTCGATACCTTGGGTAACCAAACAGCGGTGGTAAAAAAACCAGGAGAATTCAATCCAGACAGTATCATTAAGTTCCGGATCAAAGAAGATTGGATATTTGATAAACACCGTTCAGTGTTCGAGCCCAGAATCATCGGGATCGCTCCCATGGTGAAGAAACAAGCTGCCGGCGAGTATTTTGAAGAACAGCCTGCATTTTGGATCTATTTTCCGGAGTTAAGACCAATTTTAGCTACCAAACCAGCTTACACTGGCTACAATGATGCCAGTGGTTTTAGTTATGACGATGTGTTTATGAAGCGCATGTTCAATGGCCTGGTGAGCAAAGAGTCTAATGGTTCGAATTTGCGAGTAAAAGATTATGCGGAAGGTGAAGAGCGAATCAGAGAATCAGACCGTATCAAAAAAGAATTAGCTGAATGGGAAAAGGGACTTTGGATGCCTTCGAAACCAAAGCCGGAGCCTAAAAAGTCAAAGAAAACTAAGGAAAATAAATCCTAATTGTTTTCTACAAAATAGTTTCTGAGGGCCAGTAATTGTTTGGTATTTAAGATGCTTGCAAGTTCTGCATCTGTAGCCTCTTTCACTTTTTTTACCGACTTGAACCTGGTTAGCAATTTCTGAATACTGGCTTCCCCAATTCCCGGTATTAAGGATAATTCAGTTTTAAGAGTTCCCTGATCGCGTTTTTTTCGGTGAAAGGTAATGCCAAACCGGTGCGCCTCATCTCTCAGCTGCTGAATGATCTTGAGGCTTTCCGATTTTTTATCCAAATACAAAGGGTATGGATCGCCGGGATAGTATAATTCTTCCAGCCGCTTGGCAATTCCAATAACGGTTAATTTTTTATCGATCCCTAATTTTTTTAAACTACTCAATGCGGCAGAAAGCTGACCTTTACCCCCGTCAATGATTACCAATTGGGGAAGTTCTTCACCTTCATCCAATAGCCTTCGGTATCTCCTGAACACGGCTTCTTCCATGGTGGCAAAATCGTTCGGACCTTCTACCGTTTTTACATTAAAATGCCGGTAATCTTTTTTGGAAGGTTTAGCATCTTTAAAAACCACGATGGCCGAAACAGGATATTTCCCCTGGAAGTTGGAGTTATCAAAACATTCGATATGCTTTGGCAACTGATTGAGTCGAAGATCTTTCATCATCTGGCTCAAGATCCGCTCTGTTTTTACCTCCGGATTTAATTTTTCGTATTGATCCAGACGTTCCCGCTTGAAAAACAACACGTTTTTCTGTGAAAGTTCAAGTAATTTCTTTTTTTCACCCAGCTTAGGCACTGTAAAACTGATTTTAGGATCCTCCAAAGTCAGTTCGAAAGGAACAATGATCTCTTTTGATTGGCTGTTGAACCTCGTCCTGAATTCTGAGATGGCGATGCTGAGCAATTCCTCATCGCTTTCATCCAGTTTCTTCCTGATCTCGATGGTTTGTGTTTGAATGATGCTGCCATTCATTACTTTGAGGTAATTGACAAAGGCGTATTGTGCTTCCGATGCAATGCTAAACACATCCACGTTGGTAATGGAGCTGCTCACAACTGTCGATCTGCTTTGGTAACCTTCCAAACTATCCAACTTCTCTTTAAGTTGTTGGGCCAGCTCAAAATTTAATCTACCTGCAGCAAGCTCCATTTCCTGCTTTATTTTTTTGATCACCGCGGCGATCTTACCATTCAGGATGTCTTTAATATCTGCAATAGACTGATTGTAATCTTTTTCTGTTTGAAAAGCTTGACAAGGTCCCTTGCAATTCCCGATCTGGTATTCCAGACAGACCTTGAATTTTGCTGCCTGGATGTTTGTCTCATTTAGTAATAAATTACAGGTCCTTAGCGGATAAATATCTTTGATTAAACCCAAAATGGTGTACATCATGGGTACAGAAGCATAAGGCCCAAAATAGGTAGAGCCATCTTTGATCACTTTCCGGGTACTAAAAATCCTTGGGAATTTTTCATTTTTGATCACGATCCAAGGATAGGTTTTATCGTCTTTGAGGAGTACGTTGTAACGAGGCTGGTGCTTTTTAATCAGGCTGTTTTCCAGGAGCCAGGCATCGATTTCTGTATCAACAATGGTAAAAGTAACCTTCCTGATCTTACTCACCAGGACCCGCGTTTTTGCATTCAAGCGTTGAGCGTCGGTAGTAAAATAGGAGCTAACGCGATTTTTGAGATTTTTGGCTTTGCCGATATAAATCAGTTCATCTGTTTCATTCCAAAATTGATATACGCCCGGTTTTTGGGGTAAAGTTTTCAGAAATGACCGATAATCAAAAGAACTATTCATGTAATTGTATCAATCAAAGGATTCGGCATTAAAAAAATCCATCCAGCTTATTGCTGCTCAACGGCAGCACCTTGTTCTTGTGCATTATAGGCATTGCAATCCCAGGTAACGTTGATCTCACCTTTCGGCGGCTCAAAATCACCCTTGCTGTATGTTAAGCTTGGATCGGCATACACTTTCTTGATAAAAAGTGCAAACACCGGCAGGGCTGAGTTGGCACCTTCACCCTGATTGGTAGAGAAAAAGTGAATGGCTCGATCTTCGCAGCCGGTCCAGACGCCGGTAACCAGTTGCGGTGTAATGGCCATAAACCAGCCATCTGAGTTGTTTTGCGTAGTACCTGTCTTGCCGCCAATGGGGTTGCTCAATCCGTAGCGGTATCTCAACCGAACTCCAGTGCCACTTTCCACCACGCCTTTTAGCATTTGGGTCATTACATAAGCAGTTTGCTCATTGAGTGCCTGAACCACTTTTGGCTTTCGTTCGTAGAGGAGATTTCCGTTTTTATCTTCAATTCTAAGTAAATAAATGGGCTCAGTCCATACACCGTGATTCACAAAAGTAGAGTAGGCGCCCACCATGTCATACAAAGAAGCATCGAAAGTGCCTAAACAAATGGATGGATAGGCCGGTACTTCTGTAGTGATCCCCATTTTCTTGATCAAGGTGGAAACGGCGGTAGCACCTACTTGTTTCATCATGTAGGCGGTTACATAATTTTGTGAATTGGCCAGGGCAGTTTTCAAACTGATATTGCCCGGAATTGGTTTGTATGCATTGGGCGACCAACCTTCAATATCTACCGGCTCATTTGGCACCATCATGCAAGGCGAATAGCCATTATCGATGGCAACTGCATAGGTAAATGGTTTGGCAGTGGAACCCACTTGGCGGGTTCCCATTTTCACCTGATCGTATTTAAAATGCTCGAAATTGGTTCCACCCACCCAAGCTTTCACGTGTCCGCTTTGCGGTTCCATAGCCATCATCGCATTTCTGAGCATCAACTTGTAGTATTTGATCGAATCTATGGGTCGCATTAAGGTGTCAATATTACCTTTCCAGCTGAATATGGTCATGCGGGCAGGGGTATTGAAGTCTTTAAGAATTTCTTCTTCTGTTTTGCCGATCTCCTGCAACATGCGGTAACGATCGGAGCGTTTCATTCCCTGATCTATTAATTGCTGATAATCTTTAAATGGATCTTTACGTCCCTTCCATTGCGCATTGAACTGTTTTTGCAGGTCTTGCATGTATTCTTTTTGAGCCTCCTCGGCATAGCGCTGCATGTTCGAGTTGATGGTGGTGTAAATTTTCAACCCATCGCGGTCTAAATCATAGGGGGTGCCATCGGCTTTGGTAATTGATTGCTCATCTAAAATCTGCTGGATTTCCTTTTTCAGCATCGCTCTGAAATAAGGAGCCGGCCCCACATTGTAGGTAGATGGATTGAAATTGAGCGAAAGTGGCGTTGACTGGAATTGTTCGGTTTCTCCATCACTCAAAAAACCAGCTTTACGCATGTTATTTAAGACGGTATTCCGGCGAGCCAGTGCTCTTTCCGGATTTCGGGTAGGTGAATACAAGGAAGGCCCCTTGAGCATACCGATCAACACTGCGGCCTGCGCCGGATTTAATTTGTCGGGAGTGGTATTGAAATAAGTTCTTGCAGCTGATTTAATGCCAAATGTGTTGTAAGCACCGAAATCAACGGTATTGAGGTATATGGTAATGATCTCTTCCTTGGTATAATTGCGTTCCAACTTTACGGCAATGATCCATTCCTGTAGTTTCTGAATAATTCTTTTAAATGGATTTTTGGCTCTTTCGGAGAATAAATTGAGTGCCAATTGTTGCGTAATGGTACTTGCGCCTTGTTTTTTTCCAATCAAATTGTAAAAAATGATGGTAAAAGTTCTCCTGAAATCAATGCCTGAATGGCTGTAAAAGCGAATATCTTCCGTAGCGATGAGCGCATTGATCACGTTTGGTGAAATTTCTTCCCAACGAACATTCGATCGGTTTTGAACATAATAGGTTCCCAAAACCACGTTGTCTTCAGAAATGATCTCAGAAGCCAGGTTACTTTTGGGATTTTCCAGATCTCTGAAGGAGGGTAACTGACCGAACAATCCCAACCCGATACTCAAGATAAAAATGGCGGCAAAGGCCACCGCACCGATGATCAGTTTCCAGAGAATGGTGGTATAACGTTGAAGATCTTGTCTGCTTAAGGGCTCACTCATAGGTTCGGGCTGTTATTTGTAATTTTTCTGATAAAATTCGAGGTATTGATTGAGGGTGTTCTTGTCCTTTATTTCCTCAAAATTAGCCTTAGTTATGATAAATAAGGAATATTCTTCTGTAGGAATTTTCATGATGTCATTCATCAGGGGTAAAATATCTGAATAATAGCTTTTGGCAGCTTCCCTACCATCAAATTCACCTACATAAATGAGCTGGGTTTCGGCATCAAGCTCTAACAATAAGTGTTTGATGGTTCCCGGCTCAAAATTAGCACGGTTAAACTGCCCAATTCCAAAACGCGATGAACTTAAATTAACCTCGCCGTTGGCTACTTTAATCACAAAATAATACGTATCGTCTTTTAGATCGAATAAAGCCTTCGTCTCCGTTGCCGATGTTTGAATCTCAGCACTTTCATTTTGATCGGCAAGCGGTTCATCCTTTTTCTCCGGTTTTACGTCCAATTCCGCCAGTAATTCATGTGCCCAAATCAGGTTATTGGGATCTTTATCGAACAAGGCAATTTTTCGAGCAATCAGGGTCTTGCGATTGGCCTCAATGAATTCGAGGTGTTGTTTTACCAGCGGATTGATCAGTTTCTCATCAGGAAAATCTTTGACAATCGATTTTAAAGCGATCTCAAATGGTGTAAGGCTTTGTAAGTGGCCCAGGGCGATGGCGTTTAAATAAGCTAATTGTGCTGACAATCTGTTGCTGCCAAAGATCATCGCCGCTTCACGGATACAGGATTGCGCTTCCTCGTAGCGTTTATTACTAAAAATCTCAAAAATCTTTTCGTAAGCCTCAGTTAGTGCCCGGTCTTGCTGGTCCTGTTTTTCGTTGTATTCCGGGTCGAGAATCACCTTCGCGTAAACGGAATTGGGAGAATCCTCCAAAATTTTGTTTTTGTAAGCGTTTGCCTTTTCTGTTTCTGACTCGGCATAGAGTCGGTATAAATTATAATAAACGGCAAAGCGGTTCTCATAAGTCGGCATCCGTTTCAAAAGGGTTTCAAAAGCCGTGATCGCTTCTGAGCTCATGTTTAATACCTCACGGTAATAGGTGCCTACTTCAAAATAAGCGTCTGCAATTTTCAAATTGGAAGCTGCCAGTTGTTCAGGATTCTGAGGGATTTTCTTCAGATAAGTTTTCTTTAAGTCGGCCAATTCCTGTTCAGTTCCGGAGCTGGAATTAAGTCCAGCACCCGTCTCTGTTTGTGTATCAGCCACACTAAATGTTTGATTATTTTGTGTGCTGATAGATTTTTGGCTGATTCTCCAATTATCTTCCAGTGCCCGGTTTCCCCATCGACGTTTAAAATCTGAAAATCCTTGGCTCAGGGCAGCAGGATTGTCAAAATAGAATCGACTTCCGCTGTTATTTGTCTGATTCGGCAAGGAACTCAGATTACCGAGCGCTTGGTCTGCTGCTGCCACCTTACCGGTTCCTTGGGGTTGAATTTTTTGCAATAAGATTTGATCTAATTTTTCATCGCGGTCTTTTTCTGAGAGTTGGGCAAGCATTTGTAGCGTATCCTCTTCGGCGATGATGCTTAAGTTCTTAGCTAATAAATCGAGGTTTTCATTCTTTTTCTTGATGAGCTCAAATTCAGGATGGCTCGAAGGAAGCGCACTAAGCGTACTGTCATAATATTTTTTTGCTTCCACAAAATTGGACTGTTTGAAATAGAGCTCGGCCAAAGCCAAATAGCTAAGGCCACGTTGATCTTGATTTCGGGAGTTTTTTCGAATTGAAATATTATAATTCTCTACGGCTTTCTCCTGCGCTGCTATTTCCTCAAAGTGACGACCTAATTGATAGTAAATCTGATCAGTCAGCTCTAAATTTTTCTCATCCTTTAGCAAAGCGATCAGCTTTTGGACTTTGTCTACCGACTGATTACCGGCTTTGGTTTCAATACTGATCCTGTTCAGGTTCGCATTAAAAGCCATTTCGAAAGGAGCATTACTGTCTACGATTTTGGTGTAATAATCATAAGCTTTAGACAAATTCCCGTTTTTTTGTTCCAATTGGGCCAATAAATAGGTCCAGCGGATTTCGTATTCCTTTTTTGAAGTTAATTTGACGGCCTGCGTCAAAGATTTGGCCGCTTCTGTATAGTTTCCTTGGATCATGAATAATTTTGCCCTGCAAGCATGGGCCTCTGCAGCATATCTTTTGGCATTTTTCAGGTATTTGATGGCCGTATCAATAACCGACTCAGCCTCTTCTAAACGCTTCGATTCCATCAAAGAGCGGGCTTTCCATATCAAAGCAAGTTGGCTATTCTCTTTTTCAGCTGGAAAAAACTGGTATACATACTGAAAAAACTCTACCGCATTAAAATGGTTGGCCTTGTAATGGTTAGCCTGGCCGATGAGTAGATAAGCTTCATCCACCACGCTGCTATTCCCTTTTTCATTTGCAATTCGGTTTGATTTGGCAATCACCTCATCGAGGCGCTTGAGTTCTGATTGAGCCATTTTAGCATCGGGCTCAATGAATACGGGTAATAGCTGGTTAAAATTGAATCGATAGGCAGCGTAGGTATTCCTTTCACTTTCTTTTAATAATTCGCGGGCATTAAACAACAGATTATACTTTGCCGTGAGGTTTTGCATCCCTATTCCGGCTAAAACATTCTGACCGGTACTACATGCTCCAAAAGCTAGAATCAGCATGGAGCTAAAAAGAAAATAGATTGCTCGAATTATTTTTTTCAAGACGCTTGTAATAGATGAGCCA
Organism: Sphingobacteriaceae bacterium; assembly: GCA_947459195.1. Lineage (GTDB taxonomy): Bacteria > Bacteroidota > Bacteroidia > Sphingobacteriales > Sphingobacteriaceae > JAIPAN01. The sequence goes on from CANHCS010000043.1 coordinate 16,226, forward strand.
AACTTCACAAAAATACCATAATCGAACATAATAAATGATAGAAAAACCAGCCTCAAAGAAAGCTTTGGTTCAATAACATTAACGCAGCATTGAATGATTAAGTTTAGCTAGATTTTTTTGTGACCTCATTAAACGTCTTATCTGGATCAGATTTTAATCTTAAATTTGCCCATCTGTGTTAAAAATGCCTGAAAAGCCAATCAATTCTGATCAGAAAGGGCCGGAAAAAAGCCTCAAAACCTATGCCCAATATGCCGGGATGGGATTTCAAATGCTGATTATCATCGGCTTATTTGCTTTTTTGGGTTATCAATTAGATGAATACAATAAGACCGAGCTGCCTATTTTTACAGCCATCCTCAGCTTGTGCGGCGTGGTCATTGCATTGTACCAAGGTATAAAATCGATTATCAAGAAATAAGACGTGAAGCTCTACCGGTTTTTTATCTTGTACACAATCTTTACGCTGTTATTAGGCCTGATTGCTTATTTTATTGATTACAATTATCCTGAAAAGGATTTATTGATCCCGAAATTTTGGGTGATCTTTGGCACTATCGCTACACTGACTTTATTGGCCTATATCTTTTCCTGGATCGGCATCAAAAAGGGTGGCGAATTCTCCATTGTAGCCATGATGGGGGGTATCTTATTAAAGCTGCTTTTCTGTATGGTTTTGGTGTTGGTTTACCTGCTCAAATTCAAGGTGAATGACATCATATTTGCGGCTAACTTTATTTCTCTATATTTCTTGTTTACAGCCTTTGAAGTTTATGCATTGTTGTGTAACTTGCGCCACCAAAATAAGGACCCGAAAAACACCTATTGATGGATTTTAGCCACATTTTCAATTCAAGAAAAATCGGAATTACTGCACTTGTTGCTGTTTTGTTTAACTTTTTGACATTGCTGGCTCAAGCCAATCCTGAAACAGACACTACCAAAATAGCGGCTGATACGACTCATCAAGAGGCCACTGCGGGCCATGAAGCTGCTGCAACAGAAAAAAAGGATCAGCCTTTCGATACCGGTGCTTTCATATTACATCACATTGCCGATGCCCACGATTTCCATTTCTGGGGCGAAGGTGAACATAGCGTAGGCCTGCCTTTGCCAATCATTCTTTGGACCGACAAAGGTTTGGTGACCTTCATGTCTTCTGCTTTTCATCATGATGATGAAGGCAAGCACGTAGTAGACGCCAATGGTCAGCGTTTCGTCAAACTGCACGAAAAAATATATTATGCTTCTGCCACACCTAACGAACATGGTGCCTACGTGGAAGTGAATGAGAAGCATGAAGCCAAAAATGCCAAGCCTTTGGATTTCTCGATCACCAAGAACGTATTTTCTTTATTGGTATCGGTTACCATTTTGCTCGTGGTGTTCATTGGTGTGGCCCGTGGCTACAAAAAACGTGCAGGGCAATCGCCTAAAGGATTCCAATCGTTAATTGAGCCGGTGATCTTGTTTGTACGTGATGATATTGCCAAACCTAACTTGGGTTACAAATACGAGAAATTCATGCCGTACTTATTGAGCGTGTTCTTCTTTATCTGGTTCAACAACTTGTTGGGTCTGGTGCCTTTCTTCCCGGGAGGAGCCAACGTAACCGGAAACATTGCGGTAACCATGGTATTGGCATTGTGTACGTTTTTAATCACCACCTTTAGTGGAAATAAATATTACTGGAAGCACATTTTTATGCCTCCGGTGCCATGGTGGATGTACCCGGTAATGGTGCCGGTAGAGATCGTAGGTATCTTTACTAAGCCAATCGCCCTGATGATTCGTTTGTTTGCGAACATTACAGCAGGCCACATCCTCATGCTATCGTTAATCTGCTTGATCTTTATTTTTAAAAATCTGGCGATTGCCCCCATTGCAGTTCCCTTTGCGGTATTTATCAGCTTAATAGAATTGCTGGTGGCTTTTATTCAGGCGTTCATCTTTACCATTCTGTCGGCATTGTTCATCGGAATGGCCATTGAAGAGCACCACGATCATTAATTATGCAATTTTTTGTTTCACTTAAATAATCAATCAAAATGGTAGGAAGTATCGCTGCAATTGGTGCAGGTTTAGCCGCAATCGGTGCCGGATTAGGTATCGGACGTATCGGTGGTTCAGCAATGGACGGTATGGCTCGTCAGCCAGA
>CANHCS010000044.1 GCA_947459195.1 Sphingobacteriaceae bacterium
ATCTTCATGGATAATTTCGGCTCCGTTATCTTTCATCAGCTTATTGAATTTGGCAATTACCTCTTTCGCAGCTTCATCAGACAACAACGGGGTCAGAATGATTACGGTTTCGTACTGTTGCATGTTTTTGTTAATTAGTCCGCTTTTTAACGGGATGCAAATTTAGCTATAATTATTAGATATTCAAATCCTTTCGGAAATATTTCGGTGCGTTTTACTTAAAAAAAAGCGGTGAAGTTTGGGGACTTCACCGGCTTTTTAACACACCAAATTGAAACATTAGAAATACTAAAACCAATAAATGTTTTAATATTATAAACTGAAGGTCCGACTATTTTGAGGGCTCTACAATAAAATACAGACTAAGTGCAGAAATTGCCGGATGAACTGCAGATATCGCCGACGAAATGCATTTTGGCTACCAAAGAGACCGCTCAAAAAGAAATGATGTTTGCTTAAGCAATATCTTATCTATAATTTAGGAGCGATGGATAATTTTATCGTTTCAGCCAGAAAATATCGCCCGGTGACCTTTGAGAGCGTGGTAGGACAAGCGCACATTACCGGCACGCTGAAGAACGCCATCAAAAACAACCAATTGGCACAGGCCTTTCTGTTCTGCGGACCACGTGGGGTAGGTAAAACCACTTGTGCCCGGATCCTGGCCAAAACCATCAACTGTGTTAATCCAAATCAGCAATTAGAGCCTTGCGGCAACTGCGAATCTTGCGTATCCTTTCAACAGGGTAATTCGTTCAGTATCCATGAACTGGATGCCGCTTCGAATAATTCGGTGGAAGACATCCGTAACCTGACCGAACAAGTGCGCATTCCGCCACAAACAGGCAAGTATAAGATCTACATCATCGATGAGGTGCACATGCTCTCTTCGGCTGCTTTTAATGCCTTTTTGAAAACATTGGAAGAACCACCTTCCTACGCTATTTTCATCTTGGCAACCACCGAAAAGCACAAGATCATCCCCACCATTTTGTCGCGTTGCCAAATATTTGATTTCAACCGGATCAAAGTGGAAGACATGGCCCGTCATTTGGCTGCTATTGCCGAAAAAGAAAGCATTGGCTACGATATGGAAGGCCTGCACCTGATTGCCCAAAAGGCAGATGGTGGCTTACGCGATGCCTTATCGATGTTCGACCAGATCGCCAGTTTTTCTAACCGGAACATCACTTACCAGGCGGTAATTGACAACCTGAATATCCTGGATTACGATTATTATTTTAAAGTAACGGATGCCTTGCTCGCTGAAGAGGTCTCGGGGGCCTTGTTGTTATTTGATGAAATCTTGTCAAAAGGATTTGACGGTAATCATTTCATCATCGGGCTCGCTTCGCATCTACGTAACTTATTGGTGGGCAAAGATCCTGCCACCTTGCATTTATTGGAGGTGAGTGAAGGAATCAAGCAAAAATACCTGGCCCAGTCGCAGCAGGCTGAGGCTTCTTTCCTGGTATCCGCATTGAATATTGCCAACCACTGCGACTTAAATTACCGAACCAGCAAAAACCAGCGCTTGCAAGTAGAGCTGGCGCTCATTAAAATAGCGCATTTGCCAGCTGTGCTTCAATTAGCTACTACTACCCCTCCGGTAGAAGTAAAAAAAAAACGGATTGAACCCCTAACACCTGTTCCAAGCACAACTCAGTCAGTAGCAAATGTTACTCCTGAAGCAGTTCAAGAAACACAGGTTGCTGTGTTGACACCAGCAGCTGTGCAGACTGAAGAAGAAGAAGAAGAGGTAATCGATACTCCTGCTGCTCCAGAACCTCAGGAAGATCCGATAACTGAGCCAGAAAAGCCAGCAGCGAGCGTGCCTAAAACAAGCTTTTTTACCGCAACTCCACTCATTCCTAATTTAAATGATTTAGCCTCCGCTCCATTAGAGGAAGAAAAACCTGATTATTTAAGAGGAGATGCTCGCCAACCCTTCAGTGCCGAAATGCTATTGAACCGGTGGAATGCTTTCGCTGAAAAAGCCAAAAAAGAGAATAAGATCAATCTTTTCACCCTGATGACGGCAAATCCGCCAGTTCTATTGGACAATTACCAGATCGAATTGAATGTCGAAAACAAGATTCAGGAGAATCAATTGCAGGAAGCCCGAATAGATCTGATGAATTATTTAAGAACAGAACTACAAAACTTTCAGCTTGATTTGGTAACCAAAATTGTGGAGAATACAGAAAAAAAACGCCTCTACACCTCTTCAGAGAAATACCAATACATGGTAGAGAAAAATCCAAAGCTCGAAGAATTCAAAAAACGCTTCAACCTTGATCTTGAGTTATAATTTAACGCTATTCTGATAATAGCTAATTGTTCATGGCCTATTTTAGTACCAATCAAATTGAACAATTAAACAAAAAAACAAGGTAATGAAAAACAGATTATTTATCCTCGGACTAGGTTTTGCTCTCATTTTGAGTAGCTGTACCGTTGTAAGACAAGGTGAAGTTGGTGTAAAAAGAACGATCGGTAAAATCCATGAAAAACCATTAATGGAAGGTGCCAGACTTTTTAATCCATTAGTAACCACCATTATCAAGCTCCCGACCCGTACCGTTAACATGGAAGTAAGATTGCCCCTGCCTTCAAAGGAAGGATTGACCGTTCAATCGGAAGTGTCTATCCTTTACAGATTAGTGGGTAGTTACGCACCGAATATTATCGAAAAATTAGGGACTAATTATGAACAAGTGGTAATTATTCCAGTTTTCAGATCTGCTGTTGCGGATGTATCCTCTCAATATTTTGCAAAGGATATGCACACTGGTCAAAGAGCTGTGATTGAAAGAGATATTAAGAAATTAATGGAATCACAGCTTAAAGATAGGGGTTTTATCATTGAATCGGTCTTATTGAAAAGTATCATTCTGCCAACTGGATTAGCTAAAGCAATTGAAGAGAAATTAGAAGCGGAGCAGGATGCGCAAAGAATGGAGTTTACCCTAAGTAAAGAACGTCAGGAGGCTACCCGCAGAATTATTGAGGCTGAAGGGATTAGAAATTCTCAAAAAATCATTGCAGAGGGATTAACCCCAATGTTATTACGATTTAAAGCTATTGAAGCTTTCAACAAATTATCTACTTCACCAAATACAAAGGTGATCATTACCGATGGGAACCAACCACTAATGGTAAATCCCGTTGAAGATAAGTAACAAATACTGCGAAAAGGCCTTGCTTAATTCAAGGCCTTTTCTTTTTTATCAACTTTCTTAAAATCTTGAACTCTAATTTGACACGCATCCGATATCCCAAAATCATCAAAAATTATATCTTTGCGCCAGCAAAAAAATCACTTATACACTAATGAGCATACAAAAAATAAAGGTGGCTAATCCGGTAGTGGAACTGGACGGCGATGAGATGACCCGTATCATCTGGAAATTCATTAAGGACAAATTGATCTTCCCTTACCTGGATCTGGACATCAAATACTATGATCTGGGCATGGAATACCGCGACCAAACGGATGACCAGGTGACCATTGATGCTGCCAATGCCATTAAACAATATGGTGTAGGTATTAAATGCGCTACCATCACGCCTGATGAAGCTCGTGTGAAAGAATTTGGCTTGAAACAGATGTGGAAATCGCCAAACGGAACTATCCGCAACATTTTGGACGGTACGGTGTTCCGTGAGCCGATCGTGATGAAAAACGTACCTCGTTTGGTACCTAACTGGACTGCTCCTATTTGTATTGGCCGTCATGCTTTTGGCGACCAGTACCGTGCTACCGATTTCCTCACAAAAGGAAAAGGTAAGCTGACTATCACCTTCACCCCAGAAGATGGCGGCGAAGTACAATCATTTGAAGTTTATAATTTTAAAGGCGACGGTGTGGCCTTGGCCATGTACAATACCGACGAATCTATCCGTGGTTTTGCCCGTGCCTGCTTCAACCAGGCCTTATTGAAAAAATGGCCTTTATATTTATCGACCAAAAACACCATCCTTAAGAAGTACGATGGCCGTTTCAAAGATATTTTTGAAGAGATCTACCAAAAAGAATTCAAAGCTGAGTTCGACAAAAATGGTTTGGTGTATGAACACCGACTGATTGATGATATGGTGGCTTCTGCTTTAAAGTGGAATGGAAACTTTGTTTGGGCATGTAAAAACTATGATGGCGACGTACAGTCTGACACCGTAGCCCAAGGCTTTGGTTCTTTAGGATTGATGACCTCTACCCTGGTTACCCCTGATGGAAAGACCATGGAAGCCGAGGCTGCTCACGGTACCGTGACCCGTCACTACCGCGACCATCAAGCTGGTAAACCAACTTCTACCAACCCGATCGCTTCTATTTTTGCCTGGACAAGAGGTCTGGAATTCCGCGGCATGCTGGATAACAACCAGGATTTGATCAATTTCTGCAAAACTTTAGAGCAGGTTTGTATCGAAACCGTAGAAAGCGGAAAAATGACCAAAGATTTAGCCGTTTGTATCCACGGCAACAAAGTGAACCACGGCGAACATTATTTGTATACCGAGGAGTTCCTGGAGGCCATTGATGCGAATTTGAAAGCGAAATTGGCTTAACACTCATCAACATAAAATATAAAGTCCCTCCATTTGTGAGGGACTTTTTTGTTTGGTGTGAATAACTATTTGAATAAACTAAATAGATGATGGATTAAATTAGATTTGAACAACCAAATAAATCTTATTGAAACATGTGGAATGCCATCCTTTACGAAAATGGCCAATTTAAAGGCTATACTTCAGAACACTACACGGCTGTAGCTGTTTGCGTCTCGATTGCACTCATGTTGGTTATTTTAGCAAAATACCGTCTCAGCGAAAACCAATCCAGAAATGCTATTACCATTCTGTTGGGTATTGGTTTGGTCTTGCAGGTTAGTAAACCCATTTTAACCGGTATGGCCGGAAGCTTTGATGCCCGTGAGGATTTGCCCTTCCACCTCTGCAATGCCATGATCATTCTCATGCCTTTCATCATGTATTTTAAATGGCGGAAATTTTGGGGGATCGCTTTTTTCTGGGTAATCGGCGGAACTTTGCAGGCTTTGTTCACACCCTCATTAACGGAATCTTTCCCACACCATGAATTTTTTAGGTACTGGACCGTGCACGCCTTCTTACCATTTGCGGGAGTTTTTGCCTTGCAGATTTACGGCTGGCGCATTACCTGGAAAGACATGGTCAATTCCATGATCGGACTGAACATTTTTGCATTATTAGTTACGCCTATCAATTTGTATTTAGGAAGTAATTATTTATTCCTGATGGCCAAACCTGCTGTAAAAACCATCTATGATTATTTGGGGCCATGGCCGTACTATATTCTTTCTATTGAAGTAGCCATGATTTTTTTATTCAGCTTGATACTTGGGATATTCAACTTGGATAGATTGAAGGCAATCAAACTGAAAAAAGCGAGCTAATTACCAATTATTGTCCAAAAACCTCAAATCGTTCCCAAAATCCATCTTTGGGCAAGGGAGCAAAAATATTGACGGGCTCTTGTTTCACCGGATGGATGAATTGCAGTCGGCGGGCATGGAGACAGATGCTTTTCTTTAAACTCCCCCGAGGGTAACCATATTTATTGTCGCCTACAATGGGACAATTCAGTGTCGATAATTGAACACGTATTTGATGCGGTCGGCCCGTAATTGGATCTACCTCAATAAGGTAATAACCATTTAATTCTCCAATCAGCTTATAGTTTAATTCAGCTCGTAAACTACCGGGCACCTCATGATCAAAAGCTTTGGTCACGTTTTTTTGAGAGTTTTTAACCAGCCAGTGCACCAAAGTCCCTTCGGTACGTTGAGGCCGCTGCCTAACCACCGCCCAGTAAGTCTTTTTCATTTCCCGGTTTTTGAACATCCGGTTCACCCGATCCAGGGCCTTACTCGTTTTCGCAAACAAAATCACCCCGCTCACCGGTCGGTCTAAACGGTGAACCACGCCTAAGAAAGCGCCATTGGGTTTATTGTATTTTTTGGCAATGTATTTCTTTACTTGCTCATCGAGCGGCTCGTCGCCGGTATCATCCACCTGCACAATATCACCCGCCCGTTTATTCAAAGCAATGAGGTGATTATCTTCAAAAAGTATATCCTGATCAGAAACCGGCATTAGTACTGCTCTTTCTCATTCGGAAAATCGACCGCTTTCACATCTTTGATATAAGACTGAATAGCACCGTTGATCTCGGTATACAAATCGAGGTATTGTCGTAGAAATCTCGGACGGAAGCCCTTGGTGAGGCCAATCATATCATTCACGACCAATACTTGTCCATTGCAGGAAGGGCCTGCCCCAATACCGATAGTCGGAATGCGCAAACTCTCAGTCACCACCTTGGCCAGTTGAGCCGGAATTTTTTCCAATACAATAGAGAAACAACCTGCCTCCTGCAATACCAACACATCCTCCTTTAACTTCTGCGCTTCAGCTTCTTCCTTGGCCCTAACGGTGTAAGTACCGAATTTATAAATGGATTGCGGAGTTAAACCCAGGTGTCCCATTACCGGAATGCCTGCGTTTACAATTCGTTCAATGGATTCCTTCACTTCTGCCCCGCCTTCCAACTTTACAGCATGTGCGCCCGATTCTTTCATGATCCGGATGGCAGAATTGAGGGCTTCTTTGGAATTTCCCTGGTAGGAACCGAAAGGCAGATCGACCACCACCAAAGCACGCTTAGCCGCTCTCACTACTGATGATGCATGATAAATCATTTGATCTAAAGTGATGGGTAATGTGGTTTCGTGGCCTGCCATCACATTAGAAGCAGAATCGCCCACCAAGATCACATCCATGCCTGCATCATCAACGATGGTAGCCATCGAAAAATCATAGGCGGTAAGCATCGCAATTTTTTCACCGCGATCTTTCATTTCCTGCAAGGTATGTGTGGTGATTCGTTTCGTTTCTTTGTGAACAGACATGTTGGGGGTGCTAATTGAGTATGTTAAACAAATTTAAAATTAAATCTATGGATAATACAGCGAATTGACCTAAAATGAATTTTGGATTTGAGCATAGTCAAAAAAATAATTAACTTTAACTCCCGTGAAATTCAGCTTAAATGTACCCCTTCGGGCCATTGAACTGACAGGTAAACACCTGATAATCTGCCGATTTTTTCCTTTTTCTAAATCTTCATTTCTTCAATCATCATGACCAATTACACCAAATTGCCAGCCATTTTATTGTTAGCAGACGGAACCATTTACCACGGCAAAGCAGCCGGAAAAATTGGCACCACCACCGGTGAGATATGTTTCAACACGGGCATGACTGGTTACCAAGAGATTTTTACGGACCCTTCCTATTTCGGTCAAATTATGGTAACCACCAATGCACACATTGGCAATTACGGTATCCATGCTGAAGAAATTGAGTCAGATTCGATCAAAATAGCTGGTTTGGTTTGTAAGAATTTTAACATTGCCTACAGCAGAAAAGAAGCGAATAAATCAATTCAAGATTATTTTCAAGAAGAGAATGTGGTTGGAATTTCAGATATAGACACCCGTTCACTGGTTCGTCACATCAGAAATAAGGGGGCGATGAATGCCATTATCTCTTCCGAAATTTTGGATGCAGAAGAACTAAAAAAGAAATTAGCCTCAGTTCCTTCCATGGATGGGCTGGAATTATCTTCCAGGGTATCCACCCAAAAACCTTATTTCTACGGGAAAGAAAATGCAAAATATAAAGTGGCCGTGTTGGATTTGGGAGTGAAGAAGAATATTCTCCGAAATTTTGATGAGAGAGATGTTTATGCGAAAGTATTCCCGGCAAAAACTTCATTCAAAGAAATGGAAGCTTTTCAACCGGATGGCTACTTCATTTCCAATGGACCTGGAGATCCCTCTGCAATGCCTTACGCCATTGAAACCGTGAAAGAAGTATTAGCTGCTAACAAACCGCTTTTCGGAATTTGTTTGGGGCATCAACTTTTGGCCCTGGCCAATGATATCCGTACCATGAAGATGTTCAACGGACACCGGGGCTTAAATCATCCGGTTAAAAATATCATCATAGACCATTGTGAAGTCACTTCACAAAACCACGGTTTTGGTGTCATTCCAGAAGATGTGAAAAAATCGGATAAGGTAGAAATAACCCACATCAATTTAAATGATCAATCCATTGAAGGCATCCGAATCAAAGGAAAAAAGGCCTTCTCCGTCCAATATCACCCTGAATCATCACCCGGTCCGCACGATTCGCGTTACCTGTTTGATGATTTCATTAAACTGATGCAAGCTTAAGACACAGATTTAAATAGTGTAAAAAATACACTAACTTTGGAAAAATAAGATAAAAGAAGATATGAGTTTAATATTAGACGTTCATGCCCGCCAAATCCTCGATTCGAGAGGCAACCCCACCATTGAAGTAGATGTAATGACCGAAAACGGCATTTTAGGCCGTGCAGCAGTCCCATCAGGAGCCTCAACCGGGATGCACGAAGCAGTAGAACTTCGCGATAACGACAAAAACACCTATCTGGGTAAAGGTGTGTTAACTGCCGTAAAAAATGTGAACGACATTTTAGCCAAGGAATTAATTGGAATTGATGTATTCGAACAGAATATGATCGATCAATTAATGATTGAGATAGATGGAACCGAAAACAAAGGTAAAATTGGTGCAAATGCCATCTTAGGCGTGTCGTTGGCAGTGGCCAAAGCGGCGGCACAGGAAAGTCGCCAGCCTTTATACCGTTACATTGGTGGGGTGAATGCAAATACCTTACCCATCCCGATGATGAATATTGTGAATGGCGGTTCGCACTCTGATGCACCTATAGCCTTCCAGGAATTCATGATCATGCCTGCAGGCGCTTCCTCTTTTTCTGAAGCCTTACGCTGGGGTACCGAAGTATTCCACAATTTGAAAAAGATCCTGCACGACCGTGGTTTATCAACTGCCGTTGGCGATGAAGGCGGTTTTGCACCCACTTTCGAAGGCACCGAAGATGCCGTGGAAACTATTCTGCAGGCAATTGAGAAAGCCGGCTATAAGGCTGGAGAAGATATTTACCTGGCTTTTGACTGTGCTGCATCTGAATTTTACAAAGACGGTAAATATGATTATACCAAGTTTGAAGGAGCTAAAGGTGCGGTTCGCAGTAGTGCCGAACAAGCCGAATACCTGGCTTCTTTAACTCAAAAATACCCGATCATCTCTATTGAAGATGGGATGGCCGAAGATGACTGGGCTGGCTGGAAATTATTGACAGATAAAATTGGCGATAAAGTTCAATTGGTAGGTGATGATTTATTCGTAACCAATGTAAAACGTTTGCAGCAAGGTATTGATACCGATACCGCAAACTCCATCTTGGTAAAAGTAAACCAGATTGGTTCATTAACCGAAACGATCAATGCAGTTTCACTGGCACAAACGAACGGTTACACTTCCGTGATGTCGCACCGCTCTGGTGAGACAGAAGATGTGACCATTGCCGATTTAGCTGTGGCTTTAAATTGCGGACAAATTAAAACTGGTTCAGCTTCCCGTTCAGACAGGGTTGCCAAATACAACCAATTATTGCGCATTGAAGAAGAATTAGGAAGTGCTGCCCGTTTCATCGGGAAGGATTTCAAGTTCTTAAAATAATTAGATTTAGCTTTTAAAAATTATACTTGTTCAGGATCATGAACTTATTAACTTAGGATAAAATGAAAAAAGTCATCGACCTTTTCCGGAATAAATACTTCTTGGTTACCATAAGTTTTGTGATCTGGATGTTGTTTTTCGATCGTAATGACCTTTTCTCCCAATACGAATACCGTCAGCAGTTAAATAAACTGAAGACAGAGCGGGAGTTTTATGCCAAAGAAACTAATTTGGTGAGAAGAGAAATTAAAGATCTAAGCACCAATCAGGCGACGGTTGAGAAATTTGCCCGTGAGCGATACCTGATGAAAAAACCGGATGAGGACATTTTTGTCATCCTTCCGGAGGAAAAGAAAGAAGAAAAATCTTTTTTCTCTTCTTTAAAGTTTTGGTAATTGATCAATCAAATACTAACAAAAAAAGCCCTTCGAATTACGAAGGGCTTTTTTGTTGATCGTCATCCTGAGCCTGTCGAAGGATGGAAGACCACCTTTCGACCCGCCCAAAGCGATGATTATAACATACCTCCACAAACAGAGATGACTTGTCCGTTCACATAGGCACTCATCTCAGAAGCCAAGAATACACAAACGTTAGCAACATCTTCAGTCTCACCGGCACGCTTCAATGGAATAGCTTGCGCCCATCCTTCTACCACTTTTGGATCTAATACATCAGTCATCTCCGTACGGATAAAGCCTGGAGCCACCACATTGGTTCGGATATTTCTGGAACCCAACTCTTTAGCTATAGATTTAGAAAATCCGATGATACCCGCTTTAGAAGCAGCATAGTTAGACTGTCCGGCATTACCCTGCACACCAACTACTGAACTCATGTTGATGAACACACCATAACGGTTTTTCATCATGATTTTTGAAGCGGCTTTGGTAACATTAAATATTGATTTCAAGTTAACATCCAACACCTCATCCCAATTCTCCTCGGTCATTCTCATCAGTAGACCGTCTTTGGTAATGCCGGCATTGTTCACTACAATATCTAGGGTACCAAAATCAGCCACAATAGCTTCGATCAGTTTTTCAGCTTCCTCAAATTTAGAAGCATCAGAACGGTATCCTTTTACTTTTGAATCACCACTCTGCAATTCTTTTTCGAGCGCCTGACCTTTTTCTACAGACGACAGATAAGTGAATGCCACATGCGCACCCTGCTCCACAAATTTCTCGGCAATTTTGCGTCCTATTCCTTTAGAAGCACCGGTAATCAGTGCTACTTTTCCAGCTAATAATTTCATATTGTCTTAAAAACTAATTCCCGAAAATAAGATTTTATTTCTTTTGGGCAGGAATAAAGCTCATGGAAACAGAATTGACGCAATGACGGGTATTTTTAGGAGTGAACCCTTCACCTAAAAAAACATGGCCCAAGTGGCCCCCGCATTTGGTACAAACAATTTCGGTACGCATCCCATCCGGATCAGGAATTCTTTTAACAGCTCCCTTAATTTCATCATCAAAACTGGGCCATCCGCAATGCGAATCGAACTTATCATCAGATCGGTAAAGCGGCGCATTGCAGCGTCTGCACACATAAGTGCCGGTTTCCTTATTATTCAGGTATTTACCGGTATAGGGCATCTCCGTTCCTTTACGAACAATGATTCGCTCTTCTTCGGGCGTCAGTTGGTTATATTCCATTTTCTTTACAGGTTTTTTGGGATCTTGTTGCGCACAGGCTATCGGCTGGAAGCCAGCAACTACAAAAATTATGATCAGGATTTTTCTCACAATCTAAATTTAAGAAAATAAAAAATCCCGTGCTGGTAGCACGGGATCTATTCAGTAAAGGGAATGTAAACTTATTTTCCCGCTTTTTTCAATTCTTCTGCCATGGCAGCACCAATCTCCGCTGGAGATTCAACCACACGGATACCGCATTCGCTCATGATCTTCATTTTGGCTGCAGCAGTGTCATCGGCACCACCTACAATCGCTCCAGCATGGCCCATACGACGTCCAGGAGGCGCTGTTTGTCCGGCAATAAAACCAACCACCGGCTTGGTACCATTGGTTTTGATCCAACGGGCAGCTTCGGCTTCCATACCACCACCAATTTCACCAATCATGATGATTCCGTCTGTTTCGGGATCGTTCATCAGTAACTCTACTGCTTCTTTAGTTGGGGTTCCGATGATCGGGTCGCCACCAATTCCAATAGCCGTAGTAATACCTAAACCGGCTTTTACCACCTGATCAACCGCTTCATAAGTTAAAGTTCCTGATTTGGATACCACACCCACACGACCCTTTTTGAAGATAAAGCCAGGCATGATACCAATTTTAGCTTCATCGGCAGTAATGATACCAGGACAATTCGGACCAATTAATCTACAATCGCGGTCTGAAATATATTCTTTCACCTGGATCATATCTTTGGTTGGGATACCTTCGGTGATACAAACAATCACTTTAATACCAGCCTCAGCCGCTTCCATAATCGCATCGGCTGCAAAGGCAGGAGGTACGAAAATGATAGAAACGTCTGCACCGGTTTGATCTACCGCTTCTTTAACCGTGTTAAATACCGGTTTATCTAAATGTTTTTGTCCGCCTTTACCAGGAGTTACTCCACCCACCACCTGAGTACCATAATCGATCATCTGTGTGGCATGATAAGTTCCTTCGTTGCCGGTAAAGCCCTGAACAATCACTTTGGAATTTTTATTAACTAATACGCTCATCTTGATTTATTGTAGCGCAAAACTAAGAGAAAGCCCGTGTTAAACAAAAAAAGAATTGTCAATTAAACACAGATTTTTCTGTTAGATTATTTTATGACATAAGCAATAGAAAATTTAACACTGTTTTTGAGTACAAACCGGTTGGTAACCGGGATGAGATAAGCCATATCAAAGCCAAAATTTTTGTATTTGTAGCCTGTTCCAAGGGCAAAATGCTGGCGGTTTCCTTTATCCTGATTCTCATAAAAAAAGCCGGTTCTGAGCGCAAAAGTATCGTTGTAAACATACTCCATTCCAGAACCGATGCTGATTTCCTGCAGCTCTTCCGAAAAACCACCAGGCGCATCGGCAAATGAACTGAATAAGGAAGATACTACACTACGGTTAGGGTCTTTGCCATCTATGATTTGACCGTTCCCATCATAAACCGGAGGGGTGGGTACCAATAATTTATTAAAATCGGTATGAAAAGTTAGCCTTTGGATTTGCCCATCGATCAGAAAACTATAAGAGGCGCCCAGTTTCAGGTTTGTAGGAAGAAATTCTGTCTTTGATGCGGAGTAGCGCACTTTCGTGCCGATATTGGAGATAACCGCACCAAATGCCCATTTAGCCCCATAATAACTACTCAACTGTTCTTTTTCAAAATAAGCAGATACATCCACGGCAAAAGCATTTGAGGGCTCCACCACTGTATTATTGTTCGAAGCACCGTCATGTATATCGCTGTGCAGATAGCGGGCAGTCAATCCCATAGAAAAGGTCTCACTCAATTTCCGTGAATAGCTCAAATCGACGGTATACTCTTTAGGATAGAAGTATTGCGTGAAATTTCCATTATCATCTGCCCCTTCAATTTTACCGTAAGAAAGAAAATAGATGGAAAGGCCCAGGGCCGATTTTTCATTCAGCTTTCTGATACCCGCTAAATTAGCCAGACTCACATCTTTGGTAAGATAGGGCATCAAAGGTTCATAAGATAAGCCAATGGTGGCTTTGTTTTCAGTGAAGGCTATTTTCGAGGGATTGGAGTACAATGCATAAGCATCGGGTTGACTGGCTGCTCCCACGTCTCCCATGCCGGTAGACCGGGCATCGGGCCGGGTCAGTAAAAAAGACATGGCGGTGGGTATGCTTCTATCTTGAGCTTTTGTAGTAATGAAAGAGAAGAGTATTAAAACCAGCAATCCATACTTTTTTACAGTCATAACAAAGAGCATTTATTCGATGACGATTTTATGCGTGATGGCTTTGTCGCCCAGCCAAAATGTTAACAGGTATAAACCTGATGACACTTGAATATCCAAACTGAGTTCCTGTAATCCGTTTGTAAACCACTTATTCGGCCATTTCTTAATGATCTGCCCAGCATTATTAATCAATACAAATTGTATCCATGTAGGCGCATCGAGCTGAAAAGCGATCTTGACCTGATCAACAACCGGATTGGGATAAACCTTGATCTCCATCGGCAACCCTGGCTCAAACAAACTTACATCTGGCTGATGAAAGCCCTGTGTGAGCATGATTTCATCACCTTGAATGGTTTGGATCACCGCTTCCCCGAGTGTAGTCGAAAAATAATACTCCGAATTAAGCACAGACTCCTCAGCGGCTGAGCCAATGGTCGGCCGCTCTGCCATTATTTGAGCCTGTAACGTAAGGACTGCCAAACAGAATATTGAAAGTAAAACAAGTTTTTTCATTGGATAGCAGCTTTATAGCGACAAAAGAAGCACGACATTTATCGTACCAATTATCGAATTAAAACCTGGTGGAAGCAGGGCATTTCCGATGAACAGTAGAATGTATGCGATGAGCGGTCTATTTTAAAGGACCAATGAAAGACGAGAAAGATGTGGAAACAATTGATCTGGCTGGGATCAATCCATTTCAGATTGTACAGATTTAGCTACACCAGCTGAAGAAAACTGCAAATCGTAGAGTTTTTTGTAATAATTATTTTGTTTCAGCAGCTCTTGATGAGTGCCTAATTCTTTCACTTCTCCCTGATCTAACACGAGGATCTGATGGGCATGTTGGATTGTAGAGAGTCGGTGTGCAATTACGATGGAAGTACGGTTTTTCATCAGACGAAGGATGGCCTCCTGGATGAGTAATTCTGTTTCAGTATCTACCGAAGAAGTAGCTTCATCCAAGACCAAAATGGACGGTTGGTGAACCAAGGCCCTGATGAAAGACACCAATTGGGCCTGTCCGGCAGAAAGCGTTGCGCCACGTTCCATTACTTCATATTGGTAATTCCCGGGGAGTTTGTTGATGAAAGCATCTGCTCCGACTTCTTTGGCGGCAGCCTTAATTTGCGAAAGGGTAATTTCCGGCTGATAAAGATCGATATTGTGAGCTACTGTATCGGAAAATAGGAAAACATCTTGTAAAACGGTTGCCACCCTCGATCGTAAAAAACTCAAGTCGTATTCCCGAATATCTACACCATCCAACTTAATACTCCCCTTATTGATCTCATAAAAGCGGTTGAGTAAATTGATGATGGATGATTTACCAGCTCCTGTAGCTCCCACCAAAGCAAGGGTCTCCCCTGCTTTCAGTTTAAATGAAATATCTTTCAATACCCAATTTTCCTCCTGATAAGCAAACCAAACTCCTTCAAATTCGATCTCACCTTTGATCTCCTTTGGCTGCAATTTCCCTTGATTCGGAGTAATTTCATCCGTATCTAAAACATGAAAAATACGTTCGGCAGCCACCATGCCCATTTGCAGGGTATTAAACTTATCGGCCAACTCCCTTATCGGCCTGAAAAGCATATTAATGAACATCAAAAAAGCGATCACCAAACCTGGACCTGCTTTCTCAATTTGGAAAAAGTTTAAAATATTGATGATTTCCGATTCGTTCAAGATCATCTGTGCTCCATACCAGACCAAAAGCCCCATGGAAATGGCAGAAATGATCTCCACCACGGGGAAAAAGATGGAATAAGACCAGTTGGAAGCAATGTGTGCATCGCGATGTTTGGCATTGATGGCTTTGAACTTTTTCATTTCTTGTTCTCCACGAGCAAAAAACTGAATCACGCTGATGCCGGTAATGTGTTCCTGTAAAAAAGTATTGAGCTGTGTTACCTGTCTTCTCACATCCTGAAAAGCTTTTTTGATGGCTTCTTTAAAAACATAGGTTGCTAACAACAGCAAAGGCATGGGCAATAAAACCACCAGTGTAAGTTTCCAGCTATAGATGGTCATACAGGCGATGATGGTGACGATTTGCAGGACATCTCCAATGATGGATATCAAACCCTCAGAAAATATATCGGCAATGGTTTCCAGATCGGATACCGTACGGGTAATCAATTGGCCAATGGGCGTGCGGTCGAAATATTTTAAACGCAAACTGGTGATGTGATTAAAAATCGCAATTCGTAAATCACGGATTACCGATTGACCCAGGCCATTGGTGGCATAAGTGTGGTAATATTGCACTACCGTTTGTAAGATCAGCAAACCCAGCATCAACAAACTCATTTTGATCAAACCCGCCTGATCATTGTTGACCACAAAGCGATCGATGGTTTGTTCGATGAGTAAAGGTCTGAGGGGCGCCAAAATGGCCAAGCCAATGGTGAGGAAAACCGCTAATAAAAAAACAGAACGGTAAGGCTTTACATACACAAAAACACGTGAGAGCAGCTGAAAATCGAAAGCTTTACCACTTATTTCCGCCATCTTATAAGTATGGATATTTTACTTGAGTGAGATAAAGTCCACAGGCAGGTACCGAAGCACCCGCATTGGAACGATTTTTACTCTCAATGATTTGATGAATGGCCTCAGGCGGCATATTACCCTGTCCAATTTCAACCAAGGTACCTACAATGGCCCGAACCATGTTCCTTAAAAAACGATCGGCAGCAATATGAAAAACCAAACCGAAATCACTTTTTTCCCAATAGGCTTCTTTAATCTGGCAATTATTGGTAAATGTTTGGGTATTTGACTTGCTAAAACAAGAGAAATCGGTGTAATTCTTCAATTGTGCTGCGGCTTCATTCATCAAATTCAGATCTGGTATTTCTTTCAAAAACCAGGAGAAATCTTGCCTGAAGGGATTTTTCTCAAAATGAACATGGTATTCGTAGGCCCGTAATTGGGCATCGAAGCGGGCATGGGCATCGGTAGCAACAGGAATGAATCTTTTTACGGCAATATCAAAGGGGAGCAAGCCATTCAGGCTGTAAAGGTGCCGATCGGTGAGTTCTACGTCGGTATCTAAATGAGCGAAGTGCTGAGTAGCATGAACGCCGGTATCGGTACGGCCACAGCCGATGGTTTCTACCGGATGGCGCAGCAGAGTTTCTAAAGCCTCGTTTAATTTTTGCTGAACGCTGATCGCATTGTCCTGTATCTGCCAGCCATGGTAAGCCTTTCCCAGATATGCCAGCT
Organism: Sphingobacteriaceae bacterium; assembly: GCA_947459195.1. Classification (GTDB taxonomy): domain Bacteria; phylum Bacteroidota; class Bacteroidia; order Sphingobacteriales; family Sphingobacteriaceae; genus JAIPAN01. The sequence goes on from CANHCS010000044.1 coordinate 16,765, forward strand.
CGATGAAATAACGTTGCGCCATGATAGCGCAAAGGTACAGCAAGATGTGCTAACGACAAAGGTTGAAATAGTCCACAAAACTTTATCTTTGTATAAATTGAAAAATTAACATGATTCAACGCCTACAGTCCATTTGGTTATTTTTCGCTAGCGCTTCTTTATTCGCCCTGTACCTTTTCCCAACCATGCAGTGGATCAGTTTAAACGGAGCTGCCCAATCTGCCAAAATAAGTGGGGTTTATGAAAGCATGAACGGGGCCTGGGTACAAACAACTCCCTTTACCCTTTTATCCATTGTGGGTGTATTACTGGCTGTTATACCATTTGTCATCATTTTTCTTTTTCAAAATCGTGCCTTGCAAATTAAACTCTGCTACGCTGCCATTGCTTTGATCTTAGCTTTTAGCTTTTGGCTTGCCAAAACCATTCAAAAAGCAGCAATGATGCAAACTTTCAATACCGATAATTATGGCATTGGTGCCCTCCTTCCTTCGGTGGCGATATTGTTTCTCATTTTAGCAATCAGAAGTATCAGGAAGGATGAAAAACTAATCCAATCGGCCGACCGATTACGATAAAAGTTTAAGTATCCATTAATTATCCCTACCTTTGCGGCAATTCCGGTAATAATGCCGGGATTTTAAAAATTATCATGAACCCATTTTTGAACTTGGGTATCCGTCATGATATTGTTAATGCCATCACTGAACTAGGGTTCGAAAACCCTACACCAATCCAGGAACAAGCCATCCCGGTATTACTTTCA
>CANHCS010000045.1 GCA_947459195.1 Sphingobacteriaceae bacterium
ATGAAAAGAACATTTCAGCCGTCCCAGAGAAAAAGAAGAAACAAACATGGTTTCAGAGAGCGTATGTCTACAGCGAATGGCAGACGGGTTTTAGCTTCAAGAAGAGCTAAAGGCAGAAAAAGATTATCAGTTTCTGACGAGCGTCGTCACAAAGCATAATTTTTGAAGGCTTGCCGCTACCCGCGGATTAGCAGTCAGAGATTAATCTGAACCCGCTCAAGCATTCAAAAAATGTACACTTTTAAAAAAGAAGAACGATTATGTAGTCAAAAGCTCATTGATGAGCTTTTCCATAATGGTTCTTCTTTTCTTTTATACCCTTATCGTGTCAACTATCTTTTAGTAAAATCGATGGAGGTATCAGTAAAAGTCCTTTTTCAGGTTCCTAAACGCAAATATAAACGGGCTGTCGACCGTAACTTGATCAAGCGCAGGATCAGAGAAATTTATCGGCTGCAAAAATCACAGTGTCTATATCCTTTTATTCCGGATGGGAGCACCCTGCTGCTGTCTATTGTTTATGTGGGCAAGGAAATTCATGATTTTAGCTTGATGGAAGAAAAATCAAAGAAATTATGGATGAATTTGGTGAAGCAGCTGCAACAACAGATGGGAGGGAATGCCGAATGAACAAAGTCCTGACTGCCCTATTCTTACTGCTCATTAAATTATACCAATATTTATTGTCGCCATTACTGGGAAGTTCTTGCCGTTTTACGCCCACTTGTTCACAATATGGCATAGAGGCCATCCAGAAACACGGACCTTTGAAGGGTGCCTGGTTAACCCTTAAACGTATTGGCCGATGCCACCCTTGGGGGGCACATGGACATGATCCGGTACCTTAATTTAAATACGCATGGCATTGATCTTACAGATAGAAACTGCAACCCGCTCCTGTTCCATCGCCCTGGCTCAAAATGGACAGGTTATCGCTCTGAAAGAGCATAATGAAGCCAATATTCATGCTTCACATATTACGCTTTTTATAGAAGAGGTGATGAAAAAGGCAGACAAAAACCTCGAAGAGTTGGATGCTGTAGCGGTGAGCATGGGCCCGGGATCTTATACCGGATTAAGGATTGGGGTTTCGTGTGCAAAAGGATTGTGTTATGCCTTGGATAAGCCATTAATTGCAGTTTCAACTTTGGCAGCCATGGCTGCTGCTAAAAAAGGTGCTACTGAATCTAATAATTTGCTTTGCCCCATGATCGACGCCCGACGCATGGAGGTTTATATGGCACTATTTGATCAAGATTTGAGCGTAGTGGAGCCGGTAAAAGCACAAATATTAGATGAACATACCTTCTATGCTTATTCAGACAACTACCAAATCCAAATTTTCGGAGACGGAGCAGAAAAGTGTAAATCACTTTACCAGGGAGCTCAATTTGTCTTTTCTTCCCATGTCAATTCAGCTGCTGATCTTAGCAGCATCGCTCATGAAAAGTTCTTGGTTGAGGATTTTGAAGATTTGGCTTATTTCGAGCCGTATTATTTAAAAGATTTCATCGCTACCAAGCCTAAAGATTTTCGTTAATCCAGCCTTTGGAATTATAAATTATTACAGGCTTTTCCTGCACTTATGCCTTGCTATTTCTTAATTTAGCACTAATTTCCAAATTTAGATATGAACAAACGATTGGTAAGCATTGCAGCCATTTCTGCTGCCCTGGCGGTTATTTTTGGAGCATTTGGTGCTCATGCCTTAAAGAGCTTGATAGGTCCTGCAGCACTTGGTAATTGGGAAATAGCGGTTCAATATCATTTTATTCATACGCTGTCTTTGCTTGCCTTGGGCCTCATGCCGGCAAATAAATTTATCAACCGTGCTGCCTGGTGTTTCGGACTCGGAATTGTTTTATTCTCCGGTTCGCTTTATTTACTCAGTTTACGTGAAATATTACAGCTACCGGTCGCTATTTTAGGCCCTGTTACACCCTTTGGAGGTTTGCTTTTGATTATTGGTTGGTGTTTTTTAGCTATATCCGGATTTAAGAAAAATTAAATGCTCCAATTCAATCAGGTTTCCGGCCCAGACAGGCGCACCCTTTTTGTGGAGGTTATTTTGCCGCTTTCACTTGCGAAAGCTTATACCTATCGTGTTCCATTTGAATTGAATGAACAAGTGGCAGTGGGCAAACGAGTGGTTGTTCAGTTTGGGAAAAGTAAGATTTACACAGCCATTATTTCTGCCATTGGCGATCAGCCGCCAATAGCTTACGAAGCCAAGTACCTGATCGATGTGCTGGATGAGCAGCCCATTGTAAACGCCCGGCAATTAAAATTATGGGAATGGATGGCTTCCTATTATCTGTGCTCCATGGGCGAAGTGATGCAGGCGGCCTTGCCTTCGGCTCTCAAATTGGCGAGTGAAACAAAAATCATATTTAACTCAGAAATAGAAATTGACAGATCCAGTCTAAGCGATAAGGAATTCCTGATTCTGGATGCCCTGGAAATTCAACCTGAATTGTCGGTGGGCGATATCAGTAAAATCTTGGGACAGAAAACGGTTTTTCCGATCATCAAATCACTCCTGGAAAAAGGAATCATCTCTGTTTCTGAAGAAATTATTGAAAAATATCAGGCCAGAAAGAAGACATACATCAAATTACATCACTTTTATCAGGATGCCGAAAACCGAAAGGAGTTATTTCAGGTATTGGAAAGGGCCCCAAAACAGTTAGACCTTTTGCTGGGCTTTTTGCATTTGTCTAAAAATCAGGATGAGGTTAGTAAATCCGATTTATTAGAGCAAAGTGCTGCTAGCCCTGCAGCGCTCAAGGCACTCCTTGATAAAGAAGTTTTTGTAAGCTATGAAAAAGAAGTTAGTCGCTTAAAGCAATACGAAGAAGAGCTTCTACCTGGATTCTTATTGAACGAAGGTCAAACGCAGGCCTTGCAGCAACTGGAGAAAGAATTACACGATCATGAAGTTGCCTTGCTGCATGGTGTAACTGCCTCTGGTAAAACACAAATTTATATTCGTTTAATTGAAGGCTTTCTTAAACAAGACAAACAAGTACTCTACCTGCTACCTGAAATTGGACTGACGGCGCAGATTATCCAGCGATTGCAGCAATATTTTGGTAACCAGATTGGAGTTTATCACTCTAAATTCAGCGATCAGGAACGGGCGGAAATTTGGCAGAAAGTTCAAAAAGGGGAGTTTAAGGTCATATTGGGAGCACGTTCGGCCGTTTTCTTACCATTTAATGATTTGGGTCTCATTGTGGTGGACGAAGAACATGAAAATTCCTATAAACAATTTGATCCAGCCCCACGTTATCATGCCAGAGATACCGCCATCTATTTGGCTGCGCTGCATCAATGCAAGGTTTTACTAGGATCTGCTACTCCCAGTTTGGAGAGTTATTACAATGCCAAAATCGGCAAGTATGGGCTTGTAACGCTTCAAGAGCGTTATGGTGGCGTTCAGCTTCCCGCTATTCAGGTAGTCTCCATTGCCGAGGAAACGAAGCGCAAAACCATGCAATCGCATTTCACCAGTGTGTTAATAGAGGAGATGAGGGGGGCTTTATCCCGGCAGGAACAAATTATCCTTTTTCAGAACCGTAGAGGCTATGCACCCGTGTTGGTTTGCCAAACTTGTGGTCACAGTGCCAAATGTCTGCATTGTGATGTTAGTTTAACCTATCACAAAAGCAGTGGAAAGTTGCATTGCCATTATTGTGGCTATCGCCAGGATTTAGTGGCTAATTGTGTGGCTTGCGGTTCTGCTAAAATTGAACAAAAGGGTTATGGCACTGAAAAAATTGAAGATGAATTGAGTTTGATTTTTCCCGATGCAAAGATTGCACGAATGGATTTGGATGCGACCCGTACCAAGCATGGATTTCAGCAATTGCTGAACGATTTTGAAGATGGCCGGATTGATATTTTAGTGGGTACACAGATGGTAGCCAAGGGTTTGGATTTTGAAAAGGTGAGTACCATTGGGATCATTAATGCAGATGCCATGCTTAATTATCCTGATTTTAGGGCTTTTGAACGCAGTTATCAGCTGATGGCCCAAGTGGCTGGGAGGGCTGGTCGTCGTGACCAGCAGGGGAAGGTGATCATCCAGGCTTACGATACCCAACACCGCGTGTTGCAGCAGGTACTCAATAACGATTATCAGCAATTATTCGAGACAGAACTCATCGAGCGAAGAAATTACCAATATCCACCCATGTATCGATTGATTAATTTAGACATCAAACATAAAGACCAGTCTAAATTGAATCGGATAGCCAATCATTTTGCTTTGATTTTAAAACAGCAATTTGGAGATCGTGTTTTGGGCCCCGAAGCACCTCTGGTGAGCAGGATACGAAATTTTTATATTCAGAAGATACTGATCAAGGTGGAGAAAGAGGGGGTGTCGGTTCAAAAATTGAAGGCGGCACTACAACAAATGATTCAAAAATTTGAAACCGAAGCAATGGCCAAGGGCAGCATTATTCAAATAGATGTTGATCCTTATTAATGGCTTTTTATTTTTGCTGCGAAATATAGTGTGAGATGGCTTATAAACTGATTGATAATTACCGGGAACAGGGAGCTCGAAAAAAACTGGTGGCTTTGTTAAAGGAGCGTGGCATTGCTGATGAAAAAGTGCTGGCGGCCATCGGGAAAGTTCCCCGTCATTATTTTTTTGATGAAACTTTCTGGAATCAGGCTTATAAGGACATTGCTTTCCCAATTGGCGAAGGACAAACCATTTCTCAGCCCTATACTGTGGCCTATCAAACGGAGCTGCTGCATGTTCGTAAAGGGAATAAGGTCTTAGAGATTGGTACCGGATCTGGCTATCAAACCTGCATTTTAGTGGAGCTAGGAGCCAAAGTATACACCATCGAACGTCAGGAGAAATTATACGAACGCACCAAAGAAGTGCTGCCCAAAATGGGCTATCAACCAGAATTTTTTCTGGGAGATGGGTCATTAGGTATTCCTGAACATGCACCTTATGACCAAATCTTGGTAACTGCAGGGGCTCCAGTAGTGCCCGAAGTTTTATTGAAGCAGCTTAAAATTGGCGGAATTTTGGTCATCCCGGTAGGAGATAGCAAGGAACAGAAAATGGTGACGGTACTGCGTGTCTCCGAAACGGAATACGAAAAAATTGTGTTGGATACCTTCCGATTTGTACCCCTGGTGGGCGATCAGGCCTGGTAGTTTTAGCGCTTCATCACCCTTTGCAGTTCGATCTTTGCATCACGCTCTTTTAAACTTTCCCGTTTATCGTAGAGTTTTTTCCCCTGTGCCAAGCCAATGAGTAGTTTGGCATATCCGCGGTCGCTGACGAACATTTTTAAGGGGATGATGGTGAAACCCTTTTCCTCAGTTTTTGCTTTGAGCCTGTTCAGTTCTTTTTTATTGAGTAACAAAACACGATCGCGTTTAGCCTCGTGGTTATAGAACGATCCGTGTGAGTATTCTGCAATGTGCATGTTTCTCACATACAGTTGCTCATTGAGGAAAGCACAAAATGCATCGTTGATATTTGCTTTTCCTTCTCTGATCGATTTGATCTCTGTACCCAGCAACTTAATTCCAGCAACAAACTCTTCAAGAATGTGATACTCGAAGTAAGCTTTTTTGTTACGGATATTCAGATCGCCAGACATGACTCAAATTTTGCGCTAATATCTGAAAGAAAATCCGGTGAAATAAACTTTATCTGTGTTTTTGGTAAGGCCGTAGTTAAATCCGGCGTCTAATTTCAAATTTTCGGAAATAGAATAAGAAACGCCCCCGTTCACTGAAAGATTGAATACTGCTGCTTTCAGTTGGTAGGTATAATAACTTTCTATAAATGCATTCCAATTTTTAGCAAAATCTCTTGCAAAAGTTATCGAGTTCAATACCTGTTGATCATATCCCGATTCCGTTTTAATGAAATCTATTTGAGCTTGTGCCCCCATACCCCAGTCATCGTTCAAAGCCAATGCAAATGGGAAAATGATTCCTCCCTCTATACTTTGGTGTTCAACGAATTTACCAGTAGGGAAGCTGAGGTAGGGCATTACGGCCAAGGCTGTTTTACCTTCATCATTGCCCCATAAATTATGTTTGTACCGAAGTGTTAATTGTCCAAAACCTCGGCTCCTGCTTAACTGATCTCCCACTTTTACTTTTTCAGTCACGTAATTTTCAACTACCAATTGCAAGTCGGAGTGATTATTCAACCCAATTTTCAGATTTGCCAGGTTATAGAAATTCTGCCTGGTATAATTGCTTCGGGTGCCGTTTTTAACCGTCTTAAACAAGTCAGTTTCAATTTGAAAATGTCCAGCATCTACCGAATAAGCACTTTCGGTAATATCCGGCCGGTCAGTTTCTAAACCCCGCATTAAATTTTTTGGAGTAGGTTTAAATAGGTGAAATTGCTTTTTTATGTTCGAACTTTGTTGTGCAAAAGCTTGAGTGAACATAAACCAACATATTAAACAGGTTTTTCTCATTCTTTTTTAATTAACAATCAGCACCGGGATATTCACCCGATGTCTTACTTTGTTTACGGTGGTTCCAAAAATTACATCTTTGAGGTTACGGTGGCCATGTGCTCCCATCACCAAGAGATCGATCTGCTCTGCATTCACAATATCTACAATTTCTTTGGCGGTAGCACCATAACCAATTTGAAAATCGGCTTCATAGCCCAAATCCTTTAGGTTGACTTGGTATTTCCTAAGGTTTTCGATATCAACCCCGGTCTCCAAATCCATTACTTCTTCTCCATGATAACGTGCTCCGGCGGTTTCAACTACGTGAATCAATGTGTATCTTGCGTTTTTGCCACCTTGCAGTACCGCATGCCGCAGGGTGTCCAGATCTTTGTCTGAAAAGTCGACCGTGATGCCAATTGTCTCATACTTGATTGGTTTGATTCCATCAATTGCTTGCGCTTCTCCATGAGGGATGTGCATCGTTTTGCTCAGTTCTGGTTTCCAGAAAGGATAAATCAGGATGTATAATAACAACAAGCCAACTCCAATAGCAAGCGGGATGACCAAGCCATAGATCCACCAGGTATTTTCGGCACTTGCCAACCAGCCAATAATCTCCTCAAATACCAATTTTACATTCAATCCGATAATGATAGTGGCACTGATCCAGGCAAGGATTTTGACCCATGTTTTGATACTAAATTGGCCCATTAGTTTTTTATCGGAGTTAAAATGAATCAATGGAATGATGGCAAATCCCAACTGTAAACTCAAAACCACCTGACTTAAAACCAGCAATTCGCCCAGCGATTCTTCTCCAAAATAAATGATGGTTAAAAATGCCGGTACAATGGCCAGTAAACGGGTGATTAGCCTACGTAGCCAGGGTTGAATACGTAAGTTTAAATGGCCTTCCATCACAATTTGGCCTGCTAAAGTTCCCGTAATTGTAGAGCTCTGTCCAGAAGCAATGAGCGCAATGGCAAAAAGGGTAGGAGCCAGCGACCCGAATATATTTTTTAATAACTGATGAGCATCTTGAATTTCTGCTACTTCGTATAAGCCATTTTTGTAAAAAGCAGCTGCTGCAAGTATCAGGATTGCGGAATTGACCAAAAATGCCAGGTTAAGAGCAATGGTGGTGTCCATAAAATTGAATTTAAGCGCCTCCTTGATGCCTTTTTCGCTACGTTCTATCTTTCTGGTTTGTACCAGTGAAGAGTGGAGGTACAAATTGTGCGGCATTACCGTAGCACCTATAATCCCAATGGCAATGTATAGGGCTTCCCCGCTAAGTACAGATGGTTTAAATCCAGTCAGTATATCTGCGGTTTCGGGCTGTACAATAAACATCTCCATTAAAAAAGAAACGCCTACTACAAATACCATGGAGATGATGAAGCTCTCCATCAATCGAATGCCTTTGTGTAATAAAAAGAGTAATAAGATGGTATCAAAAATGGTAATAGAAATACCCCAGATGAGCGGCAGGCCAAAAAGTAGGTTCAATCCAATTGCCATTCCGATGATTTCGGCCAGATCGCAGGCTACAATCGCAATTTGTGCGAGTACATACAATGGATAATTGGCCCATGTCGGGTAAGCATTTCTGGAAGCCTGAGCCAAATCCATCCCCCCAACAATACCTAAGCGGGCGCTCAAAGTTTGTAATAACACCGCAATCAAATTCGACATGAGCAATACCCAGATCAGTTGATAACCAAACTGACTGCCTCCTGCAATATCCGTAGCCCAGTTACCAGGGTCCATGTAGCCCACGCTCACCAGGTAAGCAGGGCCCAGAAATGCAAATAGTTTTCTGTAACCTGTTTTGTTGGTAATGTTCACAGAAGCATGTACTTCGCTCAAGGATGTTTTTTGTTTAGTTTTCATGTAGCATCAATAGATTTTTTGCCGCCTCACGGCTAATGGATAAACTTTGATTCTGATTGATTAATAATTTTAATGACCCATCAAAAGCCATAATTTCTTCCAGTTTAATACGGGTGCCGAGCAGTAAACCTTGTTGTTCTAAGTACTGTAAAAACACAGTAGAGTGTTCACTCACACCAGATAAAATTCCAGTTTGACCAGGATTCATTTTTGTCAAGATGATCCATTCATTGTGTTGAAATTCTCCGTGGCTATTCGGGATGGGGTCGCCATGTGGATCGTGAGTTGGATGCCCCAAAAATGTATCTAAACGATCTACCAGCTCTGGTGCTTTAATATGCTCCAACTCCTCTGCAATATCATGTACTTCGTCCCATTTAAAACCTAATTTTTCCACCAAAAAAACCTCCCACAGCCGGTGTTTACGAATAATGGCGATGGCGGTTTCTCTACCTTTCTTTGTCAAACTCACCCCTTGATATTTAACATAGTTTATCAAGCCTTTTTCCGCTAACTTCCTCAGCATATCCGTTACCGAAGCCGCTTTGTTGCCCATTACCTCCGAGATGCTATTGGTTGCAACCGGCCCATCGGCCTTTTCACTCAAATGGAAAATGGTTTTCAGGTAATTTTCTTCCGTGAAAGAATTCATCAATAAATAATTTTAAACAAATCTAATTAAAAATTTAGGTTAGTCTAAATATTGTTAAAAAAATGATTCAAGGTTTAGAATGAATTTTACAACTTAGGCTATTTGATTTGCCAATCAATCGGCGATTTTCCCTGCTGTACTAAAATTTCGTTCGCTTTAGAAAAGTGCTGGCAACCAAAAAAGCCATTGTAAGCCGAGAAAGGAGAGGGGTGTGCGGCTATTAATACATGATGTTTGTTGGTATTGATCAGGGGGATTTTGTTTTGTGCAAATTTGCCCCAAAGCATAAAAATCAAGCCCTCACGGTGTTCACTTAATGATGCAATTGCCTGATCGGTGAATTGCTCCCAGCCTTTATTTTGATGGGAGCCTGCCTGGCTTAACCTGACCGTGAGCGTGGCATTGAGCAGGAGCACTCCCTGATCGGCCCATTGTGTGAGTTCGCCATGTGTTGGATATTGGAACCCGGGGATGTCTGTTTGTAATTCTTTGTAAATATTCTGCAAAGATGGAGGAATGGCTATGCCTTTACGAACAGAGAAAGAAAGTCCATGCGCCTGACCTACACCATGGTAGGGATCCTGCCCGAGGAGCACAATTTTTACCGCATCGAATGGCGTATGATTAAAGGCATTAAAAACTTCTTCGCTTTTAGGCAGCATGGTATAGCCGTTCTGCTTTTCGCTGTCCAAAAATGTTTTCAATTGCAGCATATGGTCTTTTTCAAATTCGGGATCCAGATAAGTTTTCCAGGAAAGAGGAAGATTCGCTGCCATGATTATCCAAATATACTTTTTGATGCGTTTAATTTGACAGATTTATCGGATATTTGCTGCACTAAAAACCACATATCATGCCAAATATTATCAGACTGATTGCTGCAATTGCCCTTTTGGGTGGTTCTATTGCCGGAATTGTTTTCGGGTTTTGGGGATGGGGTATTGTTGGCATTTTAGTTGCCATCCTCATTTTCGTTACTTTTTTCTTCAATGAAAAAATGCTGATTGCGCAATATTTCTTGCGTAAAGAAAATATGGACAAAGCCGAAGCTTGGCTGAATAAAATTAAAAACTACGAGCGTGAGTTGATCAGTGTGCAGTACGGATATTACCATTTACTGTTGGGTTTGATCGAAAGCCGTAAAGCACCCATGCAGTCGGAAAAATATTTTAAGCGTGCCCTTTCTTATGGCATGAGCATGGATCATAACATTGCCCTGGCTAAATTGAGTTTGGCTGGCATTGCCATGGCCAAGCGTAACAAGCGTGAAGCGACACAGTTGCTGCAGGAAGCCAAAAAAGCCGATAAGAACAAGTTATTAGCCGATCAGATTAAGATGATGCAAGCCCAAATGGGTCAACTCGACCGCACCCAACAGGTGAGGGGTTATAGATAACAAAAAAGCCCTCCGATTTATCGGAGGGCTTTTTTTATTCAAACCAAGCCATCACCACTTCTTTGGCAGGCATGGTGACATCCAGTTTCATTTTCTTGCGCATGCCCCCAAGGTCGTTGAATACCTTGTTGGGGTTGGCTGCTTTTAATTCTTCTACGGTTAGAAAGCCCATTTTCTGCACTACGGGCACCCATTCTGCAGGAACACCCACCGCTACAAAATCTTCTGCCGACGAAATTTTAGCCTTTTTCTCCGGTCGCATCTGCGGGAAGAACAATACTTCTTGTATAGTGCTTTGATTGGTCATCAACATTACCAAACGGTCAATGCCAATACCCAAGCCTGATGTTGGCGGCATGCCATATTCTAGGGCACGTAAAAAGTCCTCGTCCATGGCCATGGCCTCTTCATCTCCGCGGTCGGCCAGCTTTAGCTGATCTTCGAAACGCTCTCGCTGGTCGATCGGATCGTTTAGTTCAGAGTAAGCATTGGCAATTTCCTTACCCATCACAAACAATTCGAAGCGCTCCACCAAACCATCTTTGCTACGGTGTTTCTTCGCCAGAGGCGTCATCTCAATCGGATAATCAGTAATGTAAGTTGGCTGAATCAGATTGGCCTCTACCTTTTCTCCAAAAATCTCGTCGATTAGCTTGCCCCGGCCCATGGTATCGTCTACGGCAATGCCCAATTCTTTGCAGGTTTTGCGTAGGCCGGCCTCATCCATTTCAGAAATATCAATTCCGGTGTATTTTTTGATCGAATCGTACATCGACAATTTCTCATACGGTCCGGCAAAATCGATCACATGTTCACCCACCTTCACTTTCGGCGTACCATGAATCGCGGTAGCCACTTTCTCTAAACATTCTTCCACCATGGCCATCATCCACACATAATCCTTATAAGCCACATAAATCTCCATAGAGGTGAATTCCGGATTATGCGTACGGTCCATGCCCTCGTTTCGGAACATTTTTCCGAATTCGTACACCCCGTCAAAACCAGCCACTATCAAACGTTTCAGGTATAATTCATTGGCAATACGCAGGAACAAAGGCATGTCTAGTGTGTTGTGGTGCGTTTTAAACGGACGAGCCGCCGCACCGCCATGAACCGGTTGCAGGATAGGCGTTTCTACTTCCATCCAGCCTTGGCTGTCGAAATAATTCCGCATGGTGTTGATCACCTTCGAGCGGTTCATGAAAATATGCTTGAACTCAGGGTTTACCGTCAAATCCACATAACGCTGACGGTAGCGCAGCTCTGGGTCGGTAAAGCCATCATAAATATTGCCTTCTTCATCGCGTTTTACAATGGGTAGGGGTTTCAGCGATTTCGAAAGCACCTTGAACGAAGTTACATGCACCGAAATTTCGCCGGTTTGTGTCGTGAAAACATAGCCATGTATGCCCACATAATCGCCTATGTCGAGTAATTTCTTGAATACGGTATTGTATAAGGTCTTATCCTCTTCAGGGCAAATTTCATCGCGGTTCAGGTACACCTGAATACGACCGCTTGAATCCTGAATCTCGGCAAATGAGGCACTGCCCATGATGCGTCGGCTCATGATGCGGCCAGCCATGCTGATGTTTTTATAGGCTGTTTTATCGCGTTCGTAGTTCTCTTTTATATCGCTGGCAAAGGCATTCACTTCAAAAGCCTCTGCAGGATAAGGGTCAATACCCAAATTCCGTAGCTCAGCCATCGCCTCCCGGCGCAAAATCTCCTGTTCAGATAAACCTATACTCATTTCGTATTTAAAATTTGTGCAAAAATAGCGTTTTTATGCCATTTCTTCGACATACAGCTCATCAATTGCAGCTGCATATTTTTGCTCAATCACCTTACGTTTGGTTTTAAGGGTAGGCGTCATTTCTCCATCTTCGATGGTGAATGGATTTCGTTTCAATTTGAAGTGTTTGATGCGTTCAAATTTTGCCAATTCGTTGGAGAGGTGTTTAATGTCGTCTTCTACCCAGTTCAGGATATTTGCGTCGCTGATGAAGGCCTCCGGCTGATTGAAAAATTCGTCTTTTAGTTTGAAGGTTTCCTGCAGGGTTTCGCGAGCAGGCACCAAAATTGCCGTAATGTATTCGCGTTTATCGCCTATTAAAAAGATCTGCTCAATTTTCGGACTCTTGAGGTAAGTGTTTTCTACCGGAGTTGGGTAGATGTTTTTACCATAAGCGTTCACCAGCATGTTTTTGATCCGGTCTGTGATCTGCAGGTTTCCTTTGAAAAAGCGCCCTACATCTCCGGTATGGAACCAGCCATCTTGGTCGATTACTTTGGCAGTCTCTTCCGGCTTGTTCCAATAACCTTTCATTACACAATGCCCACGAACTACTACTTCTCCCTCGCCACACTCAAAAGTTTCGTTGAAACTATCGTGATGCTGAACGGTGATCAATTCTTTGGTTTCTACATCCTGAATACCTACTTCTATGCCAGGAATTACGCGGCCAACGGTGCCATAAACCTGACGATGGTATTCGGTTACTGACATTACCGGTGAAGTTTCGGTTAAACCAAAACCTTCTAAGATCTTGATTCCTAAATTGCCGAAAAACTCACCAATATTTTTAGGTAAGGCCGCTCCACCCGAGATCATGAATTTGAGGCGTCCACCAGTTTTCTCTTTGATTTTGCTGAAAACTAATTTTTCGGCGAGTTTTTGTTGTAAGCCAAGTATTGCACCCGGTTTTTTGCCCGACTCGATTATTTCGCGGTAGTTTTGGCCTATTTTTAAAGCCCACAGGAAGATATGAGCTTTGATGCCACCTGCTGAAGTACCGTTTTTCATGGCTTTGTCATGGATACGCTCCAATAAGCGTGGTACACAAGCCATGATGGTTGGGCTAACTTCGGTCATGTTTTTTGCCAGCAATTCGAGACTTTGAGCAAAGGCAATGGTACAGCCCATGGCACAGCAAATATGGTAGGTAGCTGTTCGTTCAAAAACGTGAGATAGTGGTAAAAAAGAGAGAAAGGTTTCGTTATGATCTATCACCGGGATCTGTTGTAGGCAGACCCGTACATTTTCCACAAAATTTGAGTGGGTGAGCATCACGCCTTTTGGTGTGCCGGTGGTGCCAGAAGTATAAATTAGTGAGGAAAGATCGCTTGGAAGTACCTCATCTCTCAAAATATCTAATTCTTTACGATGCACATCAAGGGTTTGTTCACCTTCTCTGATCAGTTCTTTGAAAGATAGGATACCTGCATTGATACTTTGTTTTTCCAGGTATTTCTGGTAATCGTCGAAAGCAGGAACGATTCTGATCAACTCTGGGCAGTTATTGCTAATTTTTAAAATTTTACGGAAGAGATAGGGATTGCCCACTAAAATTGTTTTGGCTCCGCAATCTTTTAAAATGTATTCAATCTCATTTTCGCTGAGGGTAGGGTATACAGAAACGTTCACTGCGCCAATCTGCTGTAATGCCTGATCGTAAAAAATGTAATCCGGGCAGTTTTCAATGATCAGCGCAAGGCGGTCTCCTTTTTTAATACCGATATCGAGCAAGTAGCTTGAGATCGCATCAGCGGTATCTAAGACTTTTTTGAAAGAAATTTCTTCCCAGTTGGCTCCAACTTTATGCTTTAAAAAAGTATGATCCTCTGGATGTACGTGTTGAACTACATTCCTCAAAAGTTTAGGAATGGTAGTATGTTCATTAATTAAACTCATATCCTTATTGGTTAATTAAGGGGTTGGTTAGTTAGCAATAATACGCAATCGGGCTAAAAAACAAAAGGGCAAATTTCTTTGCCCTCTTATGTGTTGATTAACCCTTATTAAACTGAAAAACTTTCACCGCATCCGCAGGTTCTGCTGGCATTTGGATTGTTAAAGTTGAATCCTTTGCCATTCAGGCCATCTGTGAAATCTAGTTCGGTACCTGCCAGGTAAAGAAAAGATTTCATATCCAATGCCATGCGGACACCTTTATCTTCAAAAAACTGATCGCCAGTCTTTTCTTCGTTGTCAAAATCTAATTTGTAAGTTAAACCCGAACAGCCGCCGCCCTGTACAGAAACACGCAGGAAATAAGATTGGTCTAATCCTGCTTCTTGCATTAGGCTTTCAACTTTTTCTTTGGCTTTATCGGTAACGCTTACCATGGTGATGTCTTAGTGATGGCTTTTTTCGGACTCAATTGGAGCCAGGCCATTTTTAACACGGTAATCGTTGATGGCTGCTTTGATCGCATCTTCTGCTAACACAGAACAGTGGATTTTTACTGGGGGTAAAGCCAATTCTTCTACGATATCCATGTTATCAATAGTGATGGCGTCATCAATCGATTTACCTTTCAACCATTCGGTTGCAAGAGAAGAAGAAGCAATGGCAGAACCGCAGCCGAAAGTTTTAAACTTGGCGTCGGTAATTACATTATTGCTGTCTACTTCAATCTGTAAACGCATCACGTCACCGCATTCTGGTGCACCAACTAAGCCAGTGCCCACATTGTTTTTGCTTTTATCGAGCGTACCCACGTTGCGTGGATTGGTATAATGATCAATTACTTTATCTGAATATGCCATAATATTTCGATTTGTTGATTAGACAATTTGTCTATTATTCAGTTGTTTTATTTATTTCATTTCATCTGCTAATGGTCTTGTGGACAAATTAGCAAATGGATTAATGTTCAACCCATTCAACCTTATCCAGGTCGATACCTTCTTTAAACATTTCCCACAGTGGAGAAAGGTCGCGTAAATGGTTCACTGCTTTTTTGGTGACTTGAATTGCGTAATCCACTTCTTCTTCGGTGGTAAAACGTCCCAGACCATAACGTATCGAAGAGTGTGCCAAATCATCAGAAAGGCCTAAACTTTTTAATACGTAAGACGGCTCTAAGGAAGCAGAAGTACATGCAGAACCAGATGAAACTGCCAGATCTTTCATGGCCATCATCAAGCCTTCACCTTCCACGTATTTGAAAGATATGTTTGCTACATGTGGTAAACGATGTTCTATATTACCGTTCACATAACTTTCCTCTAACTCTAATAGTGATGATTGCAATTTATCGCGTAAAGCGGCCAAACGTTTTGCCTCAGCATCCATTTCCAAACGGCAAATTTCTGCAGCTTTTCCAAAACCTACAATCCCCGCAACGTTGAGTGTGCCCGAACGCATACCACGCTCGTGACCACCACCGTCCATTTGGGCAGTTACTTTTACTCTCGGGTTTTTACGACGAACGTACAAGGCGCCAACACCTTTTGGTCCGTACATTTTGTGGCCGGTAAATGCCATCAGGTCAATGCCGTCGGCATCCACATTCACAGGAATTTTTCCAACTGTCTGAGTGGCATCGGTCATGAATAAAGCGCCGTGCTTATGAGCAATGGCAGCAATGTCTTTAACCGGTTGAATTACGCCTATTTCGTTATTGCCGTACATGATGCAAACCAAAATGGTTTGCGGGGTCATGGCAGCTTCTAATTCTTTAAGATCAATTAACCCGTCTTCTTTTACGGGTAGGTAAGTTACTTTAGCACCTTGCTTTTCAAGATGTTTGCAAGTATCTAAAACTGCTTTATGTTCAGTTACAGTGGTAATGATGTGATTACCTTTGTCCTGATACATTTCAAAAACACCTTTAATACCCAGGTTGTCGGCTTCAGTAGCACCAGAAGTGAAAATGATTTCTTTTTCATTGGCACCGATCAATTGAGCCACTTGTTCACGGGCATAATCTACACCTTCTTCAGCAGCCCATCCAAAAGCATGGTTGCGGCTGGCCGCATTCCCGAATTTTTCAGTAAAATATGGCAACATCGCTTCCAATACCCTTGGATCCATGGGTGTGGTTGCATTATTATCAAGATATACAGGTATTTTCATCTGTTTTATTTGGAATCAGTTTAAATTCAGATACAAAGATAGCAAAAATACTTTTCAGAAAATGTTGTTTTACGTGGTGAATTCGCCATAAAATCGTCATTTTTGTTGCAAAGTTCTGGAAATGAAAAAAATCGAACATATTGGTATTGCAGTAAAAGATTTAGACAGCAGCTGCAAAACTTACGAGCAATTACTTGGGGTGAAACACTACAAAATTGAAGAGGTAGCATCAGAGTATGTCAATACTGCATTTTTTAAAGTGGGAGATAGTAAGGTAGAGCTTTTGGAGGCTACTGCTGAAGAGAGTGCGATTTATCAATTCATACAAAAGCGGGGTGAAGGAATTCATCACCTGGCATTTGCTGTAGATGATATTTATGCTGAAATGGAACGGTTGAAAAAAGAAGGTTTTACCATATTGAACGAGCAGCCCAAAAAGGGAGCCGACAATAAACTGGTGTGTTTTGTGCATCCAAAAGATGCCAATGGCGTTTTGGTTGAACTTTGTCAGGAGATTAAATCCTAATATTTTTTACGTTTTGAATTTTTTGTTTTGACTTTTTACGCTATATTTGCCCCTCTCAAAAAAGATATTGAAAGAAGATGAAAGCTGATTTACATCCAAAAAACTATAGATTAGTGGTTTTCAAAGACATGTCTAACGACTATGCTTTCTTGACCAAATCATGCATTGAAACTAAAGAAACCACCAAATGGGAAGATGGAAATGAAT